>NZ_JBICWT010000004.1:0-287269 GCF_043199955.1 Streptomyces sp. NPDC048514 | reverse complement strand
CGACGCCGCAGCCCGGCAACCCGCCGACCTATCCGCGGTCGTATCCCACCTATCCGCGGTCGTATCCGACCTACCCGCGGTCGTATCCGACCTACCCGCGGTCGTATCCGCGGTCATATCCTCGGTCGTATCCGCGGTCGCATCCGGTCTACACACACAAGGTCTGCACGACTTACTGGAAGTACGGCGTCAAATACAAGACCTGCTCTTCCAGATAGCGCGCACAGACTGAAAAAACGAGGAGGGCCGACTGTCCGGCTCACATCCGGTCAGCGCGGACTCAGACAACTCGCGTGCGTTTGCAGCATGCGAGGGGTGTCGGAGGCGCGCGGCGCCGAGGGCGTCGGCCACGGCGGAGGACGTGCCCTGGGTCGGTCATAGCCGTTCCTCCCGCACATTCCGGCAAAGGGAAGGGGCTGCCCCGAGAGGTCGGAGCAGCCCCTTCGCGGGCTATGCAGCCCTCGTCAGCGCTTCGGTCGTCGGCGCAGGGTCAGTCGGAGGAGTGTTGCCAGGGCCCACAGGGCCGTCTTTCTGCCGATTGATCCTTCATTGGCCGATGACATCGATGGTCGCGGCACTCGTCGGCACAGAACGGAAGCCCTTCCGTGCCGAGTTGCACGTGCTCGCTTCGGGGGCCTGGTTCACGCAGTTAGATGCTCCAGGCGTTCGTCGTGCGGATCGACACGGCCACCGCGGCAACCGTCGAGGGAGTCGCCCGAGTCGGAGCCATGTCTGCAGCGGTCCCAGGCCGGTGTGGCTGCCGAAAGCCGATGCGGCACGTCGAAAGGGGACGGCCGGACACGGGCGAGAGTTCCACTCGGTTCACGGCTGGCCATGTCCGGTCCCGCAATCCGCACGCAGTCCGGTCCACGCCCATGCCCACGCTTCTCGCTACGAGCGAGGCGCCGGCAACCATGACGGCAATGAGCGCGGACGACGCCAGCACCCGGCAGCCTGTCACGGACAACGTCGCGGACGCGCTGAGCCAGGCCGCCGGGGTGTGCCCGCATGCGGCACACTCCGTATCGCGGGAGTCCTCCGACATGCTCCGCCGCAGTTCAGAAGGCCGGGAGGGGCGGCGGACCACTGCCAGGGGTGCGCACTGGCTTGTGCCCCTTTCACCCGGGCAGCAAGAGACCCCGGTCGCTGACCATCCGGCCGGGGTCTCTCCATACGTTGCTACTCGGGGCGGATGTGCTCCGCCTGCGGGCCCTTCTGCCCCTGGCCGACATCGAACGTGACTCGCTGGCCCTCTTCCAGGGAGCGGAAGCCGGAGGCGTCGATGTTGGAGTAGTGGGCGAAGACGTCGGGGCCGCCACCGTCCTGCTCGATGAAACCGAAGCCCTTTTCGGCGTTGAACCACTTGACGGTGCCGTTGGCCATGCCTGTCTCCCTCAAGGAAATTCGCTATCCCGCACCATGCGGGATCTGGAGGTGCTCGCCTTGGTCCGGAGAGGCGCTGAACAGCAAGGACGCCCGAGACGTGTGTCACGGGCGAACGGACTTCGGAACCACGACTACTTGTGGCGACGCTACACCGGGCGAGGCCGAAGATCACAGACCTCATGGGATCGCGTAGGCGAATCTCTTGCGTCACATGCCGCTGGCCCGCTGTGAATCTGCCGTGGGCCGTCTCTGGGCCGTCCGAGCGCGGCCAGTGGCGACCGTCAACGACCGACACCACCACGAGGGCGCAGCTCGACAGCCGCGCCCTCGTGGTGTCCGTCCAGCTAGACCCAGGTGTCCAGCCACATCCGCGATCTCCACGAGTCGATGGGGATGGCCTGGCCCGTGTACAGGGGCCAGAAGTAGATGAAGTTCCACGCGATCAGCAGGACCAGTACGCCCGCCGCGGAGGCGCCGATCACCCGGCGGGTGTCGGTGGAGCCCGGTGGGCCGACGATCGCGCCGATCATCATCGCCACCGCCAGGCACAGGAACGGCAGGAAGACGACCGCGTAGAAGAGGAAGATCGTCCGCTCCTGGTACATGAACCAGGGCAGATAGCCGGCCGCGATGCCGCAGGCGATGGCGCCGGCCCGCCAGTCGCGGCGGAACGCCCAGCGCCACAGCACGTACAGGATCGCGAAGCACGCCACCCACCACAGCAGCGGCGTACCGATCGCCAGCACCTCCCGCGCGCACTTCTGGCCGGCGTCCGCCGGACAGCCGTCGGCGCCGGGGGAGGGGGACTCGTAGAAGTACGACACCGGGCGGCCCAGCACGATCCAGCTCCACGGGTTGGACTGGTACGTGTGCGGCTGCGACAGGTGGACGTGGAAGTTGTAGACCTCGTGCTCGTAGTGCCACAGGCTGCGCAGCCAGTCCGGCAGGAAGGTCCAGCTGCCGCCCTTGCCGTCGTTGGCCGCCCAGTTGCGGTAGTAGCCGCCGGTGCCGTCGGACGGCGAGAGGATCCAGCCGGTCCAGGAGGCGAGGTAGACGACGAGCGCCACCGGAACCGTGGCCAGGAAGGCGAGACCGGTGTCGTACTTCAGAACCGCCGCGTACGGATGACGGGCGCCGGCCACCTTCCGGGCGCCGACGTCCCACAGCACCGTCATCACACAGAACGCGACCAGGACGTACAGCCCGTTCCACTTCGTGCCGATGGCCAGGCCCAGCATCACGCCGGCCGCCCAGCGCCAGGGGCGCAGACCGAAGCGGAACGTGTCCGCGACGCCCGCGTCCGGGCGCACCCGCCCGTCGGGGCCGGCCGGCAGCGCGGCGGCCAGTCTCTCCCGTGCCCGGTCCCGGTCGACGACCAGACAGCCGAACGTGGCCACCACGAAGAACATCAGCACGCCGTCGAGCAGCGAGGTCCGGCTCATCACGAAGTGCAGGCCGTCCACCGCCATCAGCGCGCCCGCCAGACAGCCGAGGAACGTCGAGCGGAAGATCCGGCGCCCGATCCGGCACAGCAGCAGCACGCTCAGCGTGCCCAGCAGCGCCGTCATGAACCGCCAGCCGAACGGGTCGAACCCGAAGATCATCTCGCCGAGACCGATGACGTACTTGCCGACCGGAGGGTGCACGACGTACGCGGGGTCCGTCGGCACCCGGACGTGCCCGTGCGTCTGCAGGACCAGGTCGTTGGCGTTCTTGCCGTACTTGTCCCAGCTGACCTCGAAGCCGTGGTGAACGAGCGCCCAGGCGTCCTTGGCGTAGTACGTCTCGTCGAATATCACCGCGCGCGGGCTGCCCAGGTTCCAGAACCGCATCAGGCCCGCCATCAGCGTCACCAGCAGCGGACCGCCCCAGCCCGACCAGCGCGCGAGCCGTGCGGCGAGGACGGGCGGCACGCCGAGCGCCTGCCACAGCCGGGGGCTGGGCTCGGTGTACGAGGGCACCAGCCGGTCGCGTACGTCGCCCTCGGGCGCGTCCGTCGCCGGGGTGTACCCGAATCGGCGCAGCCGCTGCCGCCACGACGGCCGCGGGTCGTGCGGCGCCTGGCCCTGCCGGAGGTCCATGGAGGACGCGGTACTGGTCACCGCGCCATCGTAGGGAACCGTTCTGTGCGAGTCCCGTGCATGTGGCGTACCGGTCGGCACTCGCCGGATCCCCGGTGCCGGGAACCCGTGCCCGGCGGGGGCGGCCTGCCTGGGAGTATGGGGGCGTGACTGGAACCCTTGTCCTCGCAGGCACCCCCATCGGCGACATCGCGGACGCGCCGCCCCGGCTGGCCGAGGAGCTGGCCGGCGCCGACGTGGTGGCCGCCGAGGACACCCGGCGGCTGCGCCGGCTCACCCAGGGGCTGGGCGTGACGCCGGGGGGCCGCGTGGTGTCGTACTTCGAGGGCAACGAGTCCGCCCGGACCCCCGAACTGGTCGAGGAGCTGCTCGGCGGCGCGCGCGTGCTGCTCGTGACCGACGCCGGGATGCCGTCGGTCTCCGACCCGGGGTACCGGCTGGTCGCGGCAGCCGTGGAGAAGGACATCAAGGTCACGGCCGTACCCGGGCCGTCCGCCGTGCTCACCGCGCTCGCCCTGTCCGGGCTGCCCGTCGACCGGTTCTGCTTCGAGGGCTTCCTGCCGCGCAAGGCGGGCGAGCGGCTGTCCCGGCTCCGGGAGGTCGCGGACGAGCGGCGGACCCTCGTCTACTTCGAGGCGCCGCACCGGCTCGACGACACCCTCGCGGCCATGGCCGAGGCCTTCGGGGCCGAGCGGCGGGCCGCCGTCTGCCGCGAACTGACCAAGACGTACGAGGAGGTACGGCGCGGCCCGCTGGCAGAGCTGGCGCGGTGGGCCGCGGAGGGGGTACGCGGCGAGATCACCGTCGTGGTCGAGGGCGCCCCCGAGGCCGGGCCCGAGGAACTGGACGCCGGCGAGCTGGTCCGCCGGGTGCGGGTGCGCGAGGAGGCCGGCGAGCGCCGCAAGGAGGCCATCGCGGCGGTGGCGGTGGAGGCGGGGCTGCCCAAGCGGGTGGTCTTCGACGCCGTGGTCGCGGCCAAGCGCGCGGGAGAGTGAGCGGGGTCCGCGGAGCGGCGGTACGGCCGCGGGTGCGGTGCGGTGCGGTGCGGTTGCGTGCGGTCCGGTTGCGTGCGGTCCGGTCCGGTTGCGTGCGGTCCGGTTCGGTCCTGCCGGTGCCGGTGCCGGTGCCGGTGTCGAGCGGGGGCGGGCGCGGGTAGCGGGCAGCCGGTCTTGGATGGACGGTCGTGCGCCTCCCGGCGCGCGGAGCGCTCGCGGGCGTCGTGCGCCATGCCTGCGAGTGCGCCCCCTGACCTGCGTGAATCGGCACTCTGAGCAAGGCCGGTCTCGGGTGAGCGTATGCCCCATGGGACGGCAAAAGGCTGTCGCCGATGGCAAAGCGCAGACGGGGCCGAGAGGCCCGTTCCGGCAAGGAACGCCCAAATCGCATCCAACACTCGACAGGTCTGATGCGTTCCGGTCACCGGAAGCGTCCACTGGGCGAAGGGACGCACCCGTCCCACGCCCCAGAGTCCCCCGGGGGAATCCCGGCACCGGGGCGCTTGTCCAGCGGACAAGAGGAGCTGGCATGAGTGACATCGCAGGGCAGACCGGTCTTCGCGGTTCGGCCACAGCCGTCGTACACGAGTCGTATTCGTTCGCCTGCATGCGCTGCGGGCACGGCTGGGAGCAGTCGTACGCGATAGAGCACCACACCGACGGCGACGGGCAGGAGTTCGTGCGGTACGTGACCGACGGCCGCGTCGTGCCCTCGCCGCTGAGCCGGCCGAGCTGCCAGAACTGCGACGGCCACGTCGTGCGGATCATGCGCGCGGGGCAGGTCTCGTCGGTGCGCAGCGCGGCGCAGCCGCACCACGCGCCCCAGGGGGGCACCGTGGAGATACCGGAGGCGCAGGCGCGGCCCCGCGAGCCGCACCACTGGCACCTGTCCGATCTCCTCCACGCGTTCCAGCGCAAGGCGGGCTGACCGGCCGATCCCCACGCAGGGCCGGCCGGACGGGACACCCGCCGGCGTGGGCATGCCCCTTTCGTAGGATTCGGGGCATGCCTTCGAACGCCGGCCAGAGCTCCAGGAACGACGAGAGCGACAAGAGCGACAAGAGTGACAAGAGCGGCAAGAACGCGGCCCCGCCGCTTCCGGCGCCCCTGCGGGTGCCCGTCGCCGACTCCCACACCCACCTCGACATGCAGTCGGGCACGGTCGAGGAGGGCCTCGCCAAGGCGGCGTCGGTGGGCGTGACGACGGTCGTGCAGGTCGGCTGCGACGTCAACGGCTCGCGGTGGGCGGCGCGGACCGCGGCGGCCCACCCGAACGTGCACGCGGCCGTCGCCCTGCACCCCAACGAGGCCCCGCGGATCGTCCACGGCGACCCCGACGGCTGGTCCCGGCAGGGCGCCCGCGAGCCCGGCGGCGAGGCGGCGCTGGACGAGGCTCTCGCCGAGATCGACCGGCTGGCCGCACTGGCGCCGGTGAAGGCCGTCGGTGAGACCGGGCTGGACCACTTCCGCACCGGCCCCGAGGGCAAGTCGGCGCAGGAGCGCTCCTTCCGCGCGCACATCGAGATCGCCAAGCGGCACGGCAAGGCGCTCGTCATCCACGACCGCGACGCCCACGCCGACGTCCTGCGCGTCCTGAAGGAGGAGGGCGCCCCCGAGCGCACCGTCTTCCACTGCTACTCCGGCGACGCCGAGATGGCCGCGATCTGCGCCCGCGAGGGCTACTTCATGTCCTTCGCCGGCAACGTCACCTTCAAGAACGCGCAGAATCTGCGGGACGCGCTCGCCGTCGCCCCGCTGGAACTGGTCCTCGTGGAGACCGACGCGCCCTTCCTGACCCCCGCCCCCTACCGCGGACGGCCCAACGCCCCGTATCTCATTCCGGTCACGGTCCGGGCGATGGCCACGGTCCGCGGCATCGACGAAGACGCGCTGGCGACGGCGCTGGGCGCGAACACCGCCCGCGCCTTCGATTACTGAACGTGCAGGGATCGTAACCGTCAGGTAACGCTCAGGCGCCCCGAGTTCGGGTTCGAGCGGCACGGAGAGTAGTCGTGCCGCTTTGGAGAGTGACGCACGCTCCGCTAGGTTGCGGAGGCCCGATCCGGACCCCTCTGGCCCTCTGGAGCGCGTCGGCGTGAGCAACTCGCAGTTCGAGACCTATGAGGCGTACGGCCCCTACGCCGCGCCGCCCGGCCTGCCAGGCGGCGCGTGGGCCGGCCCGCCCGGCGGTGCGTGGCCCGGCCCGCACGGCGATGCGTGGTCCGGCCTGCACGACGCGGAGACGCTTCCGTACGCACTGGCGCACGAGGACACGTACCGGCCGGCGGCGTACGAGGACACCTACCGGCCCGCGTACGAGACGGCGCCGCCGGCGTCGTCCGGGGCGCCGGTGCACATGGCGCCGGTGCACGGGCACGGGACCGAGCCGGTGTTCCCGCGGCAGGGCGGAAGCGCGCCGGCCGAGGAGGCGCGCGCAGCGCAGGCGCGCGGCGACGGCGCGTCCGAGCCCGACGCGTACGCCGTCGCGGCGGCGGCTGAAGCGGGTGTGCGGGCCGGAGGGAGCGGGCGGGCCGCGCGCCGGCGCAGGACGCGCTCCGCCGAGCGGCCCGAGTCCGCCGTACGGCGTCTGCTGCCGCAGGCACTGGTCGTCGCGTTCCTGGCCGGCGGCACCACGGCGTTCGTCGCCGAGGACAAGGCGATCGAGCTGAGCGTCGACGGCAGAGAGCACTCGCTGCACACTTTCGCCGACGACGTGACCGAGCTGCTCGCCGAGGAGGGCGTACGCGTGGGGGCGCACGACATGATCGCTCCCGCCCCCAACGCGGCGCTCACCAGCGGCGATGAGGTCGCTGTGCGCTACGGGCGCCCCGTGCGGCTCACTCTGGACGGCCGGCGGCACGAGGTCTGGACGACGGCGCGCACCGTGGAAGGGGCGCTGGACGAGATCGGCGTCCGCGCGGAGGGCGCGTACCTGTCCACCTCGCGCTCCCAGAGCATCGGACGCGCCGGGCTCGCGCTCGACGTGCGTACGGAGCGCGCCGTGACGATCATGGCGGACGGACGGACCCGCGCCGTCCGCACCAACGCGGCCACCGTCCGCGAGGCCGTCGAGGAGGCCGGGATCACGCTGCGCGGCCAGGACACCACCTCCGTCCCGCTCGACAGCTTCCCGCGCGACGGGCAGACGGTGACCGTGCTGCGGGTGAGAGGCAGCCGGGAGGTGCGCGAGGAGCGGATCCCGTACGAGACCGAGCGGACCGAGGACCCCTCCCTCTTCAAGGGCACCGAGGTCGTGGCGGAACCCGGGCAGCCCGGACTGCGGCGGACCAGCTACCTCGTGCGTACCGTCAACGGGGTCCGGCAGAGACCACGCCGGGAGAAGTCCGAGGTGGTGCGGCTCCCGCGCAAGCAGCTGGTGAAGGTGGGCACCAAGCCGCTGCCGCCCTCCGTGCACGGCGCCGACCACCTG
Organism: Streptomyces sp. NPDC048514; assembly: GCF_043199955.1. Classification (NCBI taxonomy): domain Bacteria; kingdom Bacillati; phylum Actinomycetota; class Actinomycetes; order Kitasatosporales; family Streptomycetaceae; genus Streptomyces; species Streptomyces sp. NPDC048514. Next base: position 279,377 of record NZ_JBICWT010000004.1, on the reverse strand, counting down.
AACTGGCACGCCCTGGCCGTGTGCGAGTCCGGCGGGCGCCCGCACGCGGTCGACCCTTCGGGGACCTACGGCGGGCTCTACCAGTTCGACAGCCGCACCTGGCACAGCCTCGGCGGCCACGGCCGGCCGCAGGACGCGTCCGCGCAGGAGCAGACGGAGCGCGCGAAGAAGCTCTACACCAGCCGCGGGGCGACCCCCTGGCCCCACTGCGGCGCCCGCCTGCACAGCTGACTTGCCGGGTGCGCCAGGCCCGGCCACGCGCGCGGCCGGGCCAGCCGCACGAGGCCCGGGCCAGCCGTACGAGGCCCGGGGCGCCGCGCGAGGCCCGGGCCGTCGCACGAGGCCCGGGGCGCCGCACGAGGGGCGTCTGCCGTACGAGGTACGTCTGTGCGAGGCCCGGCCCCCGCCCGCAGGACCCGGTTCTGCCCTGGCGCCGGCGGCCCGACCCCGCCGGCGGGACCCCGGTTCTGCCTTGGCGCCGGCGGCCCGGCCCTGCCCGGGAGCGGGGCCGTTCTGCCTTGGCGCCGGGGACCTGGCGATCCGGCCGATCCCACCCCCGTACCCTTGTCCCGTGAGCAGCCCCACCCCTGACGCCCTCCTCGGCCCGGCCGACATCCGTGAACTCGCGGCAGCGCTCGGTGTCCGTCCCACCAAGCAGCGCGGCCAGAACTTCGTGATCGACGCCAACACGGTCCGCCGTATCGTCCGGACCGCCGGCGTCCGCCCCGACGACGTGGTCGTCGAGGTCGGCCCGGGGCTCGGCTCCCTCACCCTCGCGCTGCTGGAGGCCGCCGACCGGGTCACCGCCGTCGAGATCGACGACGTGCTGGCCGCCGCGCTGCCCGCGACCATCACGGCGCGCATGCCGGAGCGCGCCGACCGGTTCGCGCTGGTCCACTCCGACGCCATGCAGGTCACCGAGCTGCCCGGCCCCGCGCCGACCGCCCTGGTGGCGAACCTCCCGTACAACGTCGCCGTGCCGGTGCTGCTGCACATGCTCGAGACCTTCCCCGGCATCGAGCGGACGCTGGTGATGGTGCAGTCCGAGGTCGCCGACCGGCTCGCCGCCGCGCCGGGTTCCCGGGTGTACGGCGTGCCGTCGGTCAAGGCCAACTGGTACGCCGAGGTGAAGCGGGCCGGTGCCATCGGCCGCAACGTCTTCTGGCCCGCGCCGAACGTCGACAGCGGCCTGGTCTCGCTCGTCCGGCGCGCCGAGCCGATCAAGACGACGGCCACCAGGAAGCAGGTCTTCGCGGTGGTCGACGCGGCGTTCGCGCAGCGCCGCAAGACGCTGCGGGCGGCGCTGGCCGGCTGGGCCGGGTCCGCGGCGGCGGCGGAGGCCGCCCTGACGGCGGCCGGAGTCTCGCCGCAGGCGCGCGGGGAGTCCCTGACGGTCGAGGAGTTCGCCCGCATCGCCGAGAACCACCAGCGCCCCGGATAGCGCAGGCCTGCACCGGACAGCACCTCGACAACCGAGCAAGGCCGAGCCGGGTCGGATAACGCCGAGCATGGCCGAGCCGGGTCGGTGAACGCCGAGCCAGGCCGAGCAAGCCCGGGCAACGCCGAGCCGAATCGGGCAACGCCGAGCGACGCCGAGCCGAATCGAGCAACGCCGAGCCAGGCCGAGCCACGCCGCGCAACGTCGACAACGCCCGCACACCAAGGAGCCCGTCAGCAGTGAGCGTCACGGTCCGCGTCCCCGCCAAGGTCAACGTCCAGCTCGCGGTCGGCGCCGCCCGCCCCGACGGCTTCCACGACCTCGCCAACGTCTTCCTCGCCGTCGGCCTGTACGACGAGGTCACCGTCACCCCGGCCGACGAACTGCGCGTCACCTGCGAGGGCCCCGACGCCGGCCAGGTGCCCCTGGACCGCACCAATCTCGCCGCGCGCGCGGCGATCACGCTCGCCGCGCGCCGGGGCCTCGAACCGGCCGTCCACCTCCACATCGCCAAGGACATCCCGGTCGCCGGCGGCATGGCGGGTGGCAGCGCGGACGGCGCGGGCGCGCTGCTCGCCTGCGACGCGCTGTGGGGCACCGGCGCCTCACGCGCCGAACTCCTCGACATCTGCGCCGAGCTGGGCAGCGATGTCCCGTTCAGCCTGGTGGGCGGGGCGGCGCTGGGCGTCGGTCGCGGTGAGCGGCTGACCGCCCTGGAGGTCGGCGGGAGCTTCCACTGGGTGTTCGCGATGGCCGGGCGCGGGCTGTCCACGCCGGCGGTCTTCCGCGAGTTCGACCGGCTGGCCGAGGGCCGGGAGATCCCGGAGCCGGTGGCCTCCGAGGGCCTGCTGGAGGCGCTCGCCAAGGGCGACCCGGACGCGCTGGCGGCGGCCGTCACCAACGACCTCCAGCCCGCGGCCCTCTCCCTCTTCCCCGAGCTGGCCGGCACGCTTCAGGCCGGACGGGCGGCGGGCGCGCTCACCGCCCTGGTCTCCGGCTCCGGCCCCACCACCGCGTTCCTCACCCGCGACGCCGGGACGGCGGAAATGGTGGCGGAAGCGCTGCGGTCCTCGGGCACCTGCCGGACGGTACGCACGGCGGCGGGGCCGGTGCCGGGGGCGACGGTCCTCCAGGGACGCTGACAGCGGCGGCAGGGGCGCCGAGGCGTCGACAAGGGGGCCGCCGCGCGCCGGCCGGGACCCGGTGGGCGCCCATGCCGGGCGGGCCAGGTCCGGCGACGTCATCACGGAGAGTGACCGCCCCCTCGCGCGCCGCCGCCACCCCCCGAGGCCCTAGGCTAGAAGGCTGACCCACGCGGCGGAGCCGCACGTCGATCCAGCCCCGTGCACAGGAGTGAAATGGCCGTCAACCTGGTCAATGTCGAGAACGTCAGCAAGGTGTACGGCACCCGTGCCCTGCTGGACGGCGTCTCGCTCGGTGTGTCGGAAGGGGACCGGATCGGGGTCGTCGGACGCAACGGCGACGGCAAGACCACTCTCATCCGGATGCTCGCCAAACTGGAGGAGGCCGACACCGGGCGGGTCACCCACTCCGGCGGACTGCGCCTCGGCGTGCTGACCCAGCACGACTCCCTCGACCCCGCCGCCACCGTCCGGCACGAGGTCATCGGTGACATGGCCGACCACGAGTGGGCCGGCAACGCCAAGGTCCGGGACGTACTGACCGGGCTGTTCGGCGGGCTGGACCTGCCCGGCTTCCCGAAGGGCCTCGACACCGTCATCGGTCCGCTGTCCGGTGGCGAGCGGCGCCGGATCGCGCTCGCCAAGCTGCTCATCGACGAGCAGGACATGCTCGTCCTCGACGAGCCCACCAACCACCTCGACGTCGAAGGCATCTCCTGGCTCGCCCAGCACCTGCGGAACCGGCGTTCGGCCCTGGTGTGCGTGACCCACGACCGGTGGTTCCTGGACCAGGTGTGCACGCGCATGTGGGACGTCCAGCGCGGTGACGTGTTCGAGTACGAGGGCGGTTACTCGGACTACGTCTTCGCGCGCGCGGAGCGCGAGCGGATCGCGGCGACCGAGGAGGCCAAGCGGCAGAACCTCATCCGCAAGGAGCTGGCCTGGCTGCGGCGCGGCGCGCCCGCCCGTACGTCCAAGCCGCGCTTCCGGGTGGAGGCCGCCAACGAGCTGATCGCGGACGTGCCGCCGCCCCGGGACAGCAGCGAGCTGATGAAGTTCGCCTCCTCGCGGCTCGGCAAGACCGTCTTCGACCTCGAGGACGTCACCGTGCAGGCCGGTCCGAAGGTGCTGCTCAAGCACGTGACCTGGCAGCTCGGGCCCGGCGACCGCATCGGCCTCGTCGGCGTGAACGGCGCCGGCAAGACCTCCCTGCTGCGCGCCATGGCGGCGGCGGCCCGCACGGAGGGCGAGGAGCAGCCGGCGGGCGGCCGTATCGCCGCCGGCCGGACCGTCAAGCTCGCCTACCTCTCCCAGGAGGTCACCGAACTCGCCCCCACCCTGCGGGTCCTGGAGGCCGTGCAGCAGGTCCGCGAGCGCGTCGACCTCGGCAAGGGGCGCGAGATGACGGCCGGGCAGCTGTGCGAGACGTTCGGCTTCGGCAAGGAGAAGCAGTGGACGCCGGTGGGAGACCTCTCCGGTGGTGAGCGCCGCCGGCTCCAGCTGCTGCGCCTGCTCATGGACGAGCCCAACGTCCTCTTCCTGGACGAGCCCACCAACGACCTCGACATCGAGACCCTCACCCAGCTCGAGGACGTCCTCGACGGCTGGCCCGGATCCATGATCGTCATCTCCCACGACCGGTTCTTCGTCGAGCGCACGACCGACCGGGTCTTCGCCCTCCTCGGCGACGGCGCGCTGCGGATGCTGCCGCGCGGTATCGACGAGTACCTGGAGCGGCGGCAGCGCATGGAGGAGGCCGTCGCCACACAGGCCGCCGCCGCGGCGCCCAAGCCGGCCACCTCGGAGAAGAGCGCCGCCGACCAGCGTGCCGCCAAGAAGGAACTCCAGAAGATCGAGCGGCAGCTGGACAAGGTCTCCGAGAAGGAGTCCAAGCTGCACGCCCGGATCGCCGAGAACGCCACCGACTTCGCGAAGGTCGCCGAACTGGACGCCCAGCTGCGGGATCTCGCCGGGGAGCGCGAGGAACTGGAGCTGCGCTGGCTGGAACTGGCCGAGGACGCGTAACACGCGAGGTGGCGGGGAGCGCTCGCACCGGTGACGCACACCTGCGGCCCGGTGCGTGCGCCCGCCGTGCGCGCCCGCTCGAATCGGCCGTTGCGCGCGGGGCGTGAAGGGGGCGTGAAGGCGCGTAACGGGGGCATCACGGGCGGGTTCTCCCTTGGGAACAGCGGCGGACGGGGGACCGTGCGCTGTCGGTGCCGGGTGATAGAAAGAGCCGTCTGAGAACTTTCTGAGTACGACCTTGGGTGATTCACGAACCTCAGGGCGTGGCTAAAAATCAGTGAACGAGGGGGAAGAGCGCTGATGACTCAGCCGCCCAACCAGCCGCCGCAGGGTGGCTTCGGAGCGCCACAGGACCAGCCGCCGCAGGGTGGTGGATTCGGCCCCCCGCAGACGCCGCCGGCGCAGGGCGGCGCACCCGCCACGCCGCCGCCTCCGGCCCAGCCACCCGCCGGCCCCCCGCAACCCCAGCCCGGCTACGGCTACCCGCAGCAGCCCGGCCCGTACGGCGCGCCGGCCGCTCCCGGCGCCCCCGGCCCCTACGGATACCCGCAGCAGCCGCAGCAACCGGGCCCGTACGGCTACCCGCAGCAGCAGCCGGGTCCCTACGGCGCGGCGCCGCAGCCCGGTTACGGATACGCGCCCCAGCAGCCGTACCCCGGTGCGCCCGGTACCGCGCCCGGCGCCCCCCTCGGGGGCAAGCCCGCCTCCAAGACGAAGCCGGCGCTGATCATCGGTGCCGCGGTGGCCGCGCTGCTCGTCATCGGCGGCACCGTGTACGCCGTCACCGGCGGCGGCGACGGCGGCGGGAAGAAGCCCGTCGCCCAGCAGAGCGACGACGGCAAGCAGTCCGCCTCCGCCTCGGCCTCGCCGACGGCATCCGGTGGGAACGCGGGCGGCGACGACCCGGAGGACCTCAACGAGGACCGGCAGGCCGGTGAGGCCAAGGTGCTCTGGTACAAGTCGGCCCCGGACGCCCCCGGTTCCGGTGCCGACGCCCCCGGCATGTGGATCACCGGCAAGACCGCGGTGAAGGCGGCGTACAAGCAGGTCTTCGCCTTCGGCGCCGCCGACGGCAAGACCGCCTGGGGCCCGATCGGCTTCCCGCAGAAGATCTGCGCGGCCACCAAGCACCAGTCGGCCGACGGCAAGATCGTCGTGGCGTACATGAACAGCTCGGGCAGCCACGCCAAGTGCAACCAGCTTCAGCAGATCGACCTGGAGACGGGCGCGAAGGGCTGGCACGCCGAGGTCGCCGACGGCGCGCTGTTCGACAGCGCGCTCAGCGTCGAACTGACCGTGAGCGGCAAGACCCTGATGGTGGGCCGTTCGCAGTCGGGCACGGCGTACGACATCGGCAGCGGCAAGAAGCTGTACGACAAGAAGAAGTACGGTGCGGCCTGCTTCCCGACCGCGTTCGCCGGCGGCACGAACCGGCTGGTCCAGGTCGCCTCCTGCGGCGCCGGCACCGACAACGCGCACGACGAGATCCAGGAACTCGACCCGGCCACCGGCAAGGTGAAGTGGACCCAGCCGGTCAAGAAGGGCTGGCAGGTCTCCCGGACGTACTCCGTGGACCCGCTCGTGGTGTACCTGACCAACCAGGAGAAGAAGACCTGGAACATCTCGACCTTCACCAAGGACGGCAAGTTCCGTTCCGAGGTCAAGGTGAACGAGAAGTTCGCCCCCCGCTGCGGCTGGGCGATCCTGGAGCGTGACCTGCAGGGCTGTCAGGGTGTCGCGGTCGACGCCGACACGCTGTACCTGCCGACGGATTCCCTCAGCAGCGCCAACGAGATCGTCGCGATCAGCCTCGCCGACGGCAAGGCGAAGTGGCGTGTCAAGTCGCCCGCCGACGAGCCGATGGCCCCGATGAAGGTCGAGGGCGGCAAGCTCGTCGCGTACGTGGAGCCGTCGTACGACGCGGGCGGCCAGGTCGTGTCGATCCCGCTCACCGGCTCCTCGCACAAGGCCACCCGGCTCCTGCAGAACCCCAAGGGCACCGCCGACATCGAGAACACCTTCTACGACGGCGTCGTGGACTGGACGGACGGACGGTTCTACATCTCCTCCGGCCGGCTGTCCGGCAACGACGACTCCAAGGAGAAGCTGATGATGGCCTTCGGCAACTGAGCCCGGCGCACGCGTCCTCGCCCAGAGTCCCCAGTCCCGTCCGCCGTACGGCCTTCCGAGCTTCACCGAGGAATCCGCTCCCATGACCCAGCCGCCCCCTCCGCCGCCGAACCAGCCCCCGCAGCAGGGCGGTTACGGCCCCCCGGACCCGCAGACCCCGCAGACGCCGCAGAACCCGCAGACCCCGGCGGGCGGGCAGAACGCGCCTGAGGACCAGCCGCCGACGCCCCCGGCCACCCCGCCCGCGCCCCCGGCCGGCCCGCCCGCGCAGTCGCCGCAGCCCGGTTACGGCTACCCGCAAGGCGCCCCGGTGCCCCAGCCGCCGACGCCGCAGCCCGGCTACGGCTACCCGCAAGGCGCCCCGGTGCCCCAGCCGCCGACGCCGCAGCCCGGCTACGGCTACCCCGCCGCGCCGCAGAACCCGTACGCCACCCAGCCCCCGGCCTACGGTCAGCAGCCGCCCGGCTACGGCGCCCAGCCGCAGAACCCGTACGCGCAGCCGACCCAGCCCTTGCAGCCGGCGCAGCCGGGGTACGGCTACCCGGGCCCGCCGCCGACCGTGCCGATGCAGCCGCAGGCGGGGCCGGCCGGCTCCGGCCGCAACAACGCCACGCTGTTCATCGTCGTCGCGGCGGTCACCGTCATCGCGCTGATCATCGGCGGCGGCGTCTGGTACGCCAAGTCCTCCGGGGGCGACGGCAAGAAGCACGACACCGCCTCCTCCAGCGGCGGTACCGGCGGCAAGAACGGCGACGGCGGTGCCACGGGCGGGTCCACCGGCGCCAAGGAGAAGGTGCCGGCCGACCCCGCGGCCACGCGCCTCTTCGACGTCCCGCTGCCCGTCACCAAGGAGGGCGTCAGCACCACCGGTTCCTGGCTCACAGACAAGGTGTACGCCAAGACCGGCGTCTCCGAGATCGTCGGATACGACCCCGTCAAGGGCACCAAGGCCTGGACGATCAAGCTCCCGGGCCCGGTCTGCGCGACCACCGATCACGTCAACTCGGACAACCGGACGGCGATCGCCTACCGCCCGAAGCAGCCCGCGCAGGGCAGCTACCCGGGCTGCACCCTGGTCGCCGGCATCGACCTCGACGCGGGCAAGCAGTTGTGGACGAAGTCGGCCAAGTCCGGTGACTACCCGGTCAACTTCAGTAACCTGACCGTCGCTCAGCACACCGTCGCGCTCGGCAGCACCGACGGCGGGGCGGCGTTCGACCTGGACTCCGGCAAGGTGCTGTGGCAGCCGAAGCCGGGCGACACCTGCTACGACGCGGGGTACGGCGGCGGTGCCAAGCTGGTCGCGGTGCGCAAGTGCGGCGACTACGGCAACCGGCAGCTGCACATCCAGAACCTCGACCCGAAGTCCGGGAAGGTGATCTCCGAGTACAAGATGGACGCGGGGATCGAGTACGCGGCCGTCGTCTCCACCGACCCGCTGGTGGTGGCCGCCGACGTCGGTGACAGCGCCGGTGACGGCAGCGGCGTCTCGGACTACTTCTCCCTCGACTACCGGACCGGCAAGCTGCTCGCCCGTATCTCGGCGCCCGGCAAGACCTACGGCGGCCGCTGCGACGGGATCAGCCACGTCGAGGACTGCCGCCAGATCGTCGCCGGCAACGGCAAGCTCTACCTGCCGACCGAGGAGCTCGACGGGTCCACCGACCTCAGCCGTACCAACGAGATCGTCGCCTTCGACCTGAACACCGGCAAGCAGACCGGTCAGCGCGTGGAGGCGGGCGACAACGCCACGCTCTCGCCGCTGCGCATGGACGGCGGGAACCTGCTCGCCTACAAGCGGCCGCCCTACGACAAGGGCGGTCAGATCGTCAGCATCGACGGCGGCAGCTTCAAGACGACCACGCTGCTGGAGAACCCCCTGAGCATGCGGCAGGCGGAGGGCAGCATGCTGCCGGAGTACGCGGAGATCCTCTTCGGGCACGGACGGCTGTACATGTCCCAGATCTACACCTCGACGAGGAAGTCGAGCCTGAAGGAGTACCTGGTCCTGGCGTTCGGCACGAAGGGCTGACCGGCCGGCGGGCCCTGCGGCCCGCCCCCCGCTCTCGCCCGAATGGGTGACTTACCGAGAAGTGCCCCGGATTTCATCGATCCGGGGCACTTCTCCTCGGTAGAGGCGGCGCGACGTCGAACAAGCGTGTAGCTTCCGGGGGCATGAAGGGCGAGGTGCCGGGGGGCCCTCTGTCCTTGCGGACCGGTGGGCGTCCATAGTGGGGCATCCATGGGGGGGACTGGGGGGTTGCTCTATGGGAGTGCGGCTCATGGTCGTCGACGACCATCGCCTGCTCGCGGAGGCGTTGGCGTCGGCGCTGAAGCTGCGCGGACACCGGGTACTGGCCGCGGCGGCACCGGCCGCGGGTGCGGCGGACCTGGTGATCGCACGGGCGCCGGAGGTGTGCCTGCTGGGCACGGCGGCGCCGGCCGAGCCGGGCGCCTTCGACCCGGTGGTGAAGATCAAGAGGGAGCGGCCGCAGGTCGCGATGCTGGTGCTGGGCCCCGTGCCCTCGCCGCGCGGTATCGCGGCGGCCTTCGCCGCGGGTGCGTCGGGATACGTCCGGCACGACGAGCGGATCGAGGGGGTCGAGCGGGCCATCGTCAAGGCCCGCGCCGGGGAGGCGGCGGTGGCCCCGCAGTTGCTGCAGGGGGCGTTCGGCGAACTGCTCCATCCGGTCGCGCAACCCGACGACGAGGCGCAGCGGCTCCTGGAGATGCTCACGCCGCGCGAGGTGGAGGTGCTGGTGCGGGTGGCCGACGGGGAGGACACGCGGCTGATCGCGGCGGGCATGGGGATCGCGCCGAGCACCGCGCGGACACATGTGCAGCGGGTGCTGATGAAGCTGGGCGTGGGTTCCCGTCTGGAGGCAGCGGCCCTGGCGGCCCGAACAGGCCTCCTGGACCGAGCAGCCCCCCTACGGGAGACCCCGGGCCCGACGCCATAGCGGTGGCGACAACCCCTCGGGGGCGCGGGGAACCGCGCGACCCGCCACGACGGCCGGCCCGGCACCCGCCCACGCCCCGTCGGCACCGTTACCGCTCGACCACCCCCGGACCCTCCTCCGAACCCTCCGGAGGAAGCGGCGGGGGAGTCGGCCGCAGCTTCAGCCAGGCCAGGAAGAAGACGCCCAGCAGCAGCATCCCGATCCCGGTCCAGAGGTTGATGTTGACTCCCTGGGCCTTGTCGATGGCCGACTGGGAGTCGGTGATGCCGGCGATCGTGACGATGACGCCGTAGACCACGAACAGGCCGCCGATGATGCGGCGCAGGTCGAAGATCCGGGCCGCTGTCGCGGACTTGCCCTCCAGCTCGGTGACTTCCCGCTGGACGTCGCCTTCGGTGTAGTGAGGGCGGTCGGGGTGCTCGGTCATGGTTTCCTCATCCTCCCGCGTCAGAACGAGAACGGGATGTAGCAGGCGGCGGCAAGGACGACCGCGCCCCAGCCCAGCAGGGCGGGCCTGCGGTACCAGGCGTCGTCGCCCTTCGCGGGCGGTTCGGACATGCCGGGGGAACGGGTGCCGTAGACCAGGCCCTGCAGTTCCTGCGCCGGCTTCGGCTTGGTGAACAGGGAGACGGCGAACATGACGACCGCACCGGCGACGAAGCCGGCGATGGCCGAGACGAAGTTCGCGCCCTGGTCGGAGGGGATGGAGATGATCCCCTTCTTGTAGAGCACGAAGTAGTTGATCATCGCGGCCGTCGTACCGGCGAGCAGGCCCCAGAACCCGGACTTGGCGGACGCGCGCTTCCAGAACATGCCGACGATGAAGACCACGAACATCGGCACGTTGAAGAAGGAGAACAGCGTCTGCAGATAGCTCATGATGTTCGAGAACGAGGACGCCAGGAACGCCGTGCCGACGGAGGCGCAGACGCCGACCACGGTGATCAGGCGGCCGAAGCGGACGTAGTAGGCGTCCTCGCGGCCGCGCACCACGTACTTGGCCCAGATGTCGGTCGTGAACACCGTGTTGAAGGACGACACGTTCGCCGCCATGCCCGCCATGAAGGCGGCCAGCAGGCCGGTGACCGCGATGCCGAGCACGCCGTTGGGCAGCAGCTCCTGCATCAGGTAGGGAATGGCGTCGTTGTACTGCAGGCCGGAGCCGGAGGTGCCGATCTTCGGGACGAGCGCGGCGGCGACCAGGCCCGGGATCATCACGAGGAAGACGATGAAGATCTTCGGGTAGGCGGCGATCAGCGGCGTGCGCTGCCCGGCGGAGAGGTTCTTCGCGGACAGGGCGCGCTGCACCTCGGCGAAGTTGGTGGTCCAGTAGCCGAAGGACAGCACGAAGCCGAGGCCGAGGACGATGGTCAGCCAGTTGGCGCCGAGCGGGTTGACGCTGCCGATGCCGGTGCCGCCCCAGGCGCTGGTGAAGTGCTGGCCGTGGGTGGCGGTCAGCTTGTCGGTCAGGCCGCCCCAGCCGCCGACCTTCTTCAGGCCGAGCACGGTGATCGGGATGAGGGCGGCGAGGATCACGAAGAACTGCAGCACCTCGTTGTAGATCGCCGAGGACAGACCGCCGAGCGTGATGTACGCGAGTACGAAGGCGCCGGCGACGACGATGGCCACCCACTGCGGCCAGCCGAGCAGCGCCTCGACGACGATGGCGAGGGCGTAGAGGTTGACGCCCGCGATCAGGATGGCGGCGAACGCGAACAGGATCGAACTGAGCAGGTGTGCGGCCTTGTCGAAGCGCAGCAGCAGGAACTCGGGGACCGAGCGGACCTTGCTGCCGTAGTAGAAGGGCATCATCACCAGGCCCAGGAAGACCATGGCGGGGATGGCGCCGATCCAGTACCAGTGCACGGTGTAGGCGCCGTACTGGGCGCTGTTCGCGGCCATGCCGAGGATCTCGGTGGCCGCCAGGTTCGCCGAGATGAAGGCGAGGCCGGTGATCCAGGCGGGCAGCGAGCGTCCGGACAGGAAGAAGTCGAGGCTGGTCCGCACCGAGCGGCGAGCCGCGAAGCCGATGCCGAGGACGACGACGAAGTAGATCGCCAGGATCGTGTAGTCCAGCCAGTTGGTGGGGAGCCGTAGCTCCGCCGCCAGGTAGGTGGGCACTTCTGTTGGGCTTTGCATGAGAACTCGCTTCGTTGCGCGAACTGATCCATGCGGAACCTACGCCGCCGTGTTGAGTTTTTGAACACTTTGACTGGTGTTCTTTGTTTGATTGTGATCGACCAAGAGGTTGTCGAGTTGTGGTTTGTTATGTTTGTTTGTGTTGAGTGATTGGGTGCGGGACGCAGAGGAGCCTTGCGTGAAGAAGACCTCGACCCGGCTGGCCGACGGTCGTGAGCTGATCTACTACGACCTCCGGGACGACACCGTGCGGGACGCCGCCGACCGCCGTCCGCTGGATCGCACGGTCACCACGTCCGAGATCCGCCGCGACCCGCTGCTCGGCGACTCGGTCGCGGTCGCCTCGCACCGCCAGGCCCGCACCTACCATCCGCCGCCGGACGAATGCCCCCTCTGCCCGACGCGCGGCGACCGCCTCAGCGAGATCCCGGACTCCTCCTACGACGTCGTCGTCTTCGAGAACCGCTTCCCCTCCCTCGCCGGCGACTCCGGCCGCTGCGAGGTCGTCTGCTTCACCTCCGAGCACGACGCCTCCTTCGCCGGCCTCACCGAGGAGCAGGCCCGGCTGGTGCTGGACGCCTGGACCGACCGCACGGCCGAGCTGTCTCATCTGCCCTCCGTCAAGCAGGTGTTCTGTTTCGAGAACCGCGGGGCCGAGATCGGCGTGACCCTGGGCCACCCGCACGGGCAGATCTACGCCTACCCCTTCACCACCCCGCGCACCGCGCTGATGCTCCGCTCGCTCGCCGCCCACAAGGAGGCCACCGGCGGGCAGAACCTGTTCGATGCGGTGCTGGAGCGGGAACTCGCCGGGGAGCGGGTCGTCCTTGAGGGTGAACACTGGGCGGCCTTCGTGCCGTACGCGGCCCACTGGCCGTACGAGGTCCACCTGTATCCCAAGCGCCGCGTGCCCGATCTGCTCGCGCTCGACGAGGCGGCACGCACAGAGTTCCCCCGGGTATACCTGGAACTCTTGAGACGCTTCGACCGGATCTTCGACACGCGGGACGGAGGGGAGGACCCCGTGGCCGAGCCCCCGACGCCGTACATCGCGGCCTGGCACCAGGCCCCGTTCGGCGCGCTCGACGAGTTCACCGGGGTGACGCGGGACGACTTCGCGCTCCACCTCGAGCTTTTCACCATCCGCCGTACTTCCGGCAAGCTGAAGTTCCTCGCGGGTTCCGAGTCCGGCATGAGCGTGTTCATCAACGACGTGCCGCCGGAGCGCGCGGCCGAGCGACTGCGAGAGGTAGCGACTTCATGAAGTACCTGGTGACGGGTGGCGCGGGATACGTCGGCAGTGTGGTGGCCCAGCACCTGCTGGAGGCCGGCCACGAGGTCACCGTCCTCGACAACCTCTCCACCGGCTTCCGCGAGGGCGTCCCGGCCGGTGCCACGTTCATCGAGGGCGACATCCGCGACGCCGCCAAATGGCTCGACCCCTCCTACGAGGGCGTGCTGCACTTCGCCGCCTTCTCCCAGGTCGGCGAGTCGGTGGTCAAGCCGGAGAAGTACTGGGACAACAACGTCGGCGGCAGCATGGCCCTGCTCGGCGCGATGCGCGAGGCGGGCGTCCGCAAGCTGGTCTTCTCCTCCACGGCGGCCACCTACGGCGAGCCGGAGCAGGTCCCCATCGAGGAGACCGCGCCGACCCGGCCGACCAGCCCCTACGGCGCGTCCAAGCTCGCCGTCGACCACATGATCACCGGCGAGGCGGGCGCCCACGGCCTGGCGGCCGTCAGCCTCCGCTACTTCAACGTGGCGGGGGCCTACGGCGCCTGCGGCGAGCGCCACGACCCCGAGTCGCACCTCATTCCGCTCGTCCTCCAGGTCGCCCAGGGCCGCCGCGAGGCGATCTCCGTCTACGGCGACGACTACCCGACCGCCGACGGCACCTGCGTCCGCGACTACATCCACGTCGCCGACCTCGCCGAGGCCCACCTGCTGGCCCTGACGAAGGCCCGGCCGGGCGAGCACCTGATCTGCAACCTCGGCAACGGCAGCGGCTTCTCCGTCCGCGAGGTCATCGAGACCGTCCGCGAGGTCACCGGCCGTCCGATCCCCGAGGTGGCCGCGCCGCGCCGGGGCGGCGACCCCGCGGTCCTCGTCGCCTCGGCCGACACCGCGCGCGGGAAACTGGGCTGGAACCCGTCCCGCGCGGACCTGGCGGGGATCGTCGCGGACGCGTGGGACTTCGCGCAGAGCATCGCAAAGGAGCACTAGTGGGGGCACAGCAGGTCGCGGAGCGCTTCACCGAGCTGTACGGGACGCGGCCGGAGGGGGTGTGGGCGGCACCGGGCCGGGTCAACCTGATCGGTGAACACACCGACTACAACGACGGCTTCGTCATGCCGTTCGCGCTGCCGCACCAGGCGGTCGCGGCCGTCTCCCGCCGCGACGACGGCATCCTGCGCCTGCACTCGGCGGACATCGAGGGCGGCGTGGCGGAGCTGCGGCTGGACGCCCTCGCCCCGCAGTCGGACCCGAACTGGACGGCGTACCCGGCGGGCGTGGCCTGGGCGCTGCGCGAGGCGGGCCACCAGGTCACCGGCGCGGACGTGCACCTGTCCTCCACGGTCCCGACGGGCGCGGGCCTCTCCTCCTCGGCGGCCCTGGAGGTCGTGATCGCGCTCGCGCTGAACGACCTGTACGAGCTCGGTCTGCGGCGCTGGAAGCTGGCCCGGCTGTGCCAGCGCGCCGAGAACGTCTACGTCGGCGCGCCCACCGGCATCATGGACCAGACGGCGTCCTCCTGCTGCGAGCAGGGCCACGCGCTCTTCCTGGACACCCGCGACCTGTCCCAGCAGCAGATCCCCTTCGACCTGGCGGCCGAGGGCCTGCGCCTGCTGGTCGTGGACACCCAGGTCAAGCACGCCCACAGCGGCGGCGAGTACGGCAAGCGCCGGGCCGGCTGCGAGAAGGGCGCGGCCCTGCTGGGCGTCGACGCCCTGCGGGACATCCCGTACGCCGAGCTGGACGCGGCCCTGGCCCTCCTGGGCGACGAGGAGGAGATCGTCCGCCTGGTCCGCCATGTGGTCTCGGAGGACCACCGGGTGGAACGCGTCGTCGGCCTCCTCAGCTCCGGCGAGACCCGGGCGATCGGCCCCGTCCTCACCGAGGGCCACACCTCGCTGCGCGACGACTTCCGCATCTCCTGCCCGGAGCTGGACCTGGTCGTCGACACGGCCCTGTCCGCCGGCGCCCTCGGCGCCCGCATGACCGGCGGTGGCTTCGGCGGCTCGGCGATCGTCCTGGCGGAGTCGACGGACGTCGAGACCCTCACGAAGGCGACCGAGGAGGCCTTCGCAGCGGCCGGCTTCACCACCCCCCGCATCTTCGAGGCCGTCCCCTCACGCGGAGCCCACCGAGTGATCTGAGCCGCATGATCTGAGCCTCCGCCCTGCACACCACCCCGGTCGGCGGCGGTGTGAGTCTCCGTCAGGGCAGTTGCTTCGTCAGGATGTACTCCGTGACGCCCGGTGGATAGTCGGGGATCGTGCCCACGACCTCGTAGCCCTGTCTGCGGTAGAAGCCGGGTGCCTGGAAGTCCCACGTCTCCAGGCGGGACGCCGTGCAGCCGCGGTCGGTCGTGGCGATGCGTTCGGCCTCGGTGAGCAGGCGCGAGCCGAGGCCCGTGCCGCGGTGGACGGCGTCGACCCACAGGTAGCTGACGTGCAGCCAGGTCGTCCAGGTGTGGCCGACCAGGCCGGCCGCCAGGTTGCCGGCGGTGTCCAGCGCCCAGACGTGCAGCGGGGCCTCGCGTTCGCCGGGCGTGCCGCGCAGTGCCGCCAGCACCGGGGACGCCGCCGTGTTGGTGTCCCGCAGCCGCGAGAGGAGCAGATCACGTCGGTCCTTGTCGACTTCCGCCTCAATACGAAACATGCGTCACACCATAAACATGTCGGAAGGTCAGTTCTGCAAATGGCCTTCCCCTGTCCGCTCCCATCCGTACTCTGAGAAACGGCGCCGGTGGGGGCCGGTGCTGATCAGGGGGCGAGACAGCGGGTACGGCGCCCGCGGTGGGGGTGGCAGTTCCGCGGCGGCGGCGGCCGTGCGGCGGGTGTCCTTCCCGCTGGGGGTGCCGTACTCGTGCGAGTCGTCGTTCTCCGGACCTTTTCCGGGCTTTTCCGGACCGGCCGATCGCCGGGTCTCTCCGGACCTTGGGTATCCCCTGCTCCACGCGGAGTCTGGGGAAGGGGGTTTCGTGGTTCGTATCCGAGTCCTGGTCGCCGACGACCACCGCATCTTCGCCGAGTCGCTGGCCGCCGCGCTGGCCGCCGAGCCCGACGTCGACGTCTCCGCCGCCGGCAGCGGCCCGGCCGCGCTGCGCTGCATGGAGCGCGCGGCCACCGAGGGCCGTCGCTACGACGTGCTCCTGGTCGACGCCGACCTGGGCGGCCGGCTGCCCGGTGCCCGCCCGGCCGTGCCCGTGCAGCCCGGCGACGAGGAGGGCCTGGTCGACGGGATCTCGCTCGTCGCCGGGGTGCGGACCGCCCAGCCCGCCGTGCGGATCGTCGTCATCGCCGAGAAGGACGACCCGCGCCGGGCCGCCCTCGCCCTGCAGGCCGGCGCGTCCGGCTGGGTCGCCAAGGACTGCTCGCTCTCGCGGCTGCTGACGGTGATACGGGGCGTGCTGCGCGACGAGACCCACCTGCCGCCCGCCCTGCTCACCGGGGTCCTCAAGGAGCTGACGGCGGCGCGCAAGCACCGTACCGAGAGCGAGCGGCTGGTGGAGTCCCTCACCCCGCGCGAGCGCGAGGTGCTGCGCTGCATGGTCGCCGGACTCGGCCGCAAGGCGGTCGCCGAGCGGCTGTTCCTCTCCCCGCACACCGTGCGCACCCATATGCAGAACGTCCTCGGCAAGCTGGGCGTGCACTCCACCCTGGCCGCCGTGGCGCTCGCCCGGCGGGCCGGGATCGGGCCGGCCGACCTAGCCGGGGATGTTGTCGAACGGGGCGGTCAACTGGCGTAGCAGGCCGGCCAGCTCCGCGCGCTGGGCGCGGGACAGCTCGGCGAGGATCGCCCGCTCCTGCTCCAGCAGGCCGGCCAGCGCCTGGTCCGCGCGGTCCCGGCCGGTCTCGGTCAGCCGGACCAGCACCCCCCGCCGGTCGCTCGGGTCGGGCAACCGCTCCACCAGGCCCTTCTTGGCGAGCCGGTCGATCCGGTTGGTCATCGTGCCCGAGGTGACCAGGGTCTGCGTCAGCAGCTGGCCGGGCGAGAGCTGGTACGGCGTGCCCGCGCGCCGGAGCGCGGTCAGCACGTCGAACTCCCAGGGCTCCAGCTGGTGCTCGGCGAAGGCGAGCCGGCGCGCGAGGTCCAGGTGCCGGGCGAGTCGGCTCACCCGGCTGAGCACTTCCAGCGGTTCCACGTCGAGGTCCGGGCGCTCCCGGCGCCACGCTGCGACCAGCCGATCGACCTCGTCCTCCATGGAGATCAGTGTAGTGGTTGTGTCGACATGAAGTCTCTTGATCTCGAGTCTCTTGACATCAAGAGAGATGGGCGAGGAGAGTGGACGCCATGACCAAGCCCACCTGGGACCCCGCCCAGTACCTCCGCCACGCCGGTCACCGCGCCCGCCCCTTCGCCGACCTCCTCGCCCGCATCCCCGAGCCGCCCGGCGACCGGCCCCGCATCGCCGACCTCGGCTGCGGCCCCGGCAACGTCACCGCGATGCTCGCCGAACGCCGGCCCACCGCCCACATCACCGGCTACGACAACTCGCCCGAGATGCTCGACAGGGCCCGCGCCGGCCACGCGGGGCCGACGGCCGGCGGTGGCCGCCTCGACTTCACCCACGCCGACGTGGGGACATGGACGCCCACGGAGCCGTACGACCTGATCGTCTCCAACGCCACGCTCCACTGGGTGCCGGGCCACGCCGACCGCTTCGCCGACTGGATCGCCGCCCTGGAACCCGGCGGCACCTTCGCCTTCCAGGTCCCGGACAACGTCGACGCCCCACTGCACGCCCTGATGCGCGATCTGGCCGGCACCCCCCGCTGGAAGGCCCGGCTCGCCGACGTCCTGCGCCGCACGGACTCCGTCCACACCCCCGCCGCGTACCTGGACCGGCTGGCCCGGCTCGGCTGCGCGACGGACGTGTGGCAGACGACGTACCTGCACGTCCTGCCCGGCCCCGACCCGGTCCTGGACTGGGTGAAGGGCACGGGGCTGCGGCCCGTCCTGACGGCCCTGGCCGACGACCCGGAGGCTCGCGAGGCGTTCGTCACCGAGTACCGCGACCTGCTCCGGGAGGCCTACCCGAGCGCTCCCTACGGCACCGTCCTGCCGTTCCGCCGGCTGTTCGCCGTCGCCGTGAGGGAGGCGTGAGCGTGCTGGTCGCCCTCGACCATGTGCAGCTGGCCGCACCGCCCGGATCGGAGCCGGCACTGCGGTCGTACTACGCGGACGTCCTCGGCATGACCGAGGTCCCGAAGCCGCCGGCGCTCGCGGCGCGTGGCGGCTGCTGGTTCGAGGCGGGCTTCGTCCGGCTCCACGTGGGCGTCGAGCACGACTTCCACCCCTCGAGGAAGGCCCACCCGGGGCTGCGGGTCGCGGGCATCGAGGCCTACGCGTCCCGGCTGGCCGCCCACGGAACACCGGTCACCTGGGACGACGCCCTGCCCGGCCACCGGCGCTTCTTCTGCGAGGACCCGGTGGGCAACCGGCTGGAGTTCCTGGAGCGGACCGCCCCTCGGGAGGGCCTGCGCTCCTGAGGGGGGCCTCAGCTCTTGCGGTGCCCTATCAGCCGCGGTTTCTGCTCCAGCCCGTCCAGCCCGTGCCAGGCCAGGTTCACCAGGTGGGCGGCCACCTCCGCCTTCTTCGGGCGGCGCACGTCCAGCCACCACTGGCCGGTCAGCGCGACCATGCCCACCAGCGCCTGGGCGTACAGCGGGGCCAGCTTGGAGTCGAAGCCGCGCGACTTGAACTCGCGGCCCAGGATGTCCTCCACCTGCGTGGCGATGTCGGAGATCAGCGAGGCGAAGGTGCCGGTGGACTGCGGGATGGGCGAGTCGCGGACCAGGATCCGGAAGCCGTCCGTGTACTCCTCGATGTAGTCCAGCAGCGCGAAGGCGGCCTGCTCGCACAGCTCACGCGGGTGGCCGGCCGTCAGCGAGCCGGTGACCATGTCCAGCAGACGCCGCATCTCGCGATCGACCACCACCGCGTACAGCCCCTCCTTGCCGCCGAAGTGCTCGTACACCACCGGCTTGGACACCCCGGCCTTCGCCGCGATCTCCTCCACCGAGGTGCCCTCGAACCCCTTCGCCGCGAAGAGGGTGCGACCGATCTCCAGCAGCTGCTGGCGGCGCTCGGCGCCGGTCATGCGGGTCCGGCGGGTCCGCCGTTGCTTGTCATTGCCGGGATTGCTGCTGGAATCGGTCGCCACGGCCTCCATCATGCCGCCTCGGCCGCCGCCTTCCGGCGCCGGGAGCCGCCCTGGTCGGGGTCGCGGCGGGAATCGATACGCGAGCGTGACGGCCAGCGCACGTCGTACGCCCAGCCGAGCTTCTCGAACCAGCGGATGAACCGCGCGGAGGAGTCGATCTGGCCGCGCATCACCCCGTGCCGGGCCGAGGTCGGGTCGGCGTGGTGCAGGTTGTGCCAGGACTCGCCGCAGGACAGCACCGCCAGCCACCACACGTTGCCCGACCGGTCCCGCGACTTGAACGGCCGCTTGCCGACGGCGTGGCAGATGGAGTTGATCGACCACGTCACGTGATGCAGCAGCGCCACCCGGACGAGTGAGCCCCAGAAGAACCCGGTGAAAGCGCCCCACCAGGACATCGTCGCCAGACCACCGATCAGCGCGGGCAGCCCCAGCGACAGGGCCGTCCACAGCACGAACTGCCGGGAGATCGCCCGGATCGCCCCGTCCTTGATCAGATCCGGCGCGTACTTCTCCTGTGAGGTCTGCTCCTCGTCGAACATCCAGCCGATGTGGGCCCACCACAGGCCCTTCATCAGCGCCGGGAGGCTCTCCCCGAACCGCCACGGCGAGTGGGGGTCGCCCTCGGCGTCGGAGAACCTGTGGTGCTTGCGGTGGTCGGCCACCCAGCGCACCAGGGGGCCCTCGACCGCCATGGACCCCATGATCGCGAGCGCGATCCGCAGCGGCCGCTTGGCCTTGAAGGAACCGTGGGTGAAGTACCGGTGGAATCCGATGGTGATGCCGTGGCATCCGAGGAAGTAGAAGAAGACCAGCAGGCCCATGTCGAGCCAGCTCACCCCCCAGCCCCACGCCAGCGGCACGGCCGCCACGATCGCCAGGAACGGCACGATGATGAACAGGAGCAGCGTGATCTGCTCGATCGAACGCTTCTGCTCGCCGCCCAGCGTGGCGGAGGGGGAGGTTTCGTCGGCCATACGGGCTTCTTCGATCACGTCGGAACTTGAGGTCATGCGCGTCCCCTGTGGGGTCGAGGGTCAAGACGGGTGTGTACTCCGGGACCGGGCGGGACTCGACCGTACTTCCCTACGGTCCCGTAACCTACGGCGTCGTAAGTATGGCAGCGTGTCGTGCGGCGGCAAGAGCCCCAGAGCCAGCGCGTCCACATGGGCACCTATCCTTGGATCGGTCGGACAGCGCGGTCCGCTGATGTTTCTTCCCGGACGCTCCGGCCCGTATGCGGCGCCCGCCGTGTGCCAGACGGCCGGGTTCCCTCCCAGACGAGCTTCCACACTGCAAGGAGCCGCACCTGTGAGCAGTGCCGACGACCAGACCACCACGACCGGCAGCGAGCTGCGCGCCGACATCCGCCGCCTGGGTGATCTCCTGGGAGAGACCCTTGTCCGGCAGGAGGGCCCTGAGCTCCTCGACCTGGTCGAGAAGGTCCGCCGCCTCACCCGCGAGGACGGCGAGGCCGCCGCCGAGCTGCTGCGTGGCACCGAACTGGAGACCGCGGCCAAGCTGGTCCGCGCCTTCTCCACGTACTTCCACCTGGCCAACATCACCGAGCAGGTGCACCGCGGCCGTGAGCTGCGCGCCCGGCGCGCGGCCGAGGGCGGCCTGCTCGCCCGCACCGCCGACCGGCTGAAGGACGCCGACCCCGAGCACCTGAAGCAGACGGTGCGCCATCTGAACGTCCGCCCGGTGTTCACCGCACACCCCACCGAGGCCGCGCGCCGATCGGTCCTGAACAAGCTCCGGCGCATCGCCGCGCTCCTGGACACCCCCGTCCTCGACTCCGACCGGCGCCGTCACGACGTCCGCCTCGCCGAGAACATCGACCTCGTCTGGCAGACCGACGAGCTGCGGGTCGTCCGCCCCGAGCCCGCCGACGAGGCCCGCAACGCCATCTACTACCTCGACGAGCTGCACGCCGACGCCGTCGGCGACGTCCTCGAGGACCTGACGGCGGAACTGGAGCGCGTCGGCGTCAAGCTCCCCGACGACACCCGCCCCCTCACCTTCGGCACCTGGATCGGCGGCGACCGCGACGGCAACCCCAACGTCACCCCCCAGGTCACCTGGGACGTCCTGATCCTCCAGCACGAGCACGGCATCAACGACGCCCTGGAGACGATCGACGAGCTGCGCGGCCTGCTCTCCAACTCCATCCGTTACGCCGGCGCCACCGAGGAACTCCTGCAGTCCCTGCAGGCCGACCTTGACCGGCTGCCCGAGATCAGCCCCCGCTACAAGCGCCTCAACGCCGAGGAGCCCTACCGGCTCAAGGCCACGTGCATCCGGCAGAAGCTCGAGAACACCAAGCAGCGCCTCGCCAAGGGCACCCCGCACGAAGAGGGCCGCGACTACCTCGGCACCGGCGAGCTGCTGACCGACCTGCGGATCATCCAGGCCTCCCTGCGCGAGCACCGCGGCGGCCTCTTCGCCGACGGCCGGCTCGCCCGCACCATCCGCACCCTGGCCGCCTTCGGCCTCCAGCTCGCCACCATGGACGTCCGCGAACACGCCGACGCCCATCACCACGCCCTCGGCCAGCTCTTCGACCGGCTCGGCGAGGAGTCCTGGCGCTACGCCGACATGCCCCGCGAGTACCGAGCCAAGCTGCTCGCCAAGGAGCTGCGCTCGCGCCGCCCGCTCGCCTCCTCCCCGGCCCCCGTCGACGCGGCCGGCGCCAAGACCCTCGGCGTGTTCGAGACCGTCAAGAAGGCCCTGGCGGTCTTCGGCCCCGAGGTCATCGAGTCCTACATCATCTCCATGTGCCAGGGCGCCGACGACGTCTTCGCCGCGGCCGTCCTCGCCCGCGAGGCCGGCCTCGTCGACCTGCACGCGGGCTGGGCGAAGGTCGGCATCGTGCCGCTCCTGGAGACCACCGACGAGCTGCGCGCCGCCGACACCATCCTGGAGGACATGCTCTCCGACCCGTCCTACCGGCGCCTGGTCGCGCTGCGCGGCGACGTCCAGGAGGTCATGCTCGGCTACTCCGACTCCTCCAAGTTCGGCGGCATCACCACCAGCCAGTGGGAGATCCACCGGGCCCAGCGCCGGCTGCGCGACGTCGCCCACCGCTACGGCGTGCGCCTGCGCCTCTTCCACGGCCGCGGCGGCACCGTCGGCCGGGGCGGCGGCCCCTCGCACGACGCCATCCTCGCCCAGCCCTGGGGCACCCTGGAGGGCGAGATCAAGGTCACCGAGCAGGGCGAGGTCATCTCCGACAAGTACCTCATCCCCTCCCTCGCCCGGGAGAACCTGGAACTGACCGTCGCGGCCACCCTGCAGGCCTCCGCCCTGCACACCGCCCCGCGCCAGTCCGACGAGGCCCTCGCCCGCTGGGACGCCGCCATGGACGTCGTCTCCGACGCCGCCCACGACGCCTACCGGCGCCTGGTCGAGGATCCGGACCTGCCGGCCTACTTCTTCGCCTCCACGCCCGTCGACCAGCTCGCCGACCTGCACCTCGGCTCCCGGCCCTCGCGCCGCCCCGACTCCGGTGCCGGCCTCGACGGCCTGCGCGCCATCCCGTGGGTGTTCGGCTGGACCCAGTCCCGGCAGATCGTTCCGGGCTGGTTCGGCGTCGGCTCCGGCCTGAAGGCTCTGCGCGAGGCCGGCCTCGACACCGTCCTGACCGAGATGCACGAGCAGTGGCACTTCTTCCGCAACTTCATCTCCAACGTCGAGATGACGCTGGCGAAGACGGACCTGCGGATCGCTCAGCACTACGTCGACACCCTCGTCCCCGACGAGCTCAAGCACGTCTTCGACACCATCAGGGCCGAACACGAGCTGACCGTGCGCGAGATGCTGCGGGTGACCGGCGAGAGCAAGCTGCTCGACGCCCAGCCCGTCCTCAGGCAGACCTTCGCCATCCGCGACGCCTACCTGGACCCGATCTCGTACCTCCAGGTCACCCTGCTCAAGCGCCAGCGCGAAGCGGCCGCCGCGGGCGTCGACCCCGACCCGCTGCTCGCGCGAGCCCTGCTCCTCACCGTCAACGGCGTGGCCGCCGGCCTGCGCAACACCGGCTGACGGCAGCCGCGCACACCAGGTGCCCCCGGGGTCGTACGACCCCGGGGGCACCCTCGTGCCGGAAAGCGGTCACCGGGAGACAGGCCGCATGGACGCGGTCGCACAGACGCGGTCACTTCGGGGCCCGGGCGCATGGACGCGGTCACTTCGGGGCCCGGGCGCACGGACGCGGTCACTTCGGGACCCGAGAGCGACACCGGGACGCGGTCACTGCAGCGCCACGAAGGCCGTCGTCAGCAGGCACAGTCCCGACAGGCCGAGCACCCAGGCCGGCCGGGTCAGCCGCATCCCGCCCGCGACCACCACGGAGGCCAGCAGCAGCGCCCCGCCCAGCGGCAGCCAGGCGTACAGGATCCCCGCCGGCCCCGAACGCACCGCATCCCCGGTACCGGGCTTCAGGACGACGTCGTACGTCTGCCCCGAGCGCACTGCGAGGGACTTCGCGAGCTCCACGCGCGCGCGTGCCGGGGACCCCGCCGACGCCGGCGTGAACGGTCCGGTGCACGTCCGCCCGGCGCAGCGCGTCACCTCGACCGTGCCGGTCTCCCGCCCCTTGGTCAGCATCACGTGCTGTGCGGTCCCCCAGGAACCCCACACCCCGGTGAAGACGATCAGCACGGAGACCGCACCCATCGCCGCGACCCGCCCGAACCGCAACGCGGACACGGACGCCGGACGAGCGCTACTGGCTGTGGCAGGCATGGCCGGGATCATTGGCCATACCCCCACGGGCGGTCAACTCACCCGCGAGGCATAGCCGTACAAGTCACGTGTTGTACGTGCCCTGCGCCCGCTCCAGACCCTCCGTCACGAGGGACTCCACCGCGTCCGCCGCGCGGTCCACGAAGTAGTCCAGCTCCTTGCGCTCGGCCGACCCGAAGTCCTTCAGCACGAAGTCGGCCACCTGCATCCGCCCCGGCGGCCGCCCGATCCCGAACCGCACCCGGTGATAGTCCGGCCCCATCGCCTTCGTCATCGACTTCAGGCCGTTGTGCCCGTTGTCGCCGCCGCCCAGCTTCAGCCGCAGCGTGCCGTAGTCGATGTCCAGCTCGTCGTGGACGGCCACCACGTTCGCCACCGGCACCTTGTAGAAGTCCTTCAGCGCGTTCACCGGGCCGCCGGACAGGTTCATGTACGACATCGGCTTGGCCAGGATCACCCGGCGGCTCGCCGGCCCGGCCGGGCCGATCCGTCCCTCCAGGACCTGCGCCTGCGCCTTGCCCGCCCGCTTGAACTTCCCGCCGATCCGCGCCGCGAGCAGATCGGCCACCATGAAACCGACGTTGTGCCGGTTCATGGCGTACTCGGGCCCGGGATTACCGAGCCCGACGATGAGCCAGGGGCCACTGGCGGGGGTGGTCACGTCCATGTCTCCTCACGTGCAACAGCCGCTGCTCCCTCAAGGGAAGCAGCGGCTGGAGCGATACGGCTACCGCCGTCGGCGTTCGGTCGCCGACGGCGACGGGGGCACCCCCGGCCCGGCCGAGGCCGGGTGCGGGGGCGGGGTGGGCACGGCCCGCGGTGCCGGGCCCCCGCGTGCAGGGGACCCGGATCCGCTACGGCCGACGTGCCGGCCGGGCTCAGGCCTCGGCGGCGGCCTCTTCGCCCTCGGCGGCCTCTTCGCCCTCGGTCTCCTCGGCCTGCGCGGCCAGGACCTGCAGGACGACGGCGTCCTCCTCGACGGCCAGGGACACGCCGCTGGGCAGGGTGATGTCCTTGGCGTGGATGGAGTCGCCGGCCTCCAGGCCCTCGACGGAGACGGTGACGGCCTCGGGGATGTGCGTGGCCTCGGCCTCGACGGGCAGCGCGTTCAGGACGTGCTCGAGGAGGTTGCCACCCGCGGCCAGCTCGCCCTCGGTGTGGACCGGGATCTCGACCGTGACCTTCTCGCCGCGCTTGACCAGCAGCAGGTCGACGTGCTCCAGGAAGCCCTTCAGCGGGTCGCGCTGCACGGCCTTCGGGATCGCCAGCTCGTTGGTCTTGCCGTCGATGTCCAGGGCGATCAGGACGTTCGGCGTACGCAGGGCGAGCAGCAGCTCGTGGCCCGGCAGGGTCAGGTGCAGCGGCTCGGCGCCGTGGCCGTAGAGGACGCCCGGAACCTTGTTGTCACGGCGGACGCGGCGCGCGGCGCCCTTGCCGAACTCGGTGCGGGTCTGGACGGAGAGCTTGACCTCGGACATGTTGATCACTCCTCGTAGAATCTGGAACGGACGTGGTCACCCGGCCACGAACGGCCTGCTACGAAGAGCGCGTCGATAACGGATCGCCGTATCCCGTCTTCCAACGGAGTACGGCCTCCCTCGCCGAGCAACTGCAGCAGTCTACTCGGCAGGGGAGGCCGTTCCCAAAAGGATCTTCAGTCAGCTCGCCGGAGGGGCGGGCCGGGGGGCGTGCACATACCTCACTGCTCGTCGAAGAGGCTGGTCACCGAACCGTCCTCGAAGACCTCGCGCACCGCACTGGCGATCGTCGGAGCGATCGACAGCACCGTGATCTTGTCCAGGTCCCGGCCCAGCTCCGCCGGCGTCGGCAGCGTGTTCGTGAACACGAACTCGCTCACCCGGGAGTTCTTCAGCCGGTCCGCGGCCGGACCCGACAGGACGCCGTGCGTAGCCGTCACGATGACGTCCTCGGCGCCGTGCGCGAAGAGCGCGTCGGCGGCGGCGCAGATGGTGCCACCGGTGTCGATCATGTCGTCGACCAGGACACACACCCGGCCCTTGACCTCACCGACGACCTCGTGGACGGTCACCTGGTTCGCCACGTCCTTGTCGCGGCGCTTGTGCACGATGGCCAGCGGTGCACCGAGCCGGTCGCACCAGCGGTCCGCCACCCGCACCCGGCCCGCGTCCGGCGACACGACCGTCAGCTTCTTCCGGTCCACCTTGCGGCCCACGTAGTCCGCCAGCAGCGGCAGCGCGAACAGGTGGTCCACCGGACCGTCGAAGAAGCCCTGGATCTGGTCCGTGTGCAGATCCACCGTCAGGAGGCGGTCCGCACCCGCCGTCTTCATCAGGTCCGCGATCAGACGCGCCGAGATCGGTTCACGACCCCGGTGCTTCTTGTCCTGCCGCGCGTAACCGTAGAACGGCACGATCACCGTGATGGAACGGGCCGACGCACGCTTCAGCGCGTCGATCATGATCAGCTGCTCCATGATCCACTGGTTGATCGGAGCCGTGTGGCTCTGGATCACGAAGCAGTCCGCACCGCGCGCCGACTCCTGGTAACGGACGTAGATCTCGCCGTTCGCGAAGTCGAAGGCCTTCGTCGGGACGACCCCGACACCCAGCTGCTGGGCGACCTCCTCGGCAAGCTCGGGGTGGGCGCGGCCGGAGAAGAACATCATCTTCTTCTCGCCGGTCGTCTTGATCCCGGTCACAGCACTGTCTCCTCAGAGGTTGTCTCAGCCAGCCGGCTGCTCGGACCTCTCGGCTGGGCGTGAGAGGCCGTATCAGCTGGTAAGGATGCGGGGGTGCACGCGTGCGGATGTGCACTTATCACGGTACGCCGTGTTTGGCGCACCCGTTTCCGGTCAGTCCTCGCCCTCGCTCCGCCGGGACACCGCCTCGGCCGCCTTCGCGGCCGCGCTCCCGGGGCGCTTGCGCGCCACCCAGCCCTCGATATTCCGCTGCTGGCCACGGGCCACGGCCAGCGAACCGGGCGGTACGTCCTTCGTGATCACGGACCCGGCGGCGGTGTACGCGCCGTCCCCGACCGTGACAGGAGCCACAAACATGTTGTCCGAACCGGTCTTGCAGTGCGAACCGATGGTGGTGTGGTGCTTGTTCTCACCGTCGTAGTTCACGAACACGCTCGCCGCGCCGATGTTCGAGTACTCGCCGATCGTCGCGTCGCCGACGTAGGACAGGTGCGGAACCTTCGTGCCCTCGCCGATCCGCGCGTTCTTCGTCTCGACGTACGTGCCGATCTTGCCCTTGGCGCCGAGACGCGTCCCGGGCCGCAGATAGGCGTACGGTCCCACGGTCGCCTGCGCCCCGACGACGGCCCCGTCGGACACCGTGGTGTCCACCCGCGCCCCCGCGCCGACCCTGGTGTCCTTCAGCCGGCTGTTGGGACCGACCTCCGCACCCTCACCGAGGTGCGTGGCCCCGGTCAGCTGCGTGCCCGGATGCACGAGCGCGTCCTGCTCGAAGGTGACCGTCACGTCGATCCAGGTGGTGGCCGGGTCGACCACGGTGACCCCGTCCAGCATGGCCCGGGTCAGCAGCCGGTCGTTGAGCGACCGGCGGGCCTCGGCGAGCTGCACCCGGTTGTTGATCCCGGCGATCTCCCGGTGGTCGGCGGCGACGGACGCCCCCACCCGGTGCCCGGCCTCCCGCAGGATCCCGAGCACGTCCGTGAGGTACTCCTCGCCCTGGCTGTTGTCCGTCCGCACCTTCTTCAGCGCGTCCGACAGCAACTGCCCGTCGAAGGCGAACACTCCGCTGTTGATCTCGCGGATCGACCGCTGGGCGTCGGTCGCGTCCTTGTGCTCGACGATCGCGGTCACGGCACCGGTCGCGTCGTCCCGCACGATCCGGCCGTAACCGGTGGCGTCCGGCACCTCGGCGGTGAGCACGGTCACGGCGTTGCCGTCCGTGTGGTGCGTCCGGGCGAGCCGGTCGAGCGTGTCGGCGGTGAGGAGGGGCGTGTCTCCGCAGACGACCACGACGGTGCCGTCCACCGAACCGCCCAGCTCCTCGAGACCCATGCGCACGGCGTGCCCGGTCCCGTTCTGCTTCGCCTGCACGGCCGTGCGCACGTCCGGATCGATCTCGGCCAGATGCGCGGTGACCTGCTCACGGGCGTGGCCCACGACGACGACCAGGTTCGCGGGGTCCAACTCACGGGCGGCGGCCAGCACATGGCCGACCAGGGAACGGCCGCAGATCTGGTGCAGGACCTTGGGTGTGGCCGACTTCATACGGGTGCCCTCACCCGCTGCGAGAACGACGACGGCTGCCGGGCGGATGGCGCTCACGGGGTTGCCCTTCGGCTCTGGATGGGTGGGGGTGACAGCCGCAGGATACCGGGGTGCATGGGAGGGGGAACGAGAGCGGGCCCTGACGGCGCTGTCAGGACCCGATGGGTGTGCGGCTCCCCTGCCAGGACTCGAACCTGGAACAAATCATCCAAAGTGACCCGTGTTGCCGATTACACCACAGGGGACCATATAGGCTGCCTAAACGGACATTTCTCCACTCCGTTGAGGTCGCGGCACCTACTATGCCGCACCACCAGCCCTCGACGCGACGGTACGAGACGCCTCCCTCACGGGACTTTGATCACCCGGCTGCCGCTCGCGAGGCCCTGTTCGAGGTCGTCCGGTCACGCTGCGCGGTGTGTGGAGGTAGGGGAAAGTCACCGGAAATGCCGCACGCCTCGCCCGTAGGCTGGACACATGACCACGACGGGGGAAGACCACCACACCAGGGGCCTGACCGGCCCCTGGTGGTGGGGGAGGTGGCGCAGCGCGGTGTTCGACGGCGGCCTTGCGCTGGTGTCGGCCGCCGAGTGCGGCGCGGAGGGGATTCCGTTCGCCCGGGACGCGGGTGTCCCGGTGTCGGTGGGGATCGTGTTCGGTCTGATCGCCGGCTCGGTGCTGCTGGTGCGGCGGAAGTGGCCCATCGCCGTCGTGCTGGTGGCGATCGCGATCACGCCGGCCGAGATGGGTTTCCTGATGGGCGTCGTCGGCCTCTACACGCTGGCGGCGTGCGAACTGCCGCGGCGGATCATCGGTGCGCTGGCCGGGATGTCGTTGCTGGGCACGATGATCGTGACGTTCGTCCGGGTGCGGCAGGACATGGCGCGCGGTGATCTGACGCTGGGCGACTGGTTCGTGCCGTTCGCGGCCGTCACGACGTCGCTGGGGCTGACGGCTCCGCCGGTGCTGCTGGGCCTGTACGTGGGCGCGCGGCGGCGGTTGATGGAGAGCCTGCGGGAGCGGGCGGATTCCCTGGAGCGCGAGCTGCAGCTGCTCGCGGAGCGGGCGGAGGAGCGCGCCGAGTGGGCGCGCAACGAGGAGCGGACCCGGATCGCGCGCGAGATGCACGACGTCGTCGCGCACCGGGTGAGCCTGATGGTCGTGCACGCGGCGGCCCTGCAGGCGGTGGCGCGGAAGGACCCGGAGAAAGCGGTGAAGAACGCCGCGCTCGTGGGGGACATGGGCCGGCAGGCGCTGACCGAGTTGCGGGAGATGCTCGGGGTGCTGCGGGCGGGCGAGGACGCGGGCCGGCGGGCCGCCGCGCTGCCGCTGGCGGCGGTGGGCGAGGCGGCCGCGGCGGCGGCCTCGCGGGCGGCCGGTGAGGACGGCGCCGCGGAGGGGCCGTGCCTGTCGGAGCTGGACGAGCTGGTCGGGCAGTCGGCGGCGGCGGGGATGGCCGTGGACCTCTCGGTGGAGGGGGAGGAGCGGTCGTACGCGGCGGAGATCGAGCAGACGGCGTACCGGGTGGTGCAGGAGGCGTTGACGAACGTCCACAAGCACGCGGCGGGCGCGAAGACGCATGTGCGGCTGGCGCACCGGGTGTCGGAGATAGCGATGCAGGTGGAGAACGAGCCGCCGCCGGAGCCCGCTTCGGCCTCGGCGGCGCGGCTGCCCTCGGGTGGGAACGGCCTGGTGGGGATGCGGGAGCGGGTCCTGGCGCTGGGCGGAGTGTTCGTGTCGGGGCCGACGGACGCGGGCGGCTTCCGGGTCTCCGCGGTGATCCCGGCGGGATAGCCCACCGCGCGGACCCGGGTGCGACCGGCGGCGTGCGGCTCCCCGGCGCGTCCGGGGGGCGGCCCCGGGTGTGCGGCTCCCTCGGGCGGCGGGGCCCGGCCTGCGTGCGGCGTACGGGTCGGGCTGCCGTGCCGTCGTCGGGCCCGGCCTGCGTGCGGCGTGCGGGGTGGGCTGCCGTGCGGCTGTCGCGCCCGGCCTGCGTGGGGCTGTCGGGCCCGGCCTGCGTGCGGCGTGGGGCTGACCTGCGGCCGGGGGGGGGGTCAGCCTGCCGTGAGGCGTACGGGCTCTATGCCGGTGATGAGGGTGGACAGGGCGTGGTCGATGTCGGGGCCGATGTACCAGTCGCCGGTGTGGTCGAGCGCGTAGACGCGGCCCTCGGCGTCGATGGCGAGGAGGGCCGTGGTGTCGGTCTCCTCGCCGAGGGGACTGAGGTCGGTGCCGAGGGCGCGCCCGAGGTCGCCGAGGGTGCGGGCGTGGTGCAGTCCGTGCAGCGGGTCGAGGTGGAGGGTGGCGGGGGCGACCTGGCGCCCCGGGCCGGTGGGGGCGATACCGAGGCCGCCGAACTCCGCCCAGGCCTCGACGGCCGCGGGGAAGACCGTGTGCCGGTGCCCTGCGGGCGAGGTGTGCTCGCGCAGGGTGTCCGCCCAGATCTCGGCCTGCTTTATGTCCCAGCGCCCGGGTTGCCAGCCGGCGGCGCGCAGGGCGGCGTCGACGGGTACGGAGAAGCGCGTGGTGGAGGTGCGGTCGGGGTGCATCGGCCCTTCGTTCGTCGTACCGGCGTAGGTGTTGCGGGGTTGTCGGGTGGTGTCAGCCGTCGGTTGCCGTGGGATCGACGATGCGGACGCCGAAGTGGGCGCTGAGGGCGGTGCAGGCGCGGCACGGGCTGGCGAAACCGCCGTGGCGGGGGTCGCCTGCCTCCCGTATGCGGCGGGTGGTGAGTTTGGCGTGCTTGAGGGCCCTGCGGGCCTCGCCGTTGGTCATGGGCTTGCGGGCGGCGCGCTTGCTGCGGGTGGCGTCGGCGGCGGCGACCTGGCGGGAGATCAGGATGGTCTCGGCGCAGCGGCCGGTGAAGCGGTCGCGCTGGGCGCTGCCGAGGGTGTCCAGGAAGTCCTGGACGAGGGGGTGGAGGGAAGGGGGTTCCTCGCCGCGGGCGGCGGTGCCGGTGAGGGTGGTGCCACGGACGGAGAGGGCCGCGGCGACGGTGGGCAGGATGCCGTCGCGGCGGTGGCGAAGCGTGGGGGCGGCGGGTGTGTCGGTGCCGCTCCAGTCGATGCGAGGGTCGCCGGCCCGCACGTGCGTACCTCCGGTCTGCAAGGCATTCATGATCGCTCTTCCCTCCCCGGGCATCCCCCGAAGGAACACAGGGTGCCAAATGCCGTGGCTGGTGGGGAAGCTGGGGCGCCGCGACACGCCCGGGTCTGGGCGTGTCGTGACGATGGGGTGACGGCTGGTCACAGAAGCGGAGGGGTGTTGTCCGCGGGGATGCGGTGGGCCGGTGACCGGGGTTCGTGTACCGCATAGGCTGTCGCCGTCCGCGATAGACACCGCCGTTCAGGCCCGAGAGAACGCCTCAGGGGGCAACCGCCATGACGACAGGTCGGCTCGGGCCGGGGGCACCGCCCGGCCGCCAGGCCGGGGGACAAGCCGTGCCGCCGAACGCGGCCTACGGCGGGCAGGTCGTGCACTTTCCCGACCCGGTCCGGGCGGCACGTCACCCGAGAGGGGTACGGGTCGACGAGCACGGATACCCGGACTTCTCGGCGTACGCGCGCGTGGCGGTGGAGATCGCCGAACCGCCGGAGGGGTTCGGCGTCGACGAGCTGCGACTGACGGACTTCGTGTCGGCGAACGCCGCGTCGGCGGCGTCGGGGCACGAGTTGTGGGACACGGTGGCGGATGTGGCGACGCCGCACGGCTGGACGTGGCACCACGTGGCGGGCACGCGGCGGCTGGAGCTGGTCCCGGTCGAGGTGAAGGCGCTGCTGCGGCATCACGGTGGCGTGGCGACGGCGCCGGTGGACCATGCCAAGCGGGGGACGCGCCCGTTGCAGGAGACGCGTCCGGCGCATTTCGGGCTGCCGAAGTCGGGCGTGGCGGTGACCGAGGCGCAGGTGCAGGGCGTCGAGGAGGATCTCGGCTACCGGCTTCCCGGCGCCTACCGCTCGTTCCTGAAGGCGGCGGGCGGCTGCGCTCCGGTGGGCACGGCACTGGCCGCCGAACTGGGCCTGTTGCTGGACCAGCCGTTCTTCACGGTGCGCGACGAGGCCGCGGTCAACGACCTGGTGTACGTCAACAAGTGCCTGCGCGACCACCTGACGAAGGACTACCTGGGCGTCACGTTTGTTCAGGGCGGTCTGCTCGCGGTGAAGGTGAAGGGCGAGCGGATCGGCTCGGTGTGGTTCTGCGCGTACGACGATGTACGCGATGTGGATCCGTCGTGGTCGCCCGCGGAGCGGGTGGAGCGTCTGCTGCTGCCGTGCGGTGACGACTTCGACGTGTTCCTGTCGCGGCTGGCCGGTAGCCCGCCGGAGTTGGAGACGGTGGCGAATCTGATGGTGGACGGCGGTTTCGCCCGTGTCGTCCCGGTGTCTTCCGGTTCGGTGTCTTCCGGCCCGGCAGGGGAGTGAGCTGCAGGCGATGGTGACCTACGCGCAGGCGCAGGAGCGTGCCGAGGAGTGGATCAACGGCGACGTGCCCGTCTACCAGCACCGTGAGGTGCGGGTGCGGGAGTTCGAGCTGGGATTCGTGGTGTGGGGCGAGGACCGTGCGGAGGGCCCGCGCTCGGACGCGGGCGGGCAGCGGCTGGTCATCGCCCGGGACAGCGGGGAGGCCACGCTGTGGCCGGCGCTGCCGGTGGGCGAGGTGATCCGGCGGTACGAGGAGGAGTACGGGCGTGCCGACGAGCCCCAGGACGCGGTGCCGGCGGCCGCCGCGTCCCGTGTCGACCTGAACCAGACGTCGTTCCTGCTGTCTCCGCCGGAGTGGTTGCAGGAGGCGGCGGACAAGCTGGGTCTCGAGGACCGGCGGCCGGGCCCGGCCGCCGGCACGGGTGGCGGCACGGGTGGCCGGGACACGGGTGGCCAGGGCGGCCCGGGTGGCACGGACGGCACGGACGGTTCGGGTGGCACGGACGGTTCGGGGAGAGCCTCTGCCGGTGGTGGGTTTGCCGCCGGATCTTCCCCGGGTGTGGGAGTAGGGGCCGGATCTCCGGGTGTGAGCGTGGGGTCCGGCGCCGCACCTGATGCCGGTGCCGGTGCCGGTGCGCAGGGTGCCGGTCACGGGAGTTCCGGTGTCGGTGCCGGGCTGGCGGAGACGCAGGCCGGGGTGCCCGTGGACGCGTCGAGCGGCTCCGGGACGGCCGGGGCGTTCGGGGCCGGCGCCGCGGCTGCGTACGGAGGGCCGAGCGGTCCGCAGGTGCCGGGGGCGTCCGCTCCGGCGGATGCGCCTCCCGGCGCCACGCCTTGGGCCGGTACGGACACGAACGCGGGCGCCGGCGAGGACGACCGTTCCGTGCCGTTGCCGGCGACGGTGTTCGCGCCGCCGCTGAGCTACCCGGGCGACGAGGGTCCGCGCCCGCCGGCGGCCGCGCCGGATGCGATGACGGCGTTGATCCCGGGCGGCAGCCAACTGCCGCCCACGGCGGTCGCGCCGGCACTCGACGCGTCGAACGTGCCGGGAACGCAGGGCTACTCGCCCGGGTCGCAGGGCGGTTCGTCCGCGTTCGGTGGTGCGCCGGGTGCGCCCGGTGCCGCTTACCCGCCCGGCGTGCCCGCCGCACCCGGGGCGCCCGCCGTTCCTGGGGTGCCGGGCGTTCCTGGGGTGCCGGGCGCCACGCAGGGCAGCACGCCTCCGCCTCCGCCGGGTACGCCGCCGTACGGCTACCCGCAGGGTCCGGCGGTCCCGGGCACACCCCCGCCGGGCGTGCCCAACCCGCAGTCGGCGCACGGCACGCCGCACGCGCCCCTCGCTGCGCCTGGTACGCATGGTGCGCCTGGTATGCCCGGTGCGCCGCAGGGCAGCACGCCCCCGCCGTTCCCGGGCGCGCCGTCGTACGGCTACCCCGAGGGCTCCGGCACCCCGCAGGGCGCTCCGGGGTACGGCTACCCGCAGGCGCCGGGTGCACCGGGCGGTGTGCCGAACGCGCCGCAGGCCCCTGCCGGACCGGGTGCGTCGCAGCGGCATCTCGCGCCGAACGCCGGGGACATAGCGGATGCGGCGACGAGCAAGGCGGCGCCTCCGCCGAAGAAGGCGCGCGGTGGAGCGGGCGCGCCGCCACCGCCGCCGGGCCTTCCGGGTACGCCGGGCGTGCGCCCGGGCGGCGCGGCGACCCCGCCCGCGCCGGGTGCGCCCGCGGGCGGGTACGTGCCGACGCAGCTCGTGTCGGCGCTCGGGCCCGAGGGGCCCGAGGGGCCCGAGGGGCCGAGCGGCGCGGGTGCGCCGGCCGGCCCGGGAGGTGCGGACGGGGCACCGGCGCCGGGCGTGCCGAACGCGCCGGGCGCCCCCCGTCCGCCCGCCGCGCCTTCGGGTGCTCCGGGCGGCCCCCCCGCCGGCAACGTGCACCACGCGGCCACGGTGTTCGCGGACCCCGGCCAGTCGGGCGGCGGCATGCCGCAGCCTCCGGGCGCCCCGGGTGTCCCGGGCACTCCGGGTGTACCGAACCCGCCCGGCCCGCCCGGAACCCCGAACGCCCCGGGTGTACCGAACCCGCCCGGCCCGCCCGGGACTCCGAACGCCCCGGGTGCGCCTGCCGCGGCCGGCGCACCACAGTCTCCCGGTGCTCCCGGTGCTCCCGGTGCTCCCGGTGCTCCCGGTGCTCCCGGCGTCCCGGGTTCCCACGGTGGTGCGCGGGGTGCGGTGCATCATGCCGAGACCGTGCTGGCCGCGCCGCCCGTGGCCGGCCCGGGCGCACCTCCGCCGCCCGCTCCCGGCGCACCCGGCATGCCCGGCGCCCCTGGCATGCCGCCCGGCGCTCCGGGTGCTCCGGGTGCCTCGCACCCGATGCCTCCGGGTGCTCCGCAGCCGATGCCGCCGGGTGCCATGCCGCCTCCGGGTGCTCCGGTGCCCGGGCCGGCTCCCGCGTACGGGTATCCGCAGCAGGGGCAGCCGACGGTCGGCCCCGGCTATCAGGCGGTGCTGCGCTATCGCGCGCACGACGGTTCGGAGCAGCAGCTGATCCGGCGTTCCGCCCCGGGCATGCCGCACCCGGAGTGGCAGATCTTCCACGAACTGCGCGGGATAAACGTGCCGCCGGAACAGGTGCTGGAGCTGCACACCGAGCTGGAGTCGTGCGAGCTGCCGGGCGCCTACTGTGCGCGGATGATCCGGGAGCAGTGGCCGCAGGCGCGGATCACGAGCATCGCGCCGTACGGCACGGACCACGCGAGCCGGCAGCAGGGCATGCACCAGTTGCTGGCGCACCAGGGTGAGTTGCACCAGGTGGCGGACGGACCCGCGCGGCCGGCGCCGGTGCGTGCGCCGCTGCCGCCGGTGCAGGCCGCGCCGGCGAACCCCCCGGAGGTGATCGCGCAGGAGCTGGCGGCGGCGTTCGGGCCGGGGGTCTTCCGGTTCGAGCAGCAGGCGGTGTCGCGCCAGGGTGTGCCGCCGGTCGTGGCGCACATGCTGGTCGTGGCCGGGCTGCCGCTGGACATGGGCCCGTTCTTCTGGGCGCAGGCACAGCCGGGCCGTCCGGTGCCGACGCTGGCGGAGCTGGCGGCCGAGCGCGGGGTGCAGCCGGCGGCGGACGCCGGGTCGTACCTCGTCATGGGCAGCGACTTCGGCAAGGCGATCTGTGTGCAGTACGGCACGGCGAACATCGTGGCCGTGCCGGTGGAGGCGGGGCCGGGCGGTGCTCCGGTGCCGCCGCAGTTCGTGAACAGCGGGCTGCCGGAGTTCGCACGGTGCCTGGCCCTGCTGGGCCGGATGTGGCGTCTGCGGCACGGGCTGAACCAGGAGCAGGCGGGCCGCTGGACGGTCGACTTCCAGGCGCAGCTGGCCTCCCTCGACCCCGCGGCGCTCGGCTCTCCGGAAAGCTGGTGGTCGGTGCTGCTGGAGCAGATGTGGGACGGGCTGCTGTGACGCACGCCGGCCGGAAGTGAGCGGTCGCGGTCTCCACGCGCGCGTGATCCCGTGAAGGACGGGATCACGCGCGCGTGATCGCGTTCTCGGCGTGCGCGTGGAGGACACGATGACCGCTGCCCGGCCGGGCGGCGAGCTTCGGCCGACGCCGCGAGGTACGCCCATGTGGGGGAGGCGCGCCGGGTGTCCCCGCACGCCACGCCGATGGTGAAGTGCGACATTCCGGCCGCGCCCGGACGGCGGAGTGTCGCGTTACGAACAGTTACACCCGATCCATCAAGATATGCGCGAAATCATCCTGTCGTGCATGTCCGGTGGAGAGGGGCTCCCAGGTGAGCAGCGCATCGATGTCGCCGCACGACTTCGCGGCGGTCCGGGGGCGCGGCTACCGCCCCGACCAGGTCGACGCGTTCCTGGAGGCGCTCTCGCAGGACCGGGACGCCGCCTGGGAGCGCGCGGCGCGCCTTACCGTACTCGCCAAGGACATGGAGGCGGAGGCCGCGCGGTTGCGCGAGACCGTCTCCCAGCTCGAGCCGCAGACGTACGAGACGCTCGGCGAGGGCGCACGGCGCCTGTTCCAGAGCGTGCTGGAGGAGGCGGCGGACCTCCGCAAGCGCACGCGGCGTGACGTGCACAGGCACCTCACGCAGACCGAGGCGCACGCCGAGGACCTGCGCCGGGAGGCGCAGGAAGCGGCGGACGCCCTCCGCGCGGACGCCGACGAACAGGCCCGCCAACTGCTCCTCGCCGCCCACGCCGAGGCCGACGACCTCCGCATCGGCGCCCGGCGCGAGGTGAAGGAAGGGCGCGGAGAGGCCGTCGCGGCGTTGCGTGAGGGCCGGGACCGCATCACCGGCCTGCTGGCCGAGCAGACCCGGGAGCAGGCCGAGCGGTGGGCGGAGGTGGAGCGCGAGGAGGCGGAGGCGGCGGCCGCGGTGGACGCCGGGTTCGCCGAGCGGGTCAGCCGGACCGAGCACGAACTCGCCGAGGCAACGAGGGCGTTCGAAGAGGCGGAGGAGTACGCGCGCCGCGCCCCGGAGGAGGCACGCGCGCGTGGCGCCGAGATCATCGCCGAGGCACGCGCGCGTGAGGAGCAGATCGGCCGCGAGACGGAACAGGTGCTGCGCGAGCACGGCGAGACCTGGGACGCCGTACGGGCGCACATGGACAACGTGCGCAGCAGCCTGACTTCCCTGACGGGCCGGGCCGCCCTGGAATAGCGGCCGCCCGAACCGCCCGGCACGCACGCGTCAGTCGCGTACCACTCCGGCCAGGATCCGTCCCTCCACCGCCTCGTACTGCCGCCGCTGCTGCTCCGCCCCGGTGCGGCCCGCGGCCACCGTGCCCAGCCAGCCGAAGAAGAACCCGGCCGGGATGGAGACGAGTCCGGTGGTGGTGAAGGGGAACCAGTTGAAGTCGGCGTGCGGGAAGGCCGAGACCGCTGAGCCGGAGACCAGGTTGGTGCCCGGCATAAGCAGCAGCACGGTCGACGAGCCCCCGATCAGCGTGGCCAGCAGCCCGCCGCGCGTGTAGCGGCGCCAGAAGAGGCCGTAGACCAGGGCGGGGGCGAGAGCGGAGGCGCCCAGGCAGAAGGAGAGCGTCACCAGGGGCTGCAGGCTGTGCTGTTGCACCAGGGTGGCCAGCAGGATGGTCGGGACGCCTATGGCGAGGGCGGAGACGCGGGCCAGGGCCATCTCTCGGCGGGCCGGCATCTCCCGCACGCGCGCGGAGAAGACGTCGTGGGCGAGGGAGTTGGCGCAGGCGAGGATCATCCCGGCCACCGAGGCGAGCAGGGTCAGGAAGATCGCGGTGGTGACCATGGTGAACAGGAAGGTCTCCGCCGTCGACACATCGGCCCCGAACGCCGCCCGCGAGCCCAGCAGATAGGCCGTGTTGCCCTGCGGATCGGCCGCGGAGATCGCGGCACGCCCGACCAGTGCCGTGGCGCCGAAGCCGATCACGGTGATGACCAGCACGAACAACGCGACGATCGACACCGCCCAGGACATCGAGCGGCGGACCTGGCGGGCGCTGGAGGCCGTGTACGTGCGCATGGTGATGTGGGGCAGGCAGGCGCCGCCGAGCACCACGGTCAGCTCCGAGGCGATCATGTCCAGGCGGGACCCGGGTCCGGTGCCGAACTGCAGCCCGGAGCGCAGGAAGGCGGGTCCTGCCCCGCTCCGCCGGGACGCCGCGGTGAACAGGGCGCCCGGGTCCCAGTCGAAGCGGCGCAGGATCAGCAGGGCGACGACGGTGCCGGAACCGACCAGCATCACGATCTTGAGGATCTGGATCAGCGCGGTGCCCTTCATGCCGCCGATCGCCGCATAAGCGATCATCAGGGCGCCGACCCCCACGACGCACCCGGTCTTCAGGGACTCGTTGGTGAAGCCCAGGATGAACGCCATCAGCTGCCCGGTACCGGCCAGTTGGACCAGCATCAGCGGCAGCAACGAGGCGATGGTCACCGCGCACGCGGCGATGCGTACACAACGGCCCGGCAGCCGGCGGGCCAGCGCGTCGCCCATGGTGAACCGGCCCGCGTTGCGCAGCGGTTCGGCGAGCAGGAACATCATCAGCATCAGCGACAGTGCCGTACTGAGGGCGAGGACGACGCCGTCGTACCCGCACAGGGCGATCACTCCGCCGGTGCCGAGGACGGTGGCCGCGGAGATGTAGTCACCGGCGATGGCGAGCCCGTTGCGCAGCGGGGAGAGGGAGCCGTAGCCGGTGTAGAACTCGTCGAGGTCGTCGCGGTCGGGGCCGGTCATCACACAGAGCAGCAGGGTCACGGTGGCGACGGTGGAGAAGGCGACCAGGGACATGGCCTGGGCCGACCCGCTGAAACCGGTCAGGCCCCGGCCGGCGAGGCCGACCGCGGTGGCGGTCATCGGCCCGCTCCCCGTCGCGCGTCGAGTTCGGCCGTCCTGCGGATGCGGGCCGCGAGTGGATCGACGTGCCGGCGCGCGGTGTGCTCGTACAGGGCGATCGCGAGGCAGGTGACGGGAAGCTGGAGAAGGGCGAGCAGCAGGCCGGCCGGAATTCCGGCGGCCGTGCGCGACATGACGCCGGGCGCGCAGGCGGACAGGACGAGGAACAGCGTGAAGTAGCCGAGTGCGGTGAGCGTGGCGGTACGCCGCTGCCAGCGGTAGGCGCTGCGCAGCACGCGCAGATCGCTGTGGTGGCCGAGGGGCTCGCGGTGCGGCCGGTGCGGCGGACGGGACGGTTCGGGCGCGACCGGCTGCCAGGGGTAGGTGTACGACGGTTGCGGCGTGCGGTGCGGTTCGGGCGGGATCGGCTGCCAGGGGTGGGTGTACGACGGTTGCGGCGGGTCGTAGGACATCCCGGGGCTCCTTGCGTGGCTCGGGTCCGTGGCGGCGGACCGCAGGGAGGTGGGGGGCGCGGAGCCACGCACGCTACTCGCGAGTCCGTAACCGCGCGGCGTTTTCACCGAACTGGCCGGTCGGTATGCGCTTGCTAGCCGAAAACACGTGCCGGGTGCCGGTGTTACCGCCGTTAACCAGCGGAAATCCGCCCCGGGGGCGGCGTCCGGGACCGTTTCAGTCGTCGAGTACCGGGAATTGGCGCGGTGCCACCGACAGGAGCACCAGGAAGGCCAGCGCGGCCGCTCCGGCCGCGCCGAGGTAGACCGCGTGCACCGCCGCGGCGATGGCCCGCCGGGTCGCCTCCGGGGCCGTTCCGGCGTCCAGCGCGCGCGTGACGGAGTCCAGGTCGCCGGCCCCGCCCAGCCGGTCCGCGAGCACCCCGTTGGCGACGGCGCCGAACAGGGATGCGCCGAGGGTCTGCCCGGTCTGCCGGCAGAAGAGGACGGACGCGGTCGTGGTGCCCCGCTCCGACCAGCCCACGGTCGACTGCACCCCGACGATCAGCGGCAGCTGGAACAGCCCCAGCGCCCCGCCCAGCAGCAGCATCAGCAGCGTCGGCTGCCACCACGACCCGGGATAGGGCAGGAACGGGAACGCGCACAGAACGAGCGTGGCCAGGCCGATGCCGAGCAGCGCGGTGTCCCGGAAGCCGATGCGCCGGTAGACGTGCTGGCTGAGCGCCGCCGACAGCGGCCAGCTCAGCGTCCACACCGACAGCACGAACCCGGCGGCCACCGGCGCGAGTCCGAGCACCGACTGCGCGTACGTCGGCAGGAACACCGCCGGTGCCACCATCAGCAGCCCCAGCGCGCCGAGCGCCAGATTGACGGCCGCGATCGTCCGGCGCCGCCACACCCACCCCGGGATGATCGGCGCGGCGGCCCGCCGCTCCACCGCCACCACGACGGCGACCAGCGCCAGACCGGTACCGAACAGCGCCAGCGACGGCGTGGACAGCCACGGCCAGGCGACCCCGCCCTGGACGAGGGCGGTCAGCAGCACCCCGCCGCACGCGAACACCGCGAGCGCGCCGGCCCAGTCCACGCGCGCGTGGGCGGTGACCTCCCGTTCGGGCTCGTGCAGGTGACGCACGATCAGCCACAGCGCGGCGGCACCGATCGGCAGGTTGATCAGGAAGATCCAGCGCCAGTCGGCGTACGCGGCGAGCACCCCGCCGAGCCCCGGCCCGGCGACCGCCGACACGGCCCACACCGTGGACAGCTTGGACTGGATCTTCGGGCGCTCCGACAGCGGATACAGATCGGCGGCGAGCGTCTGCACGGTGCCCTGCAGCGCCCCGCCGCCCAGGCCCTGCACGATCCGGAAGGCGATCAGCGCCCCCATGTTCCAGGCCCCCGCGCACAGCAGCGAGCCCAGCAGGAACACCGCCGCGCCGGCCACCAGCACCGGCTTGCGGCCGAAGGTGTCGGACAGCTTGCCGTACACCGGAAGTGTGACGGTCACGGCGAGCAGATAGCCGGAGAACAGCCAGGAGAAGACGGAGAACCCGCCGAGGTCCCCGACGATCTGCGGTACGGCCGTGGAGACGATGGTGGCGTCGAGTGCCGCCAGTGCCATCGCCAGCATCAGCGCGGCGACGACCGCCCCCCGCCGCCGCGTGTCCCGCTGCCGGCTCGCGCCGCCCTGTATCGCAGGTGTCGTACTCCCCACCGGAAAACCCCTCCCGTGCCCGCCGCCCGAACCCGCTCCGTGCCCCTTGCACCCATCTCCGGTACGACAGCTTCCCACGGCGCCCTCGACTTGCCCCTGACGCGACGGAAGGGTGGAGGCTTGCCGCACCGAAGGGTGGAGACGACCCCGAGCGGGCCTCCACCCGGTGGTGGAGCCCCCCTAGGGGGACCTCCGTACTACGGCTCGGGGGAGGTTCGTCCCGGCGGACGACGAGCCGGGCCGGGCGCGGTCCTTAACCTGGCTTTACGCCGCTGGGGAGCGGTCGACGGCCCGGCGGCACGCCACCCGGGGGGTGGTCGGCCGCACCGGCGGGGGTGGGGTTTACCCCCTGGTAAGAGGGGGCTTCGCACCAGCGCGCGGCACCGCGCCGGCCGCGAGACTCATGGACGTACCCAGGACGACGCTTCGGCACACCGGGGCACCGCCACAGACCTGCTGACCGACATAG
Source organism: Streptomyces sp. NPDC048514 (assembly GCF_043199955.1). Lineage (NCBI taxonomy): Bacteria > Bacillati > Actinomycetota > Actinomycetes > Kitasatosporales > Streptomycetaceae > Streptomyces > Streptomyces sp. NPDC048514. Next base: position 237,787 of record NZ_JBICWT010000004.1, on the reverse strand, counting down.
GAGACATACCGTGACATCGGCTGTGACCATTCCCAGGCACGGGGGCACTGGAGAGCGTACGGCCGTTGCCGCACGGGCGCGGCAGGTCGTGAAGGCGTACGGGTCCGGCGAGACCCGGGTCGTCGCGCTCGACCACGTCGACGTGGACATCGCCCGCGGCCGGTTCACCGCGATCATGGGCCCCTCGGGGTCCGGCAAGTCCACGCTGATGCACTGCCTCGCCGGACTCGACACCGTGACGAGCGGTCAGATCCTTCTCGACGAGACCGAGATCACCGGCCTGAAGGACAAGAAGCTCACGCAGCTGCGCCGGGACCGCATCGGCTTCATCTTCCAGGCGTTCAACCTGCTGCCCACGCTGAACGCGATCGAGAACATCACGCTGCCCATGGACATCGCCGGCCGCAAGCCCGACCGGGCCTGGCTGGACCGGGTCGTGGAGACCGTCGGGCTCGCCGGCCGCCTCAAGCACCGGCCGACCCAGCTCTCCGGCGGCCAGCAGCAACGCGTCGCCGTGGCCCGCGCGCTGGCCGCCCGCCCGGAGATCATCTTCGGGGACGAGCCGACCGGAAACCTCGACTCGCGCGCGGGATCGGAGGTCCTGGGCTTCCTGCGCCGCTCGGTGGACGAACTCGGGCAGACCATCGTGATGGTCACGCACGACCCCGTGGCCGCCTCCTACGCGGACCGCGTCCTGTACCTCGCCGACGGCCGGATCGTCGACGAGATGTTCCAGCCGACGGCCGATCAGGTCCTGGACCGCATGAAGGACTTCGACGCCCGGGGGCGCACGTCATGACCGTCCTGAAGACCTCGATGCGCAATTTCCTCGCGCACAAGGGCCGCATGGCCCTGTCGGCTGTCGCGGTGCTGCTGTCGGTGGCGTTCGTGTGCGGCACGCTCGTGTTCACCGACACCATGAACACCACCTTCGACAAGCTGTTCCAGGCGACCTCCTCGGACGTGCAGGTCAGCGCCAAGGGCTCGTCCGACACCGGCGAGACCACCTCCCGCACCGGCAAGCCGCCCGTCATACCGGCCTCCGTCCTCGGAGAGGTCCGCAAGGCCGCCGGCGTGCGGTCGGCCGAGGGCACGGTGTTCTCCACCTCGGTGACCGTCGTCGACGCCGACAAGGACAAGTTGTCGCCCAGCAGCGGCGCGCCCACCATCGTCGGCAGCTGGAACGGCAACGACGCCCGCACCATGGAGATCACCTCCGGTAAGGCGCCCAAGGGCCCGGACCAGGTGATGGTCGACGCCGACACCGCCGGCAAGCACGGCCTGAGGCTCGGCGACGAGATCAGCGTGATCACGGCCGTCGGCACGCACCACGCGCGCGTGTCCGGCATCGCCGCCTTCAAGGTCACCAACCCCGGCGCGGCCATCTTCTACCTGGACACGAAGACCGCCCAGCTGACCCTGGTCGGACGGACCGGCGTCTACACCGACGTCAATGTCACCGCCGCCCGGGGGGTGACCGACGCGCGCCTGAAGGAGAACGTCGGCGCCGCCCTCGGACACCACTACAAGGTGCAGACCGCCAAGGAGGTCGCCGACGCCAACCAGAAGGACGTCCAGAGCCTCCTGAACGTCATGAAGTACGCGATGCTCGGCTTCGCCGGGATCGCCTTCCTGGTCGGCATCTTCCTGATCGTCAACACCTTCTCCATGCTGGTCGCCCAGCGCACCCGCGAGATCGGCCTGATGCGCGCCATCGGCTCCTCCCGCAAGCAGATCAACCGGTCGGTGCTGATCGAGGCACTGCTGCTCGGCGTGCTCGGCTCCGCCCTGGGCGTCGGCGCGGGCGTCGGCATCGCGGTCGGCCTGATGAAGCTCATGGGCCAGATGGGCATGCACCTGTCCACCGACGACCTGACCGTCGCCTGGACCACCCCCGCGCTCGGCCTGCTCCTCGGCGTGGTCGTCACCGTCCTCGCCGCCTACCTGCCCGCACGGCGCGCCGGCAGGATCTCCCCGATGGCCGCCCTGCGCGACGCGGGCGCCCCGGCCGACGCCAGGGCCGGTGCCGTCCGGGCCGTCATCGGCCTGCTCCTCACGGCCGGCGGCGGCTGGAGCCTGCGCATCGCCGGTACCGCCGACCAGGCCAAGAGCGGCTCGGGCTGGCTGGGACTGGGTGTGGTGCTCACCCTGATCGGCTTCGTCGTCATCGGCCCGCTGCTCGCCGCCGGCCTGGTCCGCGTCCTGGGTGCGATCATCCTGCGGGTCTTCGGGCCCGTCGGCCGGATGGCCGAGCGCAACGCCCTGCGCAACCCGCGCCGAACCGGTGCCACCGGCGCCGCCCTGATGATCGGCCTGGCCCTGGTGGCCTGCCTGTCGGTGGTCGGCTCGTCCATGGTGGCCTCCGCCACCGACCAGCTGGACAAGACGGTGGGCGCGGACTTCATCATCATGGAGGACAACGGCAAGGAGATCGTCCCGCAGGCGGTCGAGGCGATCAAGAAGTCGCCGGACCTGGCGCGGGTCACCGAGTACAAGCTTCTGGACGCGACCCTGACCACCCCGGACGGCCGCGTCTCCAAGCGCGAGACCATCAACGCGGCCGACCCGTCCTACGCGCGCGACGTGCACACCAAGACGGTCGCCGGCAGCCTCGCCGACGCCTACCGGCCCGACTCGATGTCCGTCGCCGAGGGCTTCGCCGGGAAGCACGGCCTCCGCCTCGGCTCCACGGTCGCCGTCGACTTCGAGAACGGCAGGACGGCCAGGCTGAAGGTCCGCGCGATCACCAGCGACGACGTCGTCATCGACAAGGGCGCGATGTACGCCTCCATCGCCACGGTGGCCACATACGTGCCGGCCGGCCGGATGCCGCTCGACGACCTGGTCTTCGCCACCGCCGAGGAAGGGCACGAGGCCGCCGCCTACAAGGCGCTCAAGGCCGCGCTGCACGACGACTTCCCGCAGTACACCGTGCGCGACCAGACCGACTACAAGCAGGAGCTCAAGGACCAGATCGGGCAGATGCTGAACATGGTCTACGGCCTTCTGGCGCTCGCGATCATCGTCGCGGTCCTCGGCGTGGTGAACACCCTGGCGCTCTCCGTGGTCGAGCGGACCAGGGAGATCGGCCTGATGCGGGCCATCGGCCTCTCCCGCCGCCAGCTGCGCCGCATGATCCGCCTGGAATCCGTGGTGATCGCCGTCTTCGGCGCCCTGCTGGGCCTCGGCCTCGGCATGGGCTGGGGCGCGACCGCCCAGAAGCTCCTCGCCCTGGAGGGCCTGACCGTCCTGGAGATCCCCTGGCCGACGATCACCGGGGTCTTCGTCGGCTCGGCCTTCGTGGGCCTGTTCGCCGCGCTGATCCCGGCGTTCCGGGCGGGCCGGATGAACGTACTGAACGCGATCGCGACGGACTAGACGGACTAGACGGACTAGACGGACCGGACGGACCGGATAGAGGCGGTCCGAACGCACTGAACGGTCCGGACGGGCTGGACGGTCCGGACGGGCCAGTCGGCTGGACGGGCCAGTCGGCTGGACGGGCCAGTCGGCTGGACGGGCCGCCGGCCACCGCGCACGGAGGCTGCGCGGGACGACCACCGCATACGGGGGTTGCGGGGGAGAGACCCGGTGCCGGGAAGTCTTGGGGGACTTCCCGGCACCGGGTTCTTTTGCGGGCCCGGCGGAGGTTGCGCGGGGTTCTCTTGCGGGCCCGGCGGAGGTCGGTGCCGGGTTCCGCGGTCCGGCGGAGGTTGTCCACAGGCGTGGGGCCCGGGTGCCGGTGCCCGCGATCGGCCGCGGTCGTCCACAGGCTCGACCCGGAGGTTGTCCACAGGCTCCGACGCCGGCGCCGGCACCGTCGTACGCTGGAGACCCCCGGCCCGCCACCAGAGTCGGGCTCTTCGCGTTGCCCACACCAGGACGGAAAACCTCCTCCATGAGCCTGCACGGTCTGCTCGACGCCGTCGTCAAGGACGCCGCCCTCGCGGAAGCGATCAAGGCGGCCGCGGACGGCAACCGCATGCACGTCGACCTCGTCGGCCCCCCGGCGACCCGCCCCTTCGCGGTCGCCGCCCTGGCCCGCGAGGCCGGCCGCCCGGTGCTGGCCGTCACGGCGACGGGCCGGGAGGCCGAGGACCTGGCGGCCGCCCTGCGCTCGCTGCTGCCCCCCGAGGGCGTCGTGGAGTACCCCTCCTGGGAGACCCTCCCGCATGAGCGGCTCAGCCCCCGCAGCGACACCGTCGGCCGCCGCCTGGCCGTCCTGCGACGCCTCGCCCATCCCCGCCCGGACGACCCCGAGACCGGCCCCGTGTCCGTCGTCGTCGCCCCCGTGCGCTCCGTGCTCCAGCCGCAGGTCAAGGGCCTCGGCGACCTGGAACCGGTGGCCCTGCGGACCGGCCGGACCGCCGATCTGAACGAGATCGTGGAAGCCCTCGCGGCCGCCGCCTACGCGCGCGTGGAGCTGGTCGAGAAGCGCGGCGAGTTCGCCGTCCGCGGCGGCATCCTGGACGTGTTCCCGCCCACCGAGGAACACCCCCTGCGCATCGAGTTCTGGGGCGACGAGGTCGAGGAGATCCGCTACTTCAAGGTCGCCGACCAGCGCTCCCTCGAAGTCGCCGAGCACGGACTGTGGGCGCCGCCGTGCCGCGAGCTGCTGCTCACCGACGACGTACGCGGCCGTGCGCGTGCCCTCGCCGAGGAGCACCCCGAGCTGGGCGAACTGCTCGGCAAGATCGCCGAGGGCATCGCCGTGGAGGGTATGGAGTCCCTGGCGCCGGTCCTCGTGGACGACATGGAGCTGCTGCTCGACGTGCTGCCCAAGGGCGCCATGGCCGTCGTCTGCGACCCGGAGCGGGTCCGCACCCGCGCCGCCGACCTCGTGGCGACCAGCCAGGAGTTCCTGCAGGCCTCCTGGGCGGCCACCGCGGGCGGCGGCGAGGCGCCCATCGACGTCGGCGCGGCCTCCCTGTGGTCCATCGCCGACGTCCGCGACCGCGCGCGCGAGCTGGACATGATGTGGTGGTCGGTCTCGCCCTTCGCCGCCGACCTCGAACTGGACGCCGGCACCCTCAAGCTCGGCATGCACGCGCCCGAGACCTACCGCGGCGACACCGCGCGCGCCCTCGCCGACACCAAGGGCTGGCTCGCCGACGGCTGGCGCGCGGTGTACGTCACCGAGGGCCACGGACCGGCCGTCCGCACGGTGGAGGTGCTCGGCGGCGAGGGCATCGCGGCCCGCATGGACGGTGACCTCGGCGAGCTGAGCCCCTCCGTGGTGCACGTCTCCTGCGGCTCGATCGAGTACGGCTTCGTGGACCCGGCGCTCAAGCTGGCCGTGCTCACCGAGACCGACCTGTCCGGTCAGCGCACCGCGAGCCGGGACGGGGCCCGTATGCCGGCCCGCCGCCGCAAGACCATCGACCCGCTCACCCTGGAGCCGGGCGACCACATCGTCCACGAACAGCACGGCGTCGGCCGCTACATCGAGATGGTGCAGCGCACCGTGCAGGGCGCCACGCGCGAGTACCTGGTCGTCGAGTACGCGCCCGCCAAGCGCGGCCAGCCCGGCGACCGGCTGTACATCCCGACCGACCAGCTGGAGCAGATCACCAAGTACGTCGGCGGCGAGGCGCCCACGCTGCACCGCCTGGGCGGCGCGGACTGGACCAAGACCAAGGCACGCGCGAAGAAGGCCGTCAAGGAGATCGCGGCCGACCTGATCAAGCTGTACAGCGCGCGCATGGCCGCCCCCGGCCACGCCTTCGGAGCCGACAGCCCCTGGCAGCGCGAGCTGGAGGACGCCTTCCCCTACGCGGAGACCCCCGACCAGCTGACCACCATCGCCGAGGTTAAGGAGGACATGGAGAAGTCGATCCCCATGGACCGGCTGGTCTGCGGCGACGTCGGCTACGGCAAGACCGAGATCGCCGTGCGGGCCGCCTTCAAGGCCGTACAGGACGGCAAGCAGGTCGCCGTGCTCGTGCCCACGACGCTGCTGGTGCAGCAGCACTTCGGCACGTTCTCCGAGCGGTACGGCCAGTTCCCCGTCAACGTGCGGGCGCTGTCCCGCTTCCAGACCGACACCGAGGCCAAGGCCGTCCTGGAGGGTCTGAAGGACGGCGCGGTGGACGTCGTCATCGGCACCCACCGGCTGTTCTCCTCGGAGACCAAGTTCAAGGACCTGGGCCTGGTCGTCGTCGACGAGGAGCAGCGGTTCGGCGTCGAGCACAAGGAGCAGCTGAAGAAGCTCCGTGCCAACGTGGACGTGCTGACGATGTCCGCGACCCCGATCCCGCGCACCCTGGAGATGGCGGTCACCGGCATCCGCGAGATGTCCACGATCACCACGCCGCCCGAGGAGCGGCACCCGGTGCTCACCTTCGTCGGGCCGTACGAGGAGAGGCAGATCGGCGCCGCCATCCGCCGCGAACTGCTGCGCGAGGGCCAGGTCTTCTACATCCATAACCGGGTCGAGTCCATCGACCGTGCGGCGGCCAGGCTGCGCGAGATCGTCCCCGAGGCCCGCATCGCCACCGCCCACGGCCAGATGTCGGAGACGGCCCTGGAGCAGGTCGTCGTCGACTTCTGGGAGAAGAAGTTCGACGTGCTGGTTTCGACCACGATCGTCGAGTCCGGTATCGACATCTCCAACGCCAACACCCTGATCGTGGAGCGCGGCGACACCTTCGGCCTGTCCCAGCTGCACCAGCTGCGCGGTCGCGTGGGACGAGGCCGGGAGCGTGGCTACGCCTACTTCCTCTATCCCCCGGAGAAGCCGCTCACCGAGACCGCGCACGAGCGCCTGGCGACCATCGCCCAGCACACGGAGATGGGCGCGGGCATGTACGTGGCGATGAAGGACCTGGAGATCCGCGGCGCGGGAAACCTGCTCGGCGGCGAGCAGTCCGGCCATATCGCGGGCGTCGGCTTCGACCTGTACGTCCGCATGGTCGGCGAGGCGGTCGCCGACTACCGGCGGCAGCTGGAGACCGGCGAGATCGAGGAGGAGCCGCCGCTCGAGGTCAAGATCGAGTTGCCGGTCGACGCGCACGTCCCGCACGACTACGCGCCCGGCGAGCGGCTGCGCCTGCAGGCCTACCGGGCCATCGCCTCCGCCAACTCCGAGGAGGACATCAAGGCCGTCCGCGAGGAACTCACCGACCGCTACGGCAAGCTGCCCGAACCGGTGGAGAACCTGCTGCTGGTGGCCGGCCTGCGGATGCTCGCGCGCGCCTGCGGCGTCGGCGAGGTGGTGCTGCAGGGCACCAACATCCGTTTCGCACCCGTGGAGTTGCGCGAGTCGCAGGAGCTGCGGGTCAAGCGGCTGTATCCGGGCACGGTCATCAAGCCGTCCGCGCGCCAGGTCCTCGTCCCGCGCCCGAAGACCGCGAAGGTCGGCGGCAAGCCGCTGGTCGGCCGGGAACTGCTCGGCTGGGTCGGGGAGTTCCTCGCCTCGATCCTGGGCTCGTAGTCCCGCCCGGTCCTGCCGTCCTGCTCACCCTGCCCGTCCTGCCCTTCCTGTCCTGTGTCCGCCCTGTTCGCCCTTTTCGCCGTCCGCCGATCGGAGCGCTGTTGCAGGCCCCGTGGAAGTGAAGCTTTCGGTGGCTTGCCTGCCGGGAGGGTAAACGCGGTTACCGTGGGGTGGGACGATCCGCCCGCACCCGGGGGCGGCCAGGGGCGAGCAGGGGGAACGCGACGTGACGCGTCTGAGGGGCGGGGCGGTCACCGCTGTGGCCGTGCTGGTCGCCATGACCGGCTGCAAGTCGGAGCACGCCACCGGGGCCGCCGGTCCCGAGGACACCGGGAGCGGCGGCGCGGCCATGACCGCCGCCGACTCACTGGCCGTCAAAGGACGTGCGCCCAAGACGGGTTACTCCCGCACCGGGTTCGGGTCCGCCTGGGCGGACACCGACTCCAACTCCTGCGACACCCGCGACGACATACTCAAACGCGATCTGAGGGCCGTGAAGTTCACCGGCGGCACCTGCAAGGTCTCCTACGGCCTGCTCCGGCCGGACCCATACTCCGGCAAGGACATCACCTACCGGCGCGGCCGCAGCCAGGTCGACATCGACCACGTCGTCGCCCTCTCGGACGCCTGGCAGAAGGGTGCCAAATACTGGGACCCCGGCAAGCGCATAGCGCTGGCCAACGACCCCCTCAACCTCATCGCCGTCGACGCGAGCACCAACCGCGGCAAGGGCGACGGCGACGCGGCCACCTGGCTCCCGCCGAGCAAGGCCTACCGCTGCACGTACGTCGCCGCGCAGGTGGCCGTCAAGAAGAAGTACGGCCTGTGGGTCACCGCCGCCGAGAAGGCCGCCATGGAGAAGGTCCTCGGCACCTGCCCCAAGCAGAAACTCCCCTCCGGCGGCAACCCGACCAAGGCCCCGGAGCGCTTCCGGGCACGCTGAGCCGAGGCCGGCCGGTGGCGTGCGGGCGTGCTTCCGGATGCGCCGAGCGGGTGCCGGCGGTCGCTACCGGAGGACGGAGAACCGTCGCCCGCCCGAACCTGCCCTGGAGGGTGGGCGATTCACTCGCGTCGCGCGAGGTGCGCGGCCCACCGTGGCCCGCATGAACGCCGAGGTGAGCAGCGTCGCCGAGCGGCCTCCTGCGGTCGGCGATGCGGGAGAACGCCCGCGCCCGTGGCTTCCGTGAGGTCGTCGCCCCCGTCCGGCCCAGCGGGACGGGACCCGGCAGGACGCCCGTAGGCCGGCCCCGTGGGTCGGCCGGGCGGGGCGCCCGTAGGCCGGGCCCGTGGATCGGCCGGGCGGGGCGTCCGCAGGCCGGGCCCGTGGCCTGGCCCGGCCTGTCCTCTGCGTGTCAGGCGGCCGACTTGGCCTTCAGCGACCCAAGGATCCGTGTCGTCAGCTTCGCCGCGCTCGCGGCACCGTCGTCGCTGCCCGCCGTGGACAGCACGGTGACCACGGTGCCGCCGGAACGGGCCGCGACGAGCGTGGTGCCGTTCTCCCAGGTGCCGCTCGTCAGCGTCATCGTGTACGCCTCGTCCCCGAGACCGGCCGTGGTGCGGCCCGTGACCTTCACCTTGGCGTGGGTGTCCGTGTCCGTGAAGGTGGCGCACCCGGTGGCGACGGACCGCAGCGCCTTCATCACGGTCTTCGCCGTGGTGCCCTGGAAGGCGTCGATCTCCTGGGCGAGTTCCTCGGTGCTGTCCTGGTTCACGTAGTCGTCCTGTGCGAAGGACACGCCTCCCTTGAAACCGGTGACCTGGATCCAGGACGTGCCCTCCAGCCTGGTGCAGTCCGGCTTCGCGGTGCTCCTGCCGGACGGCGGGAGGAACTCGTCGCCGGTGTCCGAGGCGCCGTCGGCCTCACGGGTGAACCCGGCCGGGAAGGCCGACGCGGGCGCCAGCACCTGCTTGAGCTGGGTGCCGTTGAGCAGGCCGGCGTTGAGGTCCTTCGCCTTGGCCGGCTCCGCACTCGCACCGGCGCCGGTGCCGGAGGAGGAAGCCGGGGAGCAGGCGGAAAGAGCCAGGGGGAGAGCCGCGACGGCGAGCGCGGTGGCGACACGGGACGGGAGACGCATGACAGTCCTTCGAGGAGAAATGATGAAACGGGGGAGTTGTGCGTACGGCATGCCGTACGGCGTCCGGAACCGGCCCCGCCGGGTGCGGGGCCGGTGGCCGTGAACCGGTGGGACACGGCCGGACGAGCGGGAGGTGCCAAGGCCGGGGCGGCCGGTCCGCCGGCCGACGGATCAGCCGGCCGAGGCGTCAGGGGCGGGTCAGGGAGGCAACCGCGGGCGACGCGAGTCCCGGAGACAGGGTTGCGGGACGCAGGGGTTCGGCGACGATCGAGTTCAGCGCGTGCCCGGTGTCCTTGGTGCGCTTCGAGTAGCACATGCCGTCGGTGTCACCGGTCGTGCGGTATGTACGGGGCTTCACGTCGGAGCCGACCTGGTACTCGCCGACGCCGTCGAACGCGGCCTTCTTCTCGGCGGCCTTCCCAGCGTCCCCCGAGCCCTTCTTGCCGCTCGATCCGCCTCCGGCCTCGGCGCCGGACTCGTGCTCGGCGGAGGCCGCGCAGGCCTTGCCGGTGCCTCTCGGTCCACGGTCCTTGCCGTCGCTGCCGTCGCTGCCGGCGTTGGCAGACACGGCACCGATGACGACGATCCCGACGCCGGCGCCGAGCGCGATCTTGGCCTTCGTGCCCATAGCGAACCCCTCCCCGAAGCGACGGCCACCCCCTCCGGTGGCCGCTCGTTCGCTGGGTCAATAAGATCAGAGCTTGTGAACCGAGTCAACACGGTTCACGCGTGGAGTCGAGTACACGGTCGTGAAGTCCGATCTCCTGTACGCCGGTATGCTCGGCGCACACACGGGACGAGGGGAGCGGGGCCGGTGCAGGACAACGCGACAGAGGTGACCGCGGCCGGTATCGCGCGGCTCGCCGGAGTGGGCCGTGCCGCCGTGAGCAACTGGCGCCGGCGGCACGCCGACTTCCCCAGGCCGGTCGGCGGCAGCGAGACCAGCCCGTCCTTCGCTCTCGCCGAGGTCGAGGCCTGGCTGCGCAAGCAGGGCAAACTCGCCGAGGTTCCGCTGCGTGAACGCGTCTGGCAGCAGCTCGCCGGTCATCCCGAGGGCCCGTTGACCGCCTTGGTGCACGCCGGTTGCGCGCTGCTGCTGATCTGCGAGCGCCCGACGGTCTGGCTCGATGTGAGCGCCGGTTCCGACGCGCGGATGGCCGCGGTGCTGCCCGGCGCGCTGGAGCAGGTGCTGACCCCGCGCTTCGGGCTCGCGTCCGGTCGAGCGGTTCACGGCGACCGGTCCGCGGACGCCGCGACCGGTGTGAACACCGCTGACGACGCACCGGGCGTGGACGCCGCGCCGACCGAGCCCACTGTGAACGCAGCACCCGCAACGACGCGTGGGAATCCGTCACCAGCCCCGCAGACTGTGAACACCGAACGCCCGGCACACCCTGTGAACACCCCGTCGACTGTTCACAACACCCAAGCCGCTCACAGCACGCCCGGCGCGCCCGCCACCGCCCCCGGCACGCCGGCTGCCGTTCACAGCCCACCCGCCGTTCACAGCGTGCCCGCCACGTCCGGCGCCCCCGCCACCTCCGGCGCCCCCGTCACTCCCCGCGCCCCCGCCCCGCCCGGCACACCCGCCCGCCGTCCTCCGACCCTCCGCACCCCCACCGGCCCCCAGCTCCTCCCCTCCGCACCGCTCCTGCGCGGGTCCGCCGAGCTGGCCGCCGAGGTCGGGGCGCGTCAGGCCTTCGAATTCCTGCTGGGGCGGCACCTGGACGCCAACCCGCGCCAGTACACGCTCACCCCGGCCGAGCTCGCCGGCCTCATGGCGGAGCTGGCCGGCCCCGCCCGCAGCGTCCTGGACCCGGCCTGCGGCACCGGCGCCCTGCTGCGTGCCGTGGAAACCCGGCCCGGTCAGGAGCTGTACGCCCAGGACAGCGCCCCCGACCTCGCCGCGCTCACGGCGCTCCGGCTGGCGCTGCACTCGCGGGCCACCGTGCGCGGGACCGCCGGCGACACCCTGCGCGCCGACGCCTACCCGGAGCTGCGCGCCGACGCGGTGCTGTGCCACCCGCCGTTCAACGAGCGCAACTGGGGCCATGACGAACTCGCCTACGACCCCCGCTGGGAGTACGGCTTCCCGGCGCGGACCGAGTCCGAGCTGGCCTGGGTGCAGCACGCGCTGGCCCGGCTGACCGACGGCGGCACGGCCGTCCTGCTCATGCCGCCGGCCGCAGCCTCCCGCCGTTCCGGGCGCCGGATCCGTGCCGACCTGCTGCGGCGGGGCGCGCTCAGGGCCGTGGTCGCGCTGCCGGTGGGGGCGGCGCCGCCGTACAACATCCCGCTGCATCTGTGGGTGTTGCGCCGGCCCGGCCGGTCGCCGGTGACGCCCGAGATCCTGCTGGTGGACACCGGAAGGTTCGCCGGGGAGGGGCGGAACGGTCCGGACTGGCCGGCGGTGCGCGACGCCGTCCTGGACGCCTGGCGCGCCTTCGCGCGCGCGGGACGGCTGGACGAGCGGCGGGGACTGGCCCGTTCCGTGGCGGTCATCGAACTCCTCGACGACGACGTGGACCTGGCCCCCGCCCGCCATCTGCCGCCGCCGGCGATGGCCGACGGCGCGGAGCAGCTCACGGCGGTGCGCGAACGCCTGGGCGCGACCCTGCGCCTGACCGCCGACCTCACTCCGCCTCCCGCCGACCCCGCGCCGCCCGCGCGCTGGCCGCTCACGACCGTCGGTGAACTCGCGCGCGGGAGCGCGCTGGTGATGCGTGCCGGCGGGAACGGCGGGCACGCGCGCGTGCCCGTTCTCACCGACCACGACGTCCTCGCCGGAACCGCACCGTCGGGCACGCTCCCGGAGAGCGAGGAGGAGGCCGTGCTGACCGAACCGGGCGACGTCGTCGTACCGGTGCTCGGCGGTGGTTCCGTGGCGCGGGTGATCGACGAGGCGACCGGCGGCGCCGTCCTGGGGCGCAACCTGGTGCTCCTGCGCCCCGATCGCACGGCGCTCGACCCCTGGTTCCTGGCCGGGTTCCTGCGGGGCACCGCCAACAACCGGCAGGCCAGCAGCTACGCCTCCACCGCGACCCGGCTGGACGTGCGCCGCCTGCAGCTGCCCCGGCTCCCGCTGGAGGAACAACGGCGCTACGGCGCACGCTTCCGCGCACTCGACGAGTTCGAGCGGGCGCTGCGCCATGCGAGCCGGCTCGGGGAGCAACTCGTGCGCGGCATGTACGACGGCCTCACCGACGGCACGGTCACCCCCGAAGGCACGGTCACCCCCGAAGGCACGGTCACCCCCGACTGAACGGCCCACCGTCGCTGTTCGGCCACCGGCCGACCATCGGCCAGCCACCGGCCGACCACCGGCCGACCACCGGCCGACCATCGGCCAGCCACCGGCCGACCACCGGCCGACCACCGGCCGACCACCGGCCGACCACCGGCCGACCGGGGTGCCGGACAACGGTTCGGTACAGGCCCGCCCGCATGTCCGTGCTGGGCCATATGCTCGAAGCGATAATCGGCCGACCGGCGTCGCCCGCCCAGCGGAGCGCGTGGGGCGGACGTGCACGCCCACTTCAGGCAACAGGAGCAGCCATGCAAGGCCTCGGCTACGGACAGCCGGTGAAGCAGCCGCCGCACACCGGCTGGCTGGTCTTCCTGCGCGTGCTGTTCGTGGTGCTCGGGTTCTTCAGCATCGGCTTCCTGAGCTGGGCGATGCTGCTGCGGCTGGCGCTCGTCACGCGCCGGTCGCTGGACTGGGGCCTGTTCGTGGCGGTGCTGGCGGCCGACGTCCTCAGCCTCACGCTGCTGGCGACCGAGCCCGGCGACGAGGTCAACACCACCGGCGGTTACGTGGGCATGCTGCTGCTGCTGGGCGGTCTCGTCTGCGCGACGGCGTACTACCTGGCCGCGGACATACGTCACTTCATGATGCGGCAGCAGGCGTACGCGGCCCAGCGGTCGGCACCGGCGTACGGCTACCCCGGCCCCGCGAACCCGTACAGCGGGACGCAGGCGGCGACCGCGCCGGCCGTGCCCCACCACTCCACGGCCCAGCCGGCTCCCACCGGCCCGCACACCCCGCCGCCGGTGCCGCACACGCCGGTGCCGCACACGCCCGTGCCGCACACGCCCGTGCCGCACACGCCCGTGCCGCACACGCCCGTCCCGCACACGCCCGTCCCGCACACGCACACGCCCGTGCCCCGGCCCCCGTCTCCCACCCCGCCGTCCCGGCGCCCGGCGCCCGCCCGGATCGACCAGGTGCGGGCCGAACTGGACGAGCTGAGCGACTACCTGCGCCAGCACGGCGTCCGGCGCGACGGCGAGCCGGGCGGCGGCCACGACGGCAGGCAGGACGCCGGCCACGAGGGCGGAAGGTGACCGTGGCGACGGGACGTGTCGTCTCCGGCCGGTACGAACTGTCCACGCTCATCGGGCAGGGCGGCATGGGCCAGGTCTGGACGGCCTACGACCAGCGGCTCGACCGGCGGGTGGCGGTGAAGCTGCTGCGCCCGGACAAGGTGGCGGGCCAGGAGGCCGACGAACTGCGCCGCCGGTTCGTGCGGGAATGCCGGGTGACCGCGCAGGTGGACCACCCGGGCCTGGTCACGGTGCACGACGCGGGCAGTGCGGGCGAGGAGCTGTTCCTCGTCATGCAGTACGTGGACGGCGCCGACCTCTCCGACCACCTCGCCGAACACACCCCGTACCCGTGGCAGTGGGCGGTCGCGGTGGCCGCGCAGCTGTGCGCCGTGCTGAGCGCCGTGCACGCCGTGCCGATCGTGCACCGCGACCTCAAGCCGCGGAACGTGATGGTGAAGCAGGACGGCACGGTCACCGTCCTCGACCTGGGCGTGGCCTCGGTCATGGACACGGACACCACTCGCCTCACCCACACCGGCTCACCGATCGGCTCGCCCGCCTACATGGCCCCCGAACAGGCGATGGGCGGCGCGGTCGGCCCGTACACCGATCTGTACGCGCTGGGCGTGCTGATGCACGAACTGCTGAGCGGGGACGTGCCGTTCGTGGGCTCCACGGCGCTCGGTGTGCTGCACCGGCACCTGTACGAGCCGCCGCTGCCCGTGCGCCGCATACGCCCCGAGGTCCCCGAGGCGCTCGAGGCCCTCGTCCTGCGGCTGCTCGCCAAGGACCCGCAGCACCGTCCGGCGTCCGCACAGGAGGTGTACGAGGACCTGGCGCTGCTCCTGCCCGCGCGCGGGATGCCCACGGGGGCGCCTCTGGACCCCACGCGCCCTTTCCTGCGCCCGCACGCCCCTTGGCCAGACCGTGCGCGGACCCCCGCGCCCCAGCCCGCTCCCGTCGCGCCCGCGCCGCCGGTGGCCGACAAGCCGGATGTGGCCGCGGCCGTGGACGAGGTAAAGCGGCTGCTGGGAGAGGGCCGCATCACCCAGGCCGTCGACATCCTCGGCACGATCCTGCCCGCGGCGGCCGAGCAGCACGGCGAGCACTCCCCGGTGGTGCGCACACTGCGCAAGCAGTACGCGGCCACGCTCATGGACGACGGCCAGTACCGGCGCGCACTGCCCGAACTGCGCCGTCTGGCCGACGAACGCGCCGCCGAGGCCGGCCAGGCCGACCCGCAGTCCCTGCGCTTCCGCTACGAGGCCGCGCAGTGCCTGGAACAGCTCGGCGAACCGGCGGCGGCGCTCGCCGAGTACCGGGCGCTGCTGCCGTACTACGAGAACCGGTACGTCTCCGGCGACCCGCAGCTCGCCCACGACGTCCGCCGGCGCATCGGCCATCTGCTGCTCGCCCTCGGTGACCGGCCGGCCGCGCACGACACGCTCGCACGGCTGGTGATGGACGTGGAGCGGGTGCACGGTCCCGGCCATCCGATGGCCGTGGAGGTCCGGCGCACGCTGCAATGGCTGGGACAGGTGCGGGGTTAGACTTTGCCGGCCCTTGGAAGGATCTTGCGAAATCCGAGGGTCCGGGTTTCCCGAAAGCAGGGACGGCGCCGGATACGTTGCGCTTCGTTTTCACCGGACGGCGCGGTTCGACGAGGCCGTGAAGGCGGCTGGAAGCGACCGGAGGCGGCTGGAAGGCGGCGTGGGCCCGCGGCCCGCCGCGCACCGTAGGGCATCGCACAGACATCAGGGGTGGGGTTCATGGCCGGCCATCGGCAGTCGAAGAAGCGCAGACACATCACGTGGGCGGTGGCCGGAGCGGCCGTCGTCGCCGGGGCCGGCATCGCCGCGCAGGCCTCCATGGCGGCCACCACCTGGCCCGCGCAGAAGACCTTCACGGGACGGGCGTTCGACACCTGCACCGCGCCCTCCCTGTCGGCCATGAAGGCCTGGCACACCGGCTACTACGGCGCCGCCGCGGTCTATGTGGGCGGCAGGAACCGCGGCTGCGGCCAGCCCAACCTCACCGCCTCCTGGGTGAAGTCGGTCAACGCCCTGGGCTGGAAACTCATCCCCCTCTACGTGGGCGCCCAGCCGCCCTGCCAGTCCGGTTCCAACCCGGAGAAGCTGACCGCCTCGACCGCCGCCTCCCTCGGCGCGAAGGACGCCGCCGACGCCGTGAGCAAGGCGTCCGCGCTCGGCATGAAGGCGGGCAGCCCGATCTACCTCGACATGGAGGCGTACGACAGCACGAACAAGGCGTGCAACGACGCCGTGCTGACGTACGTACGCGCCTTCGGCAAGGGTCTGCGCGCCAAGACCTACCGGTACGGCTACTACGGCTTCAGCAGCTCCAGCGCCAAGGCGATCGCCACCGCCGAGAACAAGACGGATCTGCCGGGCAACCTCTGGTACGCGCTGTGGGACAAGAAGGAGACGACCACGTCGGACTGGCCGTGGGGCGCCACCCAGTTCACCAGCCACAGCCGCGGCCACCAGTACCTCGTCAACAGCAAGGAGACCCACGGCGGCGTGACGCTCACCGTCGACCGTGACATGTGGGACGCCCCGGTGGCCATCACCGGCTGATGCGGTGATCGAAGCCCGGGGCGGACCGGCTCCGGAGCCGGAAGGCCTTCCGGGCGGGCGCGGGGGTGCCCGAAGGGCGCGCGAATCGTTGGTCGAATGGGTTGGCCGCAGCCTGCCCACTGCCTACCATCGATCACCGCAAGACTTTGTGCACCGTCGCACAATCTCCCTGGGAGGTCTCCTTGCACCGCCGCCGCCGCACCGCGCTCGTCCTCACCGCCGCGATCGCCGTCCCGGCACCCGTCCTCACCGCATGCGGAAACGATGCGCACCCGGGCGCCGCCGCGGTGGTCGGGGGGCAGCGCATCACCGTCTCCCAGCTGGAGAACCGGGTCAACGAGGTCCGCAAGGCCCAGCGGGCGGCGGTGTCGGACGACACCCAGTACGACCAGGTCGTCTCCTCCACCGGCAGCCTCACCCGCGACACCCTGCACAACATGGTCCTCGACCAGGTGCTGCACCGGGCCGCGCGGGACGAGGGCGTCTCGGTCACCCGCAAGGAGCTCCAGCAGATGCGCGCGGGCCTGGAGCAGCAGGCCGGCGGCGCCAAGGGACTGGAGACCGCCTGGCTGCAGAAGTACGGCATCGCGCCCGCGCGCCTCGACGACAACCTGCGCCTGCAGCTGGAGGCGCAGAAGCTCGCGGCGAAGCTCGGCACCGACACCACCCAGCCGCCCTTCTGGAAGGCCCTTTCCAAGGCCTCCGCGGAACTCCACGTGAACCTCAATCCGCGCTACGGCTCCTGGGACGTCCAGAAGAGCGGCCGGGTGGACGCCAAGACGCCCTGGGTGCACGAGGTCACGACGGCCGCCGACCAGCCGCTCACGACGTAGCGACCGCCCCGGCCCCGCGATGCGGGAGGGTGCGCGTGACCCAGGCCCCGCGATGCGGGAGGCTGTGCGCACGCTCCGGCTCCGCGGCGCGGGAGGGTGTGCGCACGCTCCGGCCCCGCGATGCGGGAGGGTGCGCGTGACCCAGGCCCCGCGGCGCGGGAGGGTGTGCGCACGCTCCGGCTCCGGAGGATGGCGTAGCCCCTCGCGGGCCCCTGACGCGAGGACGGCACGGCTGAGACCGGGGCGTGGCCGGAGCCTGTCGGTCATACGGTCACAGGAATCGCCGGCCCCTGTGGACAACCAAAACCGCTCCGCCCCGCGGTGGGTTACGTTCGGATCGTGAACGCATCCAGCAGCTCCGAAGCCACCGCCGCCGGCCCCGCGGGCCACGACCCCGGCCGCATCGTCCTGCTCACCACCAGCCACCGGGTGGCTCCCGGCCTGCTGTCGTGGCCCGCCTGGCAGGCCCTGCGCGAGGCCGACGCGGTGCTGTGCGCGGACGGCGCCCATCCGCAGCTGCCGTATCTGCGGGAGGCCGGGACGGCGGTGGTGGAGGCGTCCCCCACCGCGCAGGAGCTGGTCGACGCCTGCGCCGGCGGCCGCACGGTCGTGGTCGTGGCGACGGGGGAGGGCGAGCCCGCGCTCACCGACGGCCTGGCCCGGCTGGCCGGTTCCGGGCGCGTCCCGATGCCGGAGCTGGAGCTGCTGCCCGCCTCCTACGACCTGCCCGGCGCCCGCCTCCTGGACCTGGTCCAGGTGATGGACCGCATCCGCGCCGAATGCCCGTGGTCCTCCCGGCAGACCCACCGGGGCCTGGCCAGGTACGGCATCGAGGAGGCGTACGAACTGGTCGAGGCGATCGAAACCGGCGACCGCGAGGAACTGCGCGAGGAACTGGGCGACGTCCTGCTCCAGGTCGTCTTCCACTCCCGCATCGCCGAGGAGGACCTCGACGCGCCGTTCTCCGTCGACGACGTGGCCGGGGGCATCGTCGCCAAGCTCATCCACCGCCACCCGCACGTGTTCGGCGACGAGACGGCCGAGACTCCCGAGGACGTCAAGGAGCACTGGCTGCGCACCAAGGCGGAGGAGAAGCGGCGCACCTCGGTCACGGAGGGCGTCCCCCTCGGCCAGCCCGGCCTGGCCCTGGCCGCCAAGCTCGCGTCCCGCGCCCGCACCGCACACCTGGACGTGCCCCTCCCCCAGGGGGAGGGCATCGGCTACGAACTCCTCGCGCTCGCGGTCCGCGCCGAAGCGGCCGGCGTCGACCCGGAAGCGGCACTGCGAGCGGTGGCCCGCACCTACCGGGACGCGATACGGGTGACGGAGGGAACGGCCCCGGACGAGGCCTAGGACGAACACCGGGACACGCCGCAGGCGCGGGGGCCGCGACGGGACGCGCCGCCCGGCCGCCGGGAGCGGCCGGATACCGTCGAAGGGTGACCGACCAGCCCCGCCCCTCGACCGCCGACCAGCCCCTCCCCTCCACCGCCCCGGACGGCGCGCCGGACCTCTTCACCTGGGAGTTCGCCACCGACCCCTACCCCGCCTACGCCTGGCTGCGCGAGCACGCGCCCGTGCACCGGACCCGGCTGCCCAGCGGCGTGGAGGCCTGGCTGGTCACCCGGTACGCCGATGCCAAGCAGGCCCTGGCCGACCAGCGGCTGAGCAAGAACCCGGCGCATCACGACGAGCCCGCGCACGCCAAGGGGAAGACCGGCATCCCCGGCGAGCGCAAGGCCGAGCTGATGACGCATCTGCTGAACATCGACCCGCCGGACCACACCCGGCTGCGCCGGCTCGTCAGCAAGGCGTTCACCCCCCGCCGGGTCGCCGAGTTCGCCCCCCGGGTGCAGGAGCTGACCGACCAGCTCATCGACCGGTTCGCCCTGACGGGCTCCGCCGACCTCATCCACGACTTCGCCTTCCCGCTGCCCATCTACGCCATCTGCGACCTGCTCGGTGTCCCGCGCGAGGATCAGGACGACTTCCGGGACTGGGCGGGCATGATGATCCGGCACGGCGGCGGGCCCCGGGGCGGGGTCGCCAGGTCGGTGAAGAAGATGCGGGGTTATCTGGCCGAGCTGATCCACCGGAAGCGCGCGGCGCTGCCCGCCGAGCCCGCGCCCGGCGAGGACCTCATCTCCGCCCTCATCCGCGCCTCGGACCACGGTGAGCACCTCACCGAGAACGAGGCCGCCGCCATGGCCTTCATCCTGCTGTTCGCCGGGTTCGAGACGACCGTCAACCTCATCGGCAACGGCACCTACGCCCTGCTCACCCACCCCGGGCAACGCCGGCGGCTGCAGGAGTCCCTGGCCCGGGGGGAGACGGACCTGCTGGCGACCGGTGTGGAGGAACTGCTCCGCTTCGACGGGCCGGTGGAGCTGGCCACGTGGCGGTTCGCCACCGAGCCGCTCACCGTCGGCGGGCAGCACATCGCGCCGGGCGACCCGGTCCTCGTCGTGCTCGCCGCCGCCGACCGGGACCCGGAGCGGTTCGCCGACCCGGACGTCCTGGACCTCGCCCGCCGCGACAACCAGCACCTCGGCTACGGTCACGGCATCCACTACTGCCTCGGTGCGCCGCTGGCACGTCTGGAGGGCCAGACCGCGCTGTCCACCCTGCTCACCCGCCTGCCCGACCTGCGGCTCGGCGCGGACCCGGCCGAACTGCGCTGGCGCGGCGGACTCATCATGCGGGGCCTGCGCACCCTGCCCGTGGAGTTCACGGCGGCCCCCGGCGGCGCCGCGCAACGGTAGTCACGGCGGACGTTCCAACCGTGATCTTCACGTGATCTGTGCGGCATTAACTTGTGACAAGTGATCGTCTGCCTATACGTTCACCCATCAGCGCGGCGACGAGTGTCATCCGCCGTGCCGGCCCCCGCTGTCGCACGAAAGGCTTCCGCATGCTCTCCGGGAACGGTCGTCACCGTCGCCCCCGTCAGGCTCCGGCCCTCCTCGTCGCGGCCGGAGTGACCGGCTCCGCGATCGCCATCCCGCTGCTCGGCGCCGCGAGCGCGAACGCCGCCGACGGCACCACGTGGGACAAGGTGGCCGAGTGCGAGAGCGGCGGCTCCTGGAGCGCGAACACCGGCAACGGGTACTACGGCGGTCTGGCGATATCGCAGGACGACTGGGACAAGTACGGCGGCGTCCAGTACGCGGACAGCGCCGACCAGGCCAGCCGTTCGCAGCAGATCGCCGTCGCCGAGAAGATCCTCGCCGACAAGGGCACCACGCCCTGGGCCACGTGCGCCCTGCTGTCCGGGCTGACGTCGAACTCGGGCTCCGTGGACGTCGACACGGGGGTCGGCGGCTCCGGCGGTACCGGTGGTTCGCCCGACTCGTCCGGTTCGGCCGGCGACTCCGACTCGTCCGGTCTGCCGGATGCGTCGACCTCGGACCCCGGCAGTGACTCCGGCAAGGACACCGGCTCCGGTTCCGGTTCCGGCTCAGGCTCCGGTTCCGGCTCGGACTCCTCCAGCGGCTCGCCGGACGCGCCGGCGTCCGGTCCGGGCAAGGACGCCGGCACCGATGCCGGCACCGACTCCGGCTCGACCGGTACCAATAAGCCCGAGTCGGACAAGTCCACCTCGCCCGGCGCGGGAAAACCGCAGAAGCGCGACGACTCGACCGTCACCACCCCCGGTGCCGACAACTCGGGCAATTACCGGCAGAACGCCGGTTCCTGGAGCCTCGTCGACACCGGCGCCCTCACGCAGGGCGGACGTCATCGCGGAGAGAGCGCGGACGAAAGGGTGACAAACGGTCAGGAGGGGACCCTGGCGGGCCGGCACGCCTCCCGCGAACCGGGCACCTACACCGTCCGCGAGGGCGACTCGCTCGCCTCCATCGCCGACTCCCTGGAGGTCGACGGAGGGTGGCGTGCGCTCTATGCCGACAACAAGAAGGCCATCGGCGCCGACCCGAACCGCATCACTGCCGGTCAGACCCTGGAAGTCGGTCCCGAAACGGGCGAAAAGCAGCCGTAGTTGACGCCCTGATTCGACGCTGATGTCCGGTTTGGTGAAAGTGTGGGATGAGTCTCAGAAGCCCTGATCGTCTTTGAAATTCCGTCGATCGCGTGTCTACGGTCAAGGCCGCTCGTCACCACGAGCCCCGGCAGTCGCAACGCCGAATCCTGCCAGCGATTGCCCGGGAACAGTCGTCGCGTCAAGCGCCGAAGGCAGGAGCGGGGGACCCAAGGTAGGTGCCGGGACCAGCAGTTGAGCTGGCACCGGCTGGGGGTGAAGCCGCACTCCGCGCAAGCGGGAGTGCGGCCGGGCAACTCAATCGGCCCGAACCCGACAGCTCACCTCGCAGGCGTCGGTGAGGGGATCGATCCATGCTGTTTTCCGGCAAGGGCAAGCACCGTCGTCCGTCCAAGGCCGTCCGCGCCGTCGCGCTGGCCGGTGTCACCGGCGCCGCCGTCGCCGCCCCGCTGATGGCGGCCGGCAACGCCTCCGCCGCCACCACCTCCGAGTGGGACTCGGTCGCCCAGTGCGAGGCCGGCGGCAACTGGTCCATCAACACCGGCAACGGCTACTACGGCGGCCTGCAGTTCTCCGCCTCCACCTGGGCCGCCTACGGTGGCACGCAGTACGCCGCCACCGCCGACAAGGCCGGCAAGGCGCAGCAGATCGCCGTGGCCGAGAAGGTCCTCGCGGCCCAGGGCAAGGGCGCCTGGCCGGTCTGCGGCACGGGCCTGTCGAGCACCCCCAACGGCGGCTCCGCCCCGGCCGCGCCGTCCGGCGACACCGCGTCGAAGAAGACCACCTCGTCGAGCGGCACCACCACCCGCTCCACCGGCGACCAGGCCGCGTCCCGGTCCGCCGAGCGTCCGGCCGCGAGCAAGACCGTCACCACCCCGACCGGCAAGAAGGTCAAGAAGGGCGACGGCGAGTACAAGGTCGTCACGGGTGACACCCTCGGCACCATCGCCCAGAAGCACGGCGTCAAGGGCGGCTGGCAGAAGCTGTTCGAACTGAACAAGGACATCGTCCAGGACGCCGACCTCATCTACCCGGGTCAGCAGCTGCACCTGAAGTGACAGCGGGCCCCGCACGGGCCGCGCCCTTGCTGCACCTGAAGTGACAGCGGGCCTCGCACGCCCGCACCTGAAGTGACAGCGGGCCTCGCACGCCCGCACCTGAGGTGACAGCGGGCCGCGCCCGGCCGCACCTCAGGTGACAGCGGGCCTCGGCCGCGCCGCACCCGAGGTGACGGCGGGCCCGGTCCCGCGGCACCCGGAGCCGCAGCGGGCCGCCGGCCACGGTGCGGCGCCCTCACCTCCCCGGCCCGTCCCCCGAAGACCCCGTGAGGGCCACCCCCGTCCCCACGGGCTCCCCGCCCCGGCGCGTGTTCCCCCGTACGCGCCGGGGCGGGGTTTTTCGTTTCCAGGCGCCGGCCCCCGCGCTTTCCCTGTTCTTCACCGGTACCCCTCTTTGTTCCGACAGTGAACAATGGGTACCGTCTGCGTGTCCCTCACTGTCCACGGGACGGTCGGTCGGTGGCCGACGCCCCGGGGGCGGTTAGGCTCTAGTCGCAAGGCCCAGCCGCGAGGCAGCCGGCCCCGCGCTTCCAGCGTCACATCCAAGAAGGAGATGCTCGTGCCGTCCATCGACGTCGTCGTAGCCCGGGAAATCCTGGACTCCCGAGGCAACCCCACGGTCGAGGTCGAGGTCGGCCTCGACGACGGCAGCACGGGTCGTGCCGCCGTCCCGTCCGGCGCCTCCACCGGCGCCTTCGAGGCCATCGAGCTGCGCGACGGTGACTCGAACCGCTACCAGGGCAAGGGTGTCGAGAAGGCCGTCCTCGCCGTCATCGAGCAGATCGGCCCCGAGCTGGTCGGCTACGACGCCACCGAGCAGCGCCTGATCGACCAGGCCATGTTCGACCTGGACGCCACCGACAACAAGGGCTCCCTCGGCGCCAACGCCATCCTCGGCGTCTCCCTGGCCGTCGCCCACGCCGCCTCCGAGGCGTCCGACCTGCCCCTGTTCCGCTACCTGGGCGGCCCGAACGCGCACCTGCTGCCGGTGCCGATGATGAACATCCTGAACGGCGGCTCGCACGCCGACTCCAACGTGGACATCCAGGAGTTCATGATCGCCCCGATCGGCGCGGAGTCCTTCTCCGAGGCGCTGCGCTGGGGTGCCGAGGTCTACCACACCCTGAAGAAGGTCCTGAAGAACAAGGGCCTGTCCACGGGTCTCGGCGACGAGGGCGGCTTCGCCCCGAACCTCGGCTCCAACCGCGAGGCCCTCGACCTCATCCTGGAGGCGATCAAGGAGGCCGGCTACACCCCCGGCGAGCAGATCGCCCTGGCGCTCGACGTCGCCGCGTCCGAGTTCTACAAGGACGGCTCCTACGTCTTCGAGGGCAAGAACCGCTCCGCCGAGGAGATGACCGAGTACTACGCCGAGCTGGTCGAGGCGTACCCGCTGGTCTCCATCGAGGACCCGCTGTTCGAGGACGATTGGGCCGGCTGGAAGGTCATCACCGACAAGCTCGGCGACAAGGTCCAGCTGGTCGGCGACGACCTGTTCGTCACCAACCCCGAGCGCCTCGCCCGCGGCATCGAGGACGGCGCCGCCAACGCCCTGCTGGTCAAGGTCAACCAGATCGGCTCGCTGACCGAGACCCTGGACGCCGTCGAGCTGGCCCAGCGCAACGGCTACAAGTGCATGATGTCCCACCGCTCCGGCGAGACCGAGGACGTCACCATCGCCGACCTGGCCGTCGCCACCAACTGCGGCCAGATCAAGACCGGTGCCCCGGCCCGCTCCGAGCGCGTCGCCAAGTACAACCAGCTGCTGCGCATCGAGGAGATCCTCGACGACGCCGCGGTGTACGCCGGGCGCAGCGCCTTCCCCCGCTTCAAGGGCTGAGCCCTCCCCGCGCGTCCGCCGTGCGGACCGTCGGGCACGGCACGGGCTGAACCTTCCCGGGCCAAGTCCTAGCCAGTCGTACGTACGTCCCCGTACCCGGTCCCGTACCGTGTCCGGGGACGTACGCGCGTGTGTGAACGGGAGGCGGGAAGATGGCCGTGAAGGACCGTGACCGGTTCTCCACCGCGACCAGGCTGCGGGCGCTCGGTGAGCAGACCGCGGCCAGGGTCTACCGCTCCCAGACCAAGCGGCAGGCCCGCCGATCGCGGCTCACCGGCCGCGCCGCGCTGCTCGCGCTCGTGCTGTGCTCGCTGGTCGTCGCGCTCGCCTATCCGATGCGGCAGTACGTCTCGCAGCGGGCGCAGATCGCCGACGTCCAGCGGCAGCAGGAGCAGGCGCGCCGGCGGGTCGAGCAGTTGCGGGACCTCAAGGCGCGCTGGCAGGACGACTCCTACGCCGAGCAGCAGGTCCGGCGCCGGCTGCACTACGTGAAGCCCGGTGAGACCGGGTACGTGGTCGTCGACCCGGACGCGGCCAAGCAGTCCCGCACCGACACCGGCGCCGCCCACCGGCCCTGGTACGCGAACGTCTGGGACGGGGTCGACAAGTCCGACGCCTCCGACCAGTGAACCCACAGAAAGTCTTCGAAGAGCAGTCATGCACAAGCCTCCGCCGCCCACTGAGCGCACCGAGCCCACCGACGCCGACGTCGAGGCCTTCAAGCAGCAGCTGGGCCGCCCGCCACGGGGTCTGAGGGCCATCGCGCACCGCTGCCCCTGCGGTCAGCCGGACGTCGTGGAGACGGCACCGCGGCTGCCCGACGGCACGCCCTTCCCGACGACGTACTACCTGACGTGCCCGCGCGCCGCCTCGGCGATCGGCACGCTGGAGGCGAACGGGGTCATGAAGGAGATGACGGAGCGGCTGGAGACCGACCCGGAGCTGGCCGCCGCCTACCGGGCGGCGCACGAGGACTACATCCGGCGCCGGGACGAGATCGAGGTGCTCCAGGGTTTCCCGAGCGCCGGCGGCATGCCGGACCGGGTGAAGTGCCTGCACGTCCTGGTGGCCCACTCGCTGGCCGCGGGCCCGGGCGTGAACCCGCTCGGCGACGAGGCGATCGCGATGCTGCCGGAGTGGTGGAGCAAGGGTCCGTGCGTGACGCCCGGCGCCACCGAGGAAGCGCCGGGCGCCACCGAGGAGGACGCGAAGTGACCCGTGTCGCCGCCGTCGACTGCGGTACGAACTCCATCCGGCTGCTGGTCGCGGACGCCGACCCGGCGACGGGCGAACTGACCGACCTGGACCGGCGGATGACGATCGTGCGGCTCGGCCAGGACGTCGACCGCACCGGCCGGCTCGCCCCCGAGGCGCTCCAGCGGACCTTCGCCGCCTGCCGCGAGTACGCCGGCATCGTCAAGCGGCACGGCGCCGAGAAGCTGCGCTTCGTCGCCACCTCCGCCTCCCGGGACGCCGAGAACCGGGACGACTTCGTGCGGGGCGTGCTCGACATCCTCGGGGTGGAGCCGGAGGTCATCACCGGCGACCAGGAGGCCGAGTTCTCCTTCACCGGAGCCACCAAGGAGCTGACGGGCCGCCACGACCTCGCCAGGCCCTACCTGGTGGTGGACATCGGCGGCGGCTCCACCGAGTTCGTCGTCGGCGACGACCACGTGCGGGCCGCCCGGTCCGTGGACGTCGGCTGCGTGCGGATGACCGAGCGGCACCTGGTGCACGAGGGTGCGGTGAGCGACCCGCCCTCCGAGGACCGGATCGCCGCCATGCGGGCCGACATCGAGGCCGCCCTGGATCTCGCCGAGCGGACGGTCCCGTTGCGCGAGGCGCGGACGCTGGTCGGTCTCGCCGGCTCGGTCACCACCGTGTCCGCGATCGACCAGGGCCTGCCGGAGTACGACTCCGAGCGCATCCACCACTCCCGTGTCCCGTACGACCGCGTCCGCGAGATCACCGAGCGGCTGTTGCGCTCCACGCACGCAGAGCGCGCGGCGATCCCGTCCATGCACCCGGGCCGGGTCGACGTGATCGGCGCGGGCGCCCTCGTCCTGCTCGCGATCATGGAGCGGATCGGTGCCCGGGAGGTCGTGGTGAGCGAGCACGACATCCTCGACGGCATCGCGTGGTCGATGGCGTAGCCGCAGCCGCAGCCGTAGCCGCAGCCGCTGACGAAGGGGTTCTTTCCGGCCCCTTTGCTACTGGTGAGTAGCCTCCGGTGAGCAGGTTGGATAACGTGTGAGCGGGTCTCCGGGGGGCATCCGGGCGCCACGACGACGCGCCGTCGGAAAAGTTCGTGAAGTTCTTCACAAGGAATTCGGTCCCCATGAGGGGCCGAAGGGCCTCCGGAGGGCCATCCGGGGTCCGAACGGCCCTCCGGGCGCCCTCACAAGAGCATCGCGGAGGGGTTTTCGGAGGGTGCCCGAGGCGCCTTGCCGAGGTGGCTCGCGAGGGTCCCGATGACCTGGATGGGCAGCTCACACGGCCTTGACAACGGGTCGAACCGCCCCGCGGTTCCCGCGCCGGTCCATGACCTGCGTCACGCGGGCCGCGGAGTTTAGCACAGGCCCCGTCGAAGCTTGTGAAGGGGCGCACGAGCAGCCCCCCTGAGGCAGGTGGATACTCGATGGCATGAGCACCACGGAGCGTCCCAGGATCCTCGTAGTAGGCGGTGGGTACGTAGGCCTGTACGCAGCTCGGCGCATTCTCAAGAAGATGCGCTACGGCGAGGCGACCGTCACGGTCGTCGACCCCCGGTCGTACATGACCTACCAGCCCTTCCTCCCCGAAGCCGCCGCCGGCAACATCTCCCCTCGCCACGTCGTCGTCCCGCTGCGACGCGTGCTGCCGAAGGCGGAGGTCCTCACCGGCCGGGTCACCACCATCGACCAGGACCGCAAGGTCGCCACGATCGCCCCCCTGGTGGGCGAGGCGTACGAGCTGCCCTTCGACTACCTGGTCATCGCGATGGGCGCGGTCTCCCGCACCTTCCCGATCCCCGGCCTCGCCGAGCAGGGCATCGGCATGAAGGGCATCGAGGAGTCCATCGGCCTGCGCAACCACGTCCTGGAGCAGCTGGACAAGGCCGACTCCACGACCGACGAGGAGATCCGCCGCAAGGCGCTCACCTTCGTCTTCATCGGCGGTGGCTTCGCGGGTGCGGAGACCATCGGCGAGGTCGAGGACATGGCCCGGGACGCGGCCAAGTACTACAAGAACGTGTCCCGCGAGGACATGCGCTTCGTCCTGGTCGACGCCGCCGACAAGATCCTTCCCGAGGTCGGCCCCAAGCTCGGCCAGTACGGCAAGGAGCACCTGGAGAGCCGCGGCGTGGAGATCTACCTCTCCACCTCCATGGACTCCTGCGTCGACGGCCACGTCGTGCTGAAGAACGGGCTCGAGGTCGACTCCAGCACCATCGTGTGGACGGCCGGCGTCAAGCCGAACCCGGCGCTCGCCCGCTTCGGCCTGCCCCTCGGCCCGCGCGGCCACGTCGACTGCGAGCCCACGCTCCAGGTCAAGGGCACGGACTACATCTGGGCCGCCGGTGACAACGCACAGGTCCCGGACCTCGTCGGCCGCAAGGCGGGCAACGAGAACGCCTGGTGCCCGCCCAACGCCCAGCACGCGCTGCGCCAGGCCCGCGCCCTCGGCGACAACGTGATCTCCGGTATGCGGGGCTTCCCGCAGAAGGAGTACGAGCACGCCAACAAGGGTGCGGTCGCCGGTCTCGGCCTGCACAAGGGCGTGGCGATGATCGTCATGGGCAAGGTGAAGATCAAGCTCAAGGGCCGCCTCGCCTGGTACATGCACCGTGGCTACCACGGCATGGCGATGCCGACCTTCAACCGCAAGATCCGCGTCTTCGCCGACTGGACCCTCGGCATGTTCCTCAAGCGCGAGGTCGTCTCCCTGGGCGCCATGGAGAACCCGCGCGAGGAGTTCTACGAGGCCGCCAAGCCCGCCCCGGTCGCCGCCGCGAAGACCGAGGAGAAGGCCAAGGCCTCCTGACGCCCGGACGACGGCGCACGGCCGCCGGTCGGTGACCGGTCGTCGAGCCACCCGAAGGACCTCCCGCCATCCGTGGTGCGGGAGGTCCTTCGGCGTTGTGCCGCGGCCGATCTGCGTGCCCACTACAGCTGTTTTGCCCAGTTGTAACTCCTTTGCGGGACTGCGCCGGGCGCCGCGCGGTGTTTACGTGGTGAACGGACATCCGGGATCGTCGTCTTGGAGGTGTGCGCCATGGCCGACGCCGCGTCGCGGCTGAGGAGTCTTGCCGAGCAGATGCTGGGAACGCCGCTGCCCATGCGGGTGCGGGCGTGGGACGGGTCCCTGGACGGGCCGCCGGACGCGCCGGCACTCGTCATCCGCAACCGCCGGGCACTGCGCCGCATGCTGTTCAAACCGGGGGAACTGGGCCTGGCCCGCGCCTGGGTGGCCGGAGACCTGGACATCGAGGGAGACCTCTACACCGCGCTGGACATGATGGCCGGGCTGGTGTGGGAGCGCGGAGAGGACGCCCGCACCCTGGTCCAGGCGGTGCGCGACCCCGAAGTACGCACCGCCGCCCGCGGACTGCTGAAGCTCGCCGGGCCCCCCTTCCCGCCGGCGCCGCCCCGGGAGGAGATCCGCAGACCCCACCGGCGGCTGCACACCCGGCGCTCCGACAAGCGGGCCATCAGCCACCACTACGACGTCGGGAACGACTTCTACGAGATCGTCCTCGGCCCCTCCATGGTGTACTCGTGCGCCTACTGGGAGGACGGCGGCACCCTGGAGACGGCCCAGCGCGACAAGCTCGAACTCGTCTGCGCCAAGCTCGGCCTGACGGCGGGCCGGCGGCTGCTGGACGTCGGCTGCGGCTGGGGCTCCATGGCCGTCCACGCGGCCCGCGAGCACGGCGTGAGCGTCGTCGGGATCACCCTCTCCCAGGAGCAGGCCGCCTACGCCCGTAAGCGCGTCGCCGACGAGGGCCTCACGGACCGGGTGGAGATCCGCGTCCAGGACTACCGGGACCTCGTGGACGGCCCCTTCGACGCGATCTCCTCCATCGGCATGGCCGAACACGTCGGTGCCGAACGCTATCTGGAGTACGCGAACCAGCTGTACGCGCTGCTCCGGCCCGGCGGCCGGCTGCTCAACCACCAGATCGCCCGCCGTCCCCAGCGGGACGAGTCGGCGTACGAGGTGGATCCGTTCATCGACGCCTACGTCTTCCCCGACGGCGAACTCGCCCCGCTCGGCACCACCGTCACCCAGCTGGAACGCGCCGGCTTCGAGGTGCGGGACGTGGAGTCCATCCGCGAGCACTACGCCCGCACCCTGCGCCAGTGGGTCGGCAACCTGACGGCCGGCCACGGCCGTGCGGTCCGGCTCGCCGGCCCCGGCCGCACCCGCGTCTGGCTGCTGTACATGGCCGCCTGCGCGCTCGCCTTCGAACGCAACCGCATCGGCGTCAACCAGGTCCTGGCGGTCCGCTCCCCGGAGTCCGGCAGTTCCGGGCTGCCGCTGCGCCCCCGCGTCTGGCACGGCTGACACGGCACGGGCCCCGCTCCATGGGTTGGAGCGGGGCCCGTCCTCGTACCGCTGTCCGGCTACTCGGCCTTGATGGCCGCCAGCATGTTCAGCCGGGCCGCCCGCCGGGCCGGCCACAGCGCGGCCAGCACGCCGACCGTCCCCGCCAGCAGCAGGAAGACGGCCATCCGGCCCCAGGGCAGGACCAGTTCGTAGGTCGGCAGTTTCGTGCCCAGCAGCTCGCCGGCCGCCCAGCCGAAGAACACGCCCAGGCCGATCCCGAGCACCCCGCCGAACAGGGAGATCACCAGGGACTCCAGGCGCACCATCCGCTTGACCGCCTTGCGGTCCAGACCGACGGCGCGGAGCATGCCGATCTCCTGGGAGCGCTCGAAGACCGACATCGCCAGCGTGTTGATGACACCGAGGACCGCGACGATCACCGCCATGCCGAGCAGGCCGTAGACCATGTTCAGCATCAGCGTGAACATCTTGGCGATCTCGTTGGAGATGTCCTGCTTGTCCTGGATCTTGATGGCCGGGTTGGCGCCGAGGGCCTTCACCAGCCTGTCCTTGGCCGCGTCCGTGGCGCCGCCCGCCGTCTTGACCATGACCTGCATGTCGGACGGGTCGCTCACGTGCGGGGTGAGGACCTTGTTGTCGAGCATGATCCCGTTGATCATGTCGTTGCCCTCGTAGACGCCGGCGACCGTCAGCCTGCGCGCCTTGCCGTCCTCGAAGTGGACGGTGAACCGGGAACCGGCCTTCCAGCCGTACTCCTCGGCCCGGTCCTTGTCCACGACCGCACGGGTACCGGCCACCGTGAACGAGCCGTCGTCCACCTTCAGGTCCGTCAGCTTGCCGATCGAGGCGCCGTTAACGCCGGTCAGGTACTCGGTCTTGCCGTCGATGCGGGACTCGGCGTTGCGCAGCGGGCTGCTCGCGGTGACGCCGTCGGCGGCGGCGAGCTTGCCCGCCACGTCCGGGGAGAGCGAGCTGCTGTTGGCCATCGAGACGACGTAGTCCGCGCGGATCGCCGAACTGGCCATCTTGTCGATCGCCGTCTGCAGGCTGCCCGCCATCACCGTCATGCCGGTGATCAGGGTCAGGCCGATCATCAGCGCGGAGGCGGTGGCCGCGGTACGGCGCGGGTTGCGCACCGAGTTCTGGCGGGCCAGCTTGCCCGAGACACCGAACACGCGCAGCACCGGGGCGGTGGCCGCGATCAGCGGGCGGGACAGCAGCGGGGTCAGCACGAACACACCGACGATGAGCAGGACCGCGCCGAGGCCCATCGCCCCCTGGCCGGAGTCGGCGTCCATCGTGGTGCCCGTGAGGACCACTGCGACACCGGCCGCGGCGAACAGCGCGCCCAGCGTGTTGCGCAGCACCAGCGACTTCGTGGTGGCCTTGGCGTGCACGCTGCTCATGGCCGCCACCGGCGGGATCTTCGCGGCCCGGCGGCCGGGCAGCCAGGCGGCGAGCACGGTGATGCAGACGCCCACCGCGAGAGCGGTCGCCACGGTGCCCGCACTGATCACCAGGGGCCCGTCGGGCATGCTCGCGCCGAAGGAGCCCAGCAGGCCGCGCAGACCGGCGCCGATGCCGACACCCGCGGCCAGACCGGTCACACCGGCGACTGCGCCGACCGCGAACGCCTCGATGAGCACCGACCGGGTGACCTGGCGGCGGGAGGCGCCGACCGCTCGCATGAGGGCGAGCTCCCTGGTGCGCTGGGCGACCAGCATGGTGAAGGTGTTGGCGATGATGAACGTGCCGACGAACAGCGCGATACCGGCGAACACCAGCAGGGTCTGCTTCAGGCCGCTCATCGACGCGGAGATGGTCTGCGCCTGGTCGTCGGCGAGCTGCCTGCCCGTGGTGGTCTCCACCAGGTGTGCGGGCAGGGCCTTGTCCAGCTCGGCCTTGAGCGCCGACTGGCCGGTCCCGGCGGCGGCCCGCACGTCGATCTCGTCGTACGTGCCCTTCTTGCCGAACAGCTGCTGCGCGGTCGGCGTGTCGAACAGGGCGAGGCTGCCGCCCGCCGCCACGTTGCCGTCGTCGGTGGTGAAGACGCCGGCGACGCGCGGGGTGAGGACGGGACCGTCGACCGAGAGCCGCACGGTGTCGCCGACCTTGTAGCCGGCGCGCTCGGCGGTCCTGGAGTCGAGCAGTACCTCGTCCCTGCCGTGCGGGGCGTGCCCGCCGACCAGCGGGTACCGGGCGTCCTTCGTGCCCCAGTAGTTGCCGCCCGCGGACTGCCAGTCGCCGCCGACCAGCTTGCCGTCCCGGTCGGCGACGGCGGTGAAGCCGCTGACGATCCCGGTCGCCGAGGCGGCGCCCGGGACCTTCCCGGCCTTGTCCAGCAGCGCGCGGGTCAGTTCGGGGGCCTTGCCGACCTTGTCGCCCTCGGAGTCCTGGTACTCCGGCCGGACGGCGACGTCGACGTGGTCGAAGCCCTTGGCGGAACTCTTCTGGTAGGCGTCGGAGATGGTGTTGGTGAAGACCAGCGTCCCGGAGACGAAGGCCACGCCGAGCATGACGGCGAGGACGGTCATCAGGAGCCGGGCCTTGTGCGCGAGGACGTTGCGCAGGGCGGTGCGGAACATCAGCTGGCACGGCCCTTCACGTCGAACTCGGGGGTCTGGGGCTTGCTCCCCGGAAAACTGCGCATGAGGTCGAGGACGGAGTCGGCGGTGGGCGCGTACATCTCGTCGACGATCCGCCCGTCGGCGAGGAAGACCACGCGGTCCGCGTAGGCGGCGGCGACCGGGTCGTGGGTCACCATGACCACCGTCTGGCCCATCTCCCGCACGGAGTTGCGCAGGAAGCCGAGCACCTCGGCGCCGGAGCGGGAGTCGAGGTTGCCGGTCGGCTCGTCACCGAAGACGATCTGGGGCCTGGAGGCGAGGGCGCGGGCGACGGCCACCCTCTGCTGCTGGCCCCCGGAGAGCTGGGAGGGCCGGTGGCTCAGCCGCCCGGACAGCCCGACCATCTGGATGACCCGGTCCAGCCACGCCTTGTCCGGTTTCCGCCCGGCGATGTCCATGGGCAGGGTGATGTTCTCCAGCGCGGTCAGCGTGGGCAGCAGGTTGAAGGCCTGGAAGATGAAGCCGATCTTGTCCCGGCGCAACTTGGTGAGCTGCTTGTCCTTCAGCTTCCCCAGCTCGGTGTCACCGATGCGCACCGACCCCTCGGAGAAGGTGTCCAGGCCGGCCACGCAGTGCATCAGCGTGGACTTTCCGGAGCCGGAGGGGCCCATGATCGCGGTGAACTCGGCCTGCCGGAAGTCGACGGAGACCCGGTCCAGGGCGACCACCCGGGTCTCACCCTGCCCGTAGATCTTCGACAGCTCCGTGGCGCGTGCGGCCACGGCGGTGGCCCGGCCGGCGGTGGGTGTGGTGGTCACGGGGGAGTGCTCCTGTCGGGACGGCGTCTGTTCGTGGGGACTCATTCATCGTCCCGGCCGCGAGCGCCCGTGTAGTCAGTCGCTGTTCCGGTTCCAGGGGGCGACTCCGGTCGGATGGAGCGGGCCCGTGTCATACCTGGGGAGGACGGGTGACCCTGACCTCGGGTCGCACTCATAACAGGTGGAGCGCCCTCGTTCGGTAGGTGAAATTCCGTCATTTCGCGTGCGCGCGTACCTGGGCCACGTCACGCTATTGGCAAGTGCGGATGGCCTGTACCGGGGGCTGATGCACCCTCAGGCGCCAATAAAATAAGACAACATCGGTCCGCTGTTCCGCTGTCCGGGGGATGCCTCCCGATAGGCTCGGAACCTCGATGCGGAGCCCATGGCCTGCCCGGATGGTGGAATGCAGACACGGCGAGCTTAAACCTCGCTGCCCCTTCGCGGGCGTGCCGGTTCAAGTCCGGCTCCGGGCACTACCGATGACTTTCGTACGGGCCGCGGGCCACCTCCGGGAGGGTTCCGGCAGCGGCCCGCCGATCGCTTCCTCCCCGTCCTTCGGCCTCTCCGTTCCGGAAAACCGGCCTCCGTCCCGAGAGGCCGCTCTCAGTCCCGGCAGCCCGGGACGGTGTTCAGGGGGAAGCAGTTGCCGGGGCGGTTTCCGGCGACGCCGCCGTCCTGGAGGGCCGTGCCGGAGCCGGTCCGGTCGTTGACCCCGCCGCCGTGGCGTACGGCCCGGTTGCCGGCGATCGTGCTGTGGCCGAGGGCGAGGGCCGCGGTGGTGCCGCCGGCCGCACCGGTCTCGTTGTTGATGCCGCCCCCGTCACGTCCGGCGGAGTTCTGCGTGACCTGGACCTGGTCGAGGTCCGCGGTCCCCTCGTTGCTGACGCCACCGCCGTCGCGGCCCGCCCGGTTCTCCTGGAGGGTGGTGCGGGTGCCCTTCAGCGCCGCGCCGGCGCCGTTCTCGACGGCGCCGCCGTCGAGGCCCGCGGTGTTGTCCGACAGCACGCTGTCGGTCAGGGTCACGTGCGAGGCCCCATGGCTGGAGACGGCGCCGCCGCCCTCGTCACGTGCGCGGTTGTGGGCGAGGGTGCTGGCCTCGACCGTCAGGGTGCCGGCGCTGTTGTCGATTCCGCCGCCCTCGGTGGTGGCCTGGTTGCCGTCGATCGTGCTGTACCCGACGGTCAGCCGGGCGCCGTCCGCGTTCTCGATGCCCGCGCCGAAGTCGGCGACGTTGCCGGAGACGCTGCTGCGACGGAGCGTGGTCGTCCCCTGGTTGTAGATGCCGCCGCCGTAGCCGGCCGCCCGGTTGCCGCCGACCGTGCTGTCCTCCAGGGTCAGCCGTCCGCCGGCATGCACCTGGATGCCGCCGCCGAAGGCCGCGTCCCCGGCGCGGACCTGGACGGCGTGGAGCCGCAGGGTGCCCGTGGCGGACACCTCGAGGACGCGGAAGCGCGTCGCGGAGTCGGTCGAGCGCATGAGGGTGCTGTTCCCGCCCTCGATCGTGACGTTCCCCGTGACCGGCGGCAGCGCGTCGGAGCTGGTGCCGTACGCGCCCTCGAACGCGTAGACGCAGTCGTCGGCCAGCCGGATCGTGCCACCCGGACCGTCGAGAGCGGTGACGGCCCGGATCAGGCCGGCCGTGTCGCCGCACGCGACGGTGACGTCCGGCGCGGCGTACGCGGGAAGTGGCACGGCGGCCGCGCCCGAGAGCAGGCCGACGATGATCGCGGAACCCCGGAGAAGGTGCCTCATGGATTACGTCCTCCTGCGGCTGTGACCCGTTCGCAGGGCCGTCATGAACAACCTGTCGACGCAAAGTGACGCGAACGGTCGTCGTGAGTGGCTTGTGCACGCCGGGCGGCGCGACGGTAGTGACGTCCCCTGCGGCGGGCCCGCGGCAACCGAGCGGATCGCCGACTTCAGCCGGATGGCACACGGCGCCCACCCGTCCGACGTCGACCGCCGACACCGGTACGGATACGGATACGGGTACGGGTACGGCCGGAGAGTCGGGGGCCGGCGGCACGCCTGCACAGGCTTCCCGCCGGGGTGAGGGCTCCGCCGGCAGGGCCTCCGCGATGCCGCCGCATCGCCGCAGTGCTGCGGATTCGTCACGGAGTGCGGATCTCCGTGGCCGGGAATCACCCGTCCGCGTAGCGTGTTGCCCAGCAAGGCGAGGGAAAGATCCTCCCCAAGTAGTACGGACGATCCTTTGCCAATCCATTACTCTTGAGCCAAGGCCACGCAGGGTGGCCATGGAGGAGTGAAATGAGGAGCAGTAACCCGGTCTTCTCGCGACGGGGGTTCAGCCGCGACAACGGCTACGCCGGCTTCAACACCGCACCGCAGGCCGGGTACGCACAGGGCAACCCCTACGCGCAGAACCCGTACGCGCAGAACCCGTACGCCCAGCAGGGCGTGCAGGCAGGTGCCCCGCCGCAGGCCCCGGCCACCACCGACCGGATGACGATGGACGACGTCGTCACGCGCTCGGCGATCACGCTCGGCACGGTCGCCGTCGGCGCCGCCCTCGCCTGGGCGCTGCTGCCGGTCTCGACGACCAGCTACGGCCTCGCCATCGGCTCCGCGCTGATCGCGTTCGTCCTGGCCATGGTCCAGAGCTTCAAGCGCACCCCGTCGCCCGCGCTGATCCTCGGGTACGCCGCCTTCGAGGGCGTCTTCCTCGGAGTCATCAGCGAGATGTACAACAGCCGCTGGAGCGGTGCCCCGTTCCAGGCGGTGCTCGGCACGATGGCGGTCTCCGGCGCGACCCTGCTGATCTACAAGGCCGGCTGGATCCGCGTCACCGCCCGCTACGCCCGCATCGGTCTCGCCATCGCGATGGCCTTCGTGGTCGTCATGGCGGTCAACCTGCTGCTGGTCGTCTTCGGCGTCGCCGACGGCGGCGGTCTGCGCAGCTTCGGCCCGCTCGGCGCGCTCGTCGGCATCTTCGCGATCCTGCTCGGCGCGTTCTTCCTGACCCTCGACTTCAAGCAGATCGAGGACGGCATCGCCTACGGCGCTCCGCGCAACGAGTCCTGGCTCGCCGCGTTCGGCCTCACCCTCACCCTGGTGTGGATCTACGTGGAGATGCTGCGCCTGGTGGCGATCTTCAGCAGCAGCGACTAGCGGGTTCGCCGGTCGTACCCAGGGCCCCGGGCGATCCGCCCGGGGCCCTTCGGCGTTCAGAGCAGCTTGCGCGCTGCCCTCCTCAGGTCGTACTCGTGCACGAGCGCTTTGGCGTGGCCGTACGCCAGGTCGTACTCGTGCCGGAGCCAGCTGACCTTTTCCTCGAAGCGGAAGAGAGCGGGGCCTTCTTCGACGGTGCGCAGCCAGTCGGAGACTTCACGACCGGTGCAGTGCGGGATGCGGGCGAGCAGATTGCGATGGGTCTCCTCGGAGAAGACTTGGGACATCGGCGCCTCCGAACGCAAAGGGGATGTAAGCCGGTCCTTCACGACACCGTGCCTGAGCGTTCGCGTATTGGCAACAGTGCGGCACGTTACGCTCGGCGCGTGGTTGATACGACGCCCCTGACCCAAGCAGTGGATCACTTCGCCGACCGGCTGCGGGCGGCACCGCAGAGCCGGCTGCAGCGCAGCGCGGCGGCCGAGGCGCTGGCGCTGGCCCGGGAGTTCGCCCGCTGGGCGCAGAGCGTGGAGGAGCCGGGCGCCGATCCCCGGGAGATGCCCGACGCGGGGATGTTCGCGGCCGCCGACCAGGTCCTCGTCGCCGCGCACGACTTGGCGCTGGTGCTGCGCGACGAGGGCGAGGTGGCCGACGCGGTGCGCCGGGTGGAGGAGGCGCGCAAACGCGCCGGGGTGTGACTGAGTGCCTGAATCAGCGCCAGGGCGCCAGGGTGTGAATCAGCGCCAGGGCGCCAGGGTGTGAATCAGCGCCAGGGCGCCGGGGTGTGACTCAGCGCCGGGGGCGCCAGGGGGGTGTGCATCAGCGCCGGGCGCCGGGGCCTGGCGGCGACAGGGGCGCGCCGGGGTGTGCGTCAGAGGGACGCGATGACCCGGTCGGCCAGGATGTAGACCGTCTCCTCGCCGCACGCGAACGTGAGGGTGTAGGCGCCGGAGACGCCGGAGCCGCCGAGCAGGTACGGCATCTCACCCGCATCCAGGGCCGAGGCCAGCCGGTCCGCCGTCTCGCGATGGCCCGGCGTCATGCACAGGGTGGTGCCGTCGGCGAAGACGTAGACGTCGAGGGTGCCGAGCGGACCCGGGCGTACGTCGGACAGCCCGACGCGGTCGGCGGCCAGCTGCTCCAGCGAGGACACCGTCCGCTCGTGGTCGTTCACGACAGGCGACTGCACCGGGACGAAGTCCGGGTGGGAAGGGTGCCGGCGGCGGGCCGCGGCCAGTTCCGGGGACTCCCCGGAGAACTCGTCGGCGTCGGTGGTCGGCTCGGACACCGGCTCCAGGCCGGCGAAGTCGGACTGCCGGGGCAGGAACAGGTCGGCGTCCGGCAGGCCGAGCAGCGACGGCGCGTCGGAGGCGTCACGGGCCTCCTGCGCGGCCCAGAAGGCACGCGCCTCGGCCAGCTCCCGCTCCCGCTCCTCCGCCAGCGCCTCGGCCACGGCGACGCGTATCTGCTCGGCCTCCGCGTGACTGCGGGCGTTCGGCAGCAGGGCGCGCGTGGCGGCGGCGTGGTTCTCGGCGAGCTGGGCGTGCAGCTCGGCGATCTGGCGGCGCAGCTTCAGGACGGTGCGCAGGACGGCGACGCCCACGGCGCCCGTGGCGGCCGTGGTGAGCAGCAAGGCGATCGGCATGGCGCTCACTGACGTACTCCCGGTTCAAAGTCGACCCCCCGACTTCCTACATCAGCTTGAAGGGCGGACTAACCAGCTGTCAGTGCGTAACGTCACGAAACGGACAGGACATTGGTCGTGAGGTTTCGACTGGAACTGCCCTGACCTGCACAGATGGCTCCGGCGAGGGAGATAGGTCACATCATGGGGGAGATTGGATCACGGAAAGGCCCGGAGCCCGGGTGGTCCCCGGGGTCCGGGCCGTCGGCCGACGCAACGTGGCCGATTCGCTACGGACGGTGGGTCAGCTGAGGCGCTCGATGACCATGGCCATGCCCTGGCCGCCGCCGACGCACATCGTCTCCAGGCCGAACTGCTTGTCGTGCCACTGCAGCGAGTTGATGAGCGTGCCGGTGATCCGGGCGCCCGTCATGCCGAAGGGGTGGCCGACGGCGATGGCGCCGCCGTTGACGTTGAGCCTGTCGAGGTCGATGCCCAGCTCCTGGTAGGAGGGGATCACCTGGGCGGCGAAGGCCTCGTTGATCTCGACCAGGTCGATGTCGCCGACGGTCAGGCCGGCCCGCCGCAGCGCCTGCTTGCTCGCCTCGACCGGGCCGAGGCCCATGATCTCCGGGGAGAGGCCGGAGACGCCGGTGGAGACGATGCGCGCGAGCGGGGTCAGGCCCAGCTCGCGGGCCTTGGTGTCGGACATGATGACGACGGCCGCGGCACCGTCGTTGAGCGGGCAGCAGTTGGCGGCGGTGACCAGTCCGTCCGGGCGGAAGACCGGCTTGAGGCCCTGGACGCCCTCCAGGGTGACGCCGGCGCGGGGGCCGTCGTCCTTGCTGACCACGGTGCCGTCGGGCAGGGTCACCGGGGTGATCTCGCGCTCCCAGAAGCCGTTCTTGACGGCTTCCTCGGCGAGGTTCTGTGAGCGGACGCCGAACTCGTCCATCTCCTGGCGGGTGACGCCCTTGGCGCGGGCCAGGTTCTCGGCGGTCTGGCCCATCGCGATGTACGGGTCGGGCAGCAGGCCGTCCTCGCGCGGGTCGTGCCAGGTGGAGCCCTCGGACCCGGCGACGGCGGCGGTCCGGGCCTCGGCCTCGGCGAACAGCGGGTTGTGCGTGTCCGGGAGCCCGTCGGAGCTGCCCTTGGCGAAACGGGAGACCGTCTCGACGCCGGCGGAGATGAAGACGTCGCCCTCGCCGGCCTTGATGGCGTGCAGCGCCATGCGGGAGGTCTGCAGGGAGGAGGAGCAGTAGCGGGTGATCGTGCAGCCCGGCAGGTGGTCCATGCCCATCTGCACGGCGACGATCCGGCCGAGGTTGTGCCCCTGCTCGCCGCCGGGCAGGCCGCAGCCGAGCATCAGGTCGTCGATGTCCCTCGGGTCCAGCTCGGGAACCTTGGCGAGGGCGGCCTGGATGATCGTGGCCGTCAGGTCGTCGGGGCGCAGGTCCTTGAGAGAGCCCTTCACGGCGCGGCCGATGGGGGAGCGGGCGGTCGAGACGATGACGGCTTCGGGCATCACGGCTCCAGTGGACGGAGTTGGGCAGGGCCGGTTGGGAAGTTACCCGTACGTATGGTCCAGGTCACTGGTGTCGCGGTGTGACACTGGCCGCAATTTACTAAGCGCTTGCTTGCCCGGCGTGCCCCCCGCCCCCTCGCCCCGCCCCGTCGCCCCCCTGGCCCCACCCCCCGGGCCCCACCCCTCACCTCGCCCCCCTCACCTCGCCGTCGCACCGCGGTGCTCCGCCCCGAGGCCGCCTCCCCCCCGGATCGGAGCACCGTGGCCGTCACACCGACGGGCGCGCGGGCTCGGCCTCCGGTACCCGGCGCCGCCGCCTCCGCTTGAGCAGTGCCCACGGCCCCCGCGGCCCCGTCGGCATCGCCGCCGTGACCTCCGTACCGGCCTCCGACGCGGCCTCCGCCGCGGCCTGGGCGACCGGCAGGAACCCCTCGCGGCGCGACACGTCCGGCCGTTCCTCCGCCGCCGGCCACAGCCCCAGCGCCGCACACACCGTCGGCAGGACGGCCATGGCCGCCGTCGCGTACCCCTCCGCCGAGGGGTGGTAGTTGTCCGGCCCGAACAGCTCCCGCGGATTCGCCTCGAACTCCGGGCCCAGCAGATCCCCGAGCGAGACCGTGCGACCGCCCTGCTCCACCGCCCCGATCGTCTGGGCCGCCGCCAGCTGCCTCGAGGCCCGCCGCGCCAGCCACCGCAGCGGCTGCTGAACCGGCTCGATGGTGCCGAGGTCGGGGCACGTGCCGACCACCACCTCCGCGCCGGCCGTGCGCAGCCGCCGTACCGCCGACGACAGGTGCCGTACCGAACGGGTCGGCGGCATCCGGTGCGTCACGTCGTTCGCCCCGATCATGATCACGCAGATGTC
Source organism: Streptomyces sp. NPDC048514 (assembly GCF_043199955.1). Classification (NCBI taxonomy): domain Bacteria; kingdom Bacillati; phylum Actinomycetota; class Actinomycetes; order Kitasatosporales; family Streptomycetaceae; genus Streptomyces; species Streptomyces sp. NPDC048514. Next base: position 197,548 of record NZ_JBICWT010000004.1, on the reverse strand, counting down.
GGGGACCGGGGACGACGAGGCGAGCACCAGCGCCACCTGACGGTCCAGGTCGTCGGACCGGGCCCCGGGCTGGGCGACGTTGCGCAGTTCCACCGGCCTCTCCGCCACCGCCGCCAGCCCCGACGCCAGCAGCGCCCCCGGCGTCTGGCCCGCCCGGTGCACGCCCTGCCCCGCGGCCGTGGAGTCCCCGAGCATCGCCAGCCGCAGCGGCGGCTCACCGGGAATGTCGTACGCGTGCCCGTACACGCCCTCGGCGACCGGGACCCGGCCCGCGCCGCCGTTGCCCACATGGCGCCGGGCCAGCCGCAGCTCCGCCAGCACCAGACCGACGGCCGCCGCCCCGACCAGTCCGGCGCCGCCACCGCCGTACGCCGCTCCGGCCGCGATCCGCCGGGCCACTCTCGCCCTCGACATGCTCGTCATGCGCCGCCGCCACCTCCTCGTAGCCGTACATCCACTCCTTGCCCCGTACAGACCGTGTGCCAATCTCCACAAGGAGTGAACGACCGTTTCCCCGTCACCCGGGGGCCTTAGGCTGGCGGCACCACTACGACACTGTTTTTTGCAAGCAACCGGAGACAACGGTGCGATTCCACGACTCGATGATCAGCCTCGTCGGCAACACCCCGCTGGTGAGGCTCAACAACGTGACCAGGGGCATCCAGGCGACCGTCCTGGCCAAGGTGGAGTACTTCAACCCGGGCGGATCCGTGAAGGACCGCATCGCCCTGCGCATGATCGAGGCCGCCGAGCGGAGCGGGGAACTGGAGCCGGGCGGCACGATCGTCGAGCCGACCAGTGGGAACACCGGCGTGGGGCTGGCCATCGTCGCCCAGCAGAAGGGGTACAAGTGCATCTTCGTGTGCCCCGACAAGGTGAGCACCGACAAGATCAACGTGCTGCGCGCCTACGGCGCCGAGGTCGTCGTCTGCCCGACCGCCGTGGACCCCGAGCACCCGGACTCGTACTACAACGTCTCCGACCGGCTGGTGCGGGAGACCCCCGGCGCCTGGAAGCCCGACCAGTACTCGAACCCCAACAACCCGCTCTCGCACTATCACTCGACCGGCCCCGAGCTGTGGGAGCAGACCGAAGGCAAGATCACCCACTTCGTGGCGGGCGTCGGCACCGGCGGCACCATCTCCGGTACCGGCCGCTACCTGAAGGACGCCTCCGACGGCGGCGTCAAGGTGATCGGCGCCGACCCGGAGGGGTCGGTCTACTCCGGCGGTTCGGGACGGCCGTACCTGATCGAGGGCGTCGGTGAGGACTTCTGGCCGACGGCCTACGACCGCACCGTCGCCGACGAGATCGTCGCGGTCTCCGACAAGGACGCCTTCCAGATGACCCGCCGCCTCGCCAAGGAGGAGGGCCTGCTGGTCGGCGGCTCCTGCGGCATGGCCGTCGTCGCGGCGCTGCGCGTCGCCGAGCGGCTCGGCCCGGACGACGTCGTGGTCGTGCTGCTCCCGGACAGCGGCCGCGGCTACCTCAGCAAGATCTTCAACGACGAATGGATGGCCGACTACGGCTTCCTGGAGGACGAGGGCCCGAGCGCCCGCGTCGGCGACGTGCTGAGCGACAAGGCGCACGGCTCCATCCCCTCCCTGGTGCACATGCACCCCGAGGAGACCGTCGGCCAGGCCATCGAGGTGCTGCGCGAGTACGGCGTCTCGCAGATGCCGGTCGTCAAGCCGGGCGCCGGTCACCCGGACGTCATGGCCGCCGAGGTCGTCGGCTCGGTGGTGGAGCGGGAGCTGCTGGACGCCCTGTTCAGCAAGCGGGCCTTCCTCGACGACCCGCTGGAGAAGCACATGTGCGGCCCGCTGCCCCAGGTCGGCTCCGGTGAGGCGGTCGGCGACCTGATGACGGTGCTGGGCTCGGCGGACGCCGCGATCGTCCTGGTCGAGGGCAAGCCGACCGGCGTGGTCAGCCGTCAGGACCTGCTGGCCTTCCTGGCCAAGGGCGGCAACAAGTGAGGAACCTCCGGTGAACTGCGCGTGAGCCGGGCGAACTTGTGGTGACCGCGGCCGATCGGGCCGATTCGGAAGTGCTACGAGGGCGTCACGTGCGCGCAGCACCCGCTTAACACGGGTCCGGCACATTGGTGGGTGTCGGCAGGGCAGTGGGAGCACCACCCAGGCGTTGAGCACTGGGCAGGCTCCTCGCCCGGGCCGGCGGCGAACGGCGTCAAGGACCTCCGGAGCGGCTCCCGGACCTCCCTGGACGCCATGGACGCGCAAGCCCGGCCCTGACCCGGCCCGCGTCCCTCGCGGGGACCGCCGTCGTCCCGCCCCCCGGAAACGGGGGTGCGGCGGTCCCCGCGCAACCCCCTTCCCCGCAGGGCCCGGTCGGCCCCCGTACCGGTCGGCCCCCCGGTGCCCGGCCTCCGCGCAGGCGGCGGGAACCGGCAAGCCGGCCTACGTCGTCGCACCGGGCTGCCGGCCCCCGCCGCCGGGCCCGGCCGGCCCCGTACCGGTCGCCCCCGTGCCGTACGGCCCGGCTCAGTGGACCGAGAAGCCGCCGTCCACGAAGACCGACTGACCGGTGACGTACGCGGACGCCGGCCCGGCGAGGAACACCGCCGCCCCCTCGAAGTCCTCGGCGAGCCCGTTGCGCCCGGTCATCGTCCGAGCGGCGAGCGCCGCCACCCGCTCGGGGTCGGACGACAGACGCGCGTTCAGCGGCGTCATCACGAACCCCGGCACAAGGGTGTTGCACGTGACGCCGTGCCGCGACCACGCCTCGGCCTGGGAACGGGCCAGCGACTCCAGCGCCCCCTTCGAGACGCCGTAGGCGCCGCTCTGCACGAAGGCACGGTGCGCCTGCTGGGAGGTGACGTGGATGATCCGGCCGAAGCCGCGCTCGGCCATCCCCGGTCCGAACCGCTGTCCCAGCAGGAACGGGGCCTCCAGGTTCACCGCCATGGTGGTGTCCCAGACGTCGTCGCCCAGCTCGCCCATCGGGGGCCTGAGGTTGACCCCGGCGCAGTTGACGAGGATGTCGGGCTCCCCGAACACGCCGGCCGCCTCCTCGGCCGCCGCGCGCACCCCCTCACGGGTGCTCAGATCCCCGCTCACCCAGGCGGCCCGGCACCCGTCGGCGAGCAACTCGTCGACCGTCTCCGCCAGTCTGCCCTCGCCCCTGGCCACGATCACCACCCGCGCGCCGGCCCGCGCCAGCGCCCCGGTGACGGCCCGGCCGATGCCGGAACTGCCCCCGGTCACGAGGGCCACACGGCCCTCCAGCGAGAAAAGGTCGGAGAGATAGGTCTGCGATGCCATGCCCGGAGCGTAGACGGGCCGTGCCGACCCGCCGCCGGGCACCCGGCCACGACCGTAGGCTGCCGCGCATGAGCATCATCGGAGTCGGGATCGACGTCGCCGAGATCGATCGGTTCCGGGCGTCGCTGGAGCGGACGCCGGGACTGGCGGACCGGTTGTTCGTGGAACGGGAACTGCTGCTGCCCAGCGGGGAGCGGCGGGGCATCGCCTCGCTCGCGGCCCGCTTCGCCGCCAAGGAGGCACTGGCCAAGGCGCTGGGCGCGCCGCCCGGGCTGCACTGGACCGACGCCGAGGTCTACGTCGAGGACAGCGGGCGGCCGCGGCTGCGGGTGCAGGGGACCGTCGCCGCCCGGGCGGCCGAACTGGGCGTGCGGTCCTGGCACGTGTCGCTGAGCCATGACGCGGGCGTGGCCTCGGCGGTGGTGGTCGCCGAGAGCTGACCGGCCCGGGTGTGGCGGCCGGGAGATCGGGGGCAGACTCGGTGCCATGCGTACTGCGTACAGCGTGGAGACGGTCAGAGCGGCCGAACGGGCACTGATGGCACGGCTGCCGGAGGGCGCCCTGATGCAGCGGGCGGCCGCGGGTCTCGCCGCCGCCTGCGCGGAGTTGCTCGGACGGGTGTACGGAAGTCGGGTGGTGCTGCTCGTGGGCAGCGGGGACAACGGCGGCGACGCGCTGTACGCGGGCGCGCGGCTGGCACGGCGGGGGGCGGGGGTCACGGCCGTCCTGCTCTCGCCGGAGCGGGTACACGCCGGGGGACTCGCCGCCCTGCGGCGGGCCGGCGGCACCGTCGCCGCGGCGGCGGCCGTCGAGGAGCTGATCCGGCGGGCCGACCTCGTGGTCGACGGGATCGTCGGGATCGGCGGCAAGGGCGGCCTGCGGCCCGAAGCCGCGCGGCTCGTCGAGACCGTGTCGGGCTCGGGCGCCGCCGTGGTGGCGGTGGATCTGCCCAGCGGGGTCGAGGCGGACACCGGGCAGGTGCGCGGGGCCGCCGTCCGGGTGGATCTCACGGTCACCTTCGGCGCGTACAAGCCCGGTTTGCTGGTCGACCCCGCACGGGAGCACGCCGGAGTGGTGCGGCTCGTCGGCATCGGGCTGGAACTGCCCCCCGAGGGCGAGCTGGAGGCGTTGCAGCACACGGACGTGGCGCGGCTGCTGCCGGTGCCGGCCGCCGAGAGCGACAAGTACCGGCGGGGGGTGGTCGGGATCGCCGCCGGGTCGGCGAGGTACCCGGGCGCCGCGGTGCTCGCCGTCTCCGGAGCCCTGCGCGGCGGTGCGGGAGCGGTGCGGTACGTCGGGCCGGCGGGGGAGGCGGTCCTCGCGCGCTTCCCGGAGACGCTCGTGTCCGACACGGGGCCCGCCAAGGCCGGGCGGGTGCAGGCCTGGGTGGTCGGCCCGGGGGCCGGGGAGGACGCGGCGACCGTGGCGCAGGTCCTGGAGTCGGAGGTGCCGGTGCTCCTCGACGCCGACGGGCTGCGGCTGGCCGAGCGGGACGCGGTGCGGGCGCGTACGGCGCCGACGCTGATGACCCCGCACGCGGGGGAGGCCGCCGCACTGCTGGGCGTGCGCCGGGAGGAGGTCGAGGGCGCACGGCTGGCCGCGGTACGGGAACTGGCGGCGGTGTACCGGGCGACCGTGCTGCTGAAGGGCTCGACGACCGTGGTGGCCGACGCCGGGGGCGGCCCGGTGCGGGTGAACGCCACGGGCACCCCCTGGCTGGCCACGGCGGGCAGCGGGGACGTGCTGTCGGGCCTCGCCGGATCACTGCTGGCGACGGGACTGCCGGCCCTGGACGCGGGCAGCGCGGCCGCGTACCTGCACGGCCTGGCCGGCCGCTTCGCGGCCCGGGACGCCCCGACGGGAGCACACGACGTAGCGGCGCACATCCCCCAGGCCTGGCGCAGCACCACCGACTGACCATCCCGAGACACCCCGCCCCGAAACACCCCGACCCGAAGTCCCACGCCCCGCACTCCCGCGCCCGAGGACCCGGGGAACGGCGCGACCGGCCCCCACGCACCCGCGGTGGACGGCGGTGCCCCCCTGCACCCGGGTCCACCCCCTCGGGTGACCCGGCCGCGCGGCGTCACCGATCCGGTGGGACCACGCGTTTGGCTGATCGCATGATCAGCAGACGAATCGCGCACCGGGGCGCCGCGGTGCTGCTCGCCACCGCCACGGCCCTCCCGCTCACCGGGACCGCCGCGGCCACCGCCGTACCGGCGCACGGCGGCGCCGAGGCGGGCGTGTCTCCGGCGGCCGCCCCGTGGGCCACTCCCGCACCGTCCGCTCCCGGCTCCGGGCTGGTGCCCGGTGTGGCGCCCCGGCCCGGGCAGCCCTGGCAGTTCGACACCCCCGACCAGGCGCTGCCGCCGAAGCCGTACCGGCCGAGCGCGCAGGAGGACGCCGTCGAGCCCAGGGCGGCGGCGCCGGGGACGTACGACCTGGTCGAGTACGTGCCGCTCGCGGACGCCGTCGCCAAGGTGACCTGCAGCAAGCAGACCGGGCCGTACCAGCGGCAGGTGGAGCGGTGGCTGAAGCGGAAGGTGGACGGGAAGCAGTCCGCCGCCGACTGCAAGGCCGTCCGTGCCTTCCAGCTCCAGCACAAGATCAAGCCCGCCATCGGTTTCGCCGGGCCCGTCACCTGGTCGACGATGATGCTGATCTCGGCCCGGAAGAACCCGAACGCGGCCGGGAAGTGCCCGGTGAAGTCGTACCGGGTCGCCTGCGTCGATCTGGACCGGCAGCTCACCTGGGTGCAGAAGGGCGCCAAGGTGGTGTTCGGGCCGGTGCCGATGCGCAGCGGGCGCAAGGGGCTCGTCACCCGCAAGGGCTGGCACACCGTCTACTGGCGGCACAAGAACCACGTTTCCACGCTGTACGGCCAGCCCATGCCGTACGCCCAGTTCTTCGACGGCGGCCAGGCCTTCCACGCCGTGTACGGCAGCATCTACACCACCGTCGGCTCCTACGGCTGCGTCAACCTGAAGCTGGGCGACGCGCGCAAGTTGTGGGGCGTGCTGAAGAAGGGCGACCACGTCTACGTGTGGGGGCGGCGGCCGGGTACCTGACACGGCACCGGAGGCCCGTACGGCCCTCTGAGACACTGGGGGCGCCATGAGTGAGACTGCAACTGTGCCGACCGCCCCCCTGCGCGCCCGCGCCGAGATCGACCTGGGTGCCCTGCGCGCCAACGTGCGGGCCCTGCGCGCCCGCACCCCGGGCGCGGCCCTGATGGCCGTCGTGAAGTCCGACGGCTACGGACACGGGGCGGTGCCCTGCGCCCGCGCGGCCCGCGCCGCGGGCGCGGACTGGCTCGGCACGGCGACGCCCGAGGAGGCCCTGGCGCTGCGCGCGGCCGGCCTGCCGGGCCGCATGCTGTGCTGGCTCTGGGTGCCCGGCGGCCCCTGGCGGCAGGCGATCGAGGCCGACATCGACGTCTCGCTGAGCGGGCCGTGGGCGCTGCGGGAGGCCGTCGCGGCCGCCCGCGCGGCCGGCCGGACCGCGCGGGTGCAGCTCAAGGCCGACACCGGGCTCGGGCGCAACGGCTGCCAGCCCGCCGACTGGCCCGGGCTGGTCGCCGGGGCCCTGCGCGCCGAGGCCGACGGGCTGGTCCGGATCACCGGACTGTGGTCCCACTTCGCCTGCGCCGACGAACCCGGGCACCCGTCCATCGCCGCCCAGCTCGACCGGTTCCGGGAGATGGTGGCGTACGCCGAGGGCCAGGGCGTGCGCCCCGAGGTGCGGCACATCGCCAACTCGCCGGCCACGCTCACCCTGCCCGAGACCCACTTCGACCTCGTCCGCACGGGCATCGCCGTGTACGGCATCTCGCCCAGCCCGGAGCTGGGCACCCCGGCCGACCTCGGGCTGCGCCCGGTGATGACGCTGAGCGCCTCGCTGGCCCTGGTCAAGCACGTGCCGGGCGGGCACGGCGTGAGCTACGGCCACCACTACGTCACCGCCGGCGACACCACCCTCGGCCTGGTGCCGGTCGGCTACGCGGACGGCATCCCGCGGCACGCGTCCGGAACCGGTCCCGTGCTGGTCGACGGCAAGTGGCGGACGGTCGCCGGCCGGGTCGCCATGGACCAGTTCGTGGTCGACCTGGGCGGGGACGAGCCCGAGGCGGGCGCCGAGGCCGTGCTGTTCGGGCCCGGCGACCGGGGCGAGCCCACCGCAGAGGACTGGGCGCAGGCGTGCGGCACGATCGCGTACGAGATCGTCACGCGCATCGGAACCCGGGTCCCGCGCGTCCATGTGAACGAGGAAGAACCCGGGTAACCCGTCCAGGGGACGGCCGGGTCGCCTCCGACGGCGCACTCAGGCCGCGCTCGAGCAACACACCGGCATCATCCATGTCACCCACACAGGCGAACTGCAGTACGGCGAAGAGGAGCGGTACGTGAGCGAGAGCAGCGCGGAGGCCGTGGCGGAGATCGTCGCCTCGGCGGCCGCAGCCTCCGCCGCGGAGGCGGCCGCGAGCTGGCGCAGGGCGACCGGCATCGCCGGTGCCGCGATAGGCGTGCTGGCCGCCGGCGCGGCGGCCGGCGTCGCCATCGAGCGGATGACGGTGGGGCGCGGGATGCGCCGCAGGGCCCGGCTCGCGCTGGACTCGGCCGGCCCCTACGGCGCCCTGCGCGGCCGCCCCGAGAAGGCGTACGCCGACGACGGCACGGAGCTGTACTACGAGGTCGACGAGGCCGAGCCCGACCCGGGCCCGAACGTCTCGCCGCGCCGGCGCCGGCTCTTCGGACGCAAGGCGCCCGCCCCGGTCACCGTCGTCTTCTGCCACGGCTACTGCCTCAGCCAGGACTCCTGGCACTTCCAGCGGGCCGCCCTGCGCGGGGTCGTCCGCACCGTGCACTGGGACCAGCGCAGCCACGGGCGCTCCGGGCGGGGCGTGGACCAGACGCAGAACCGGGTGCCGCTCACCATCGACCAGCTCGGCCGCGATCTGAAGGCCGTCCTGGACGCGGCCGTACCGGACGGGCCGATCGTGCTGGTCGGTCACTCCATGGGCGGGATGACCATGATGGCCCTGGCCGCCCAGTACCCGGAACTGATCCGGGACCGGGTCGTCGCCACCGCCCTCGTGGGCACCTCGTCCGGCCGGCTCGGCGAGGTCAACTTCGGCCTTCCGGTGGCCGGCGTCAACGCGGTGCGCCGCATCCTGCCCGGAGTGCTGAGGGCGCTCGGGCAGCAGGCGGAGCTGGTGGAGAAGGGGCGCCGGGCCACCGCGGACCTGTTCGCCGGGATCATCAAGCGGTACTCGTTCGCGGGACGTGACGTCGACCCGGCCGTCGAGCGGTTCGCCGAACGGATGATCGAGTCCACGCCGATCGACGTGGTCGCCGAGTTCTACCCGGCCTTCACCGACCACGACAAGACGGAGGCCCTCGACTGCTTCCGGGACATGCCCGTGCTCGTGCTGGCCGGCGTGCAGGATCTGGTCACGCCCAGCGAGCACAGCGAGGCCATCGCCGACCTGCTCCCGGACGCCGAGCTGGTGCTCGTGCCGGACGCCGGGCACCTGGTGATGCTGGAACACCCCGAGGTGGTCACCGACCGCCTCGCCGACCTGCTCACCCGCGCGGGCGCCGTGCCGGCAGGAGCTACCGTAAGTGGCTATGGAACATCCGGCAGCAGTACCAGCGGCACCGCGCAACCGCGCTGAGACCCGGCTGACGATCACCTCGCCCGAGCAGATGCGGGAGCTGGGCCGGCGGCTGGCCGGGCTGCTGCGCGCGGGCGACCTGGTGATGCTCTCCGGGGAACTCGGCGCGGGCAAGACCACCCTGACCCGCGGCCTCGGCGAGGGGCTGGGCGTGCGCGGGGCGGTCACCTCGCCGACCTTCGTGATCGCCCGGGTGCATCCCTCCCTGGGGGACGGCCCGCCCCTGGTCCACGTGGACGCCTACCGGCTCGGCGGCGGCCTGGACGAGATGGAGGACCTGGACCTCGACGTCTCCCTGCCCGACTCGGTGATCGTCGTGGAGTGGGGCGAGGGCAAGGTGGAGGACCTGACCGAGGAGCGGCTCCAGGTGGTCATCCACCGGGCCGTGGGGGACACCACCGACGAGGTCCGGCACGTCACGCTGACCGGCCTCGGGGAGCGCTGGTCGGACGCCGCTCTGGAACCCCTCACGGTCTGAGGCACCGGCTTTCCGACAAGTCGTCGGCACCGTATTGCGCGGGACGACCCGGGCGTGGTGACATGGAGGCCAGGCCGTAGTTAGGTGTGCCTAACTTCGCTCGCCCCCGCACCTCAGGAGGCGTTCATGACCGCTCCCCGCCCCGCGCCGCGGCCCCGCCCGGGCCTGCCCGCCGGGACGTGCATGCGCGAGCTGCTGGCGTCGTGCGCGGCCGCGGACGCGGTCTCCCGGCCGCCGCGCGCCCCGGAACCGCTGCACAGCGCCCCCGAGCCCGCCGGGGAACGCCGCGAGGCCGCCTAAGCGGGCGCGGAGCGCGGCCGGGAGTCCCAGCAGGCCGCCTAGCGGATCACGACCACCGGCACGCCGATCGTCGCGAACTGCCACATCAGGTTGCCGTTCGCCCGGGTCTCCCGGATGCCGCCCGTCTTCACGCCGGGGTCGGCCACCGTGGGCGAGCCGTCGCCCACCACCGCGCTGAAACCGATCGCCACGTCGTCCATGCTGGTGAACCGCACGACATGCTCGATGGGGAGGCCGTCGGTGCCGGTCACCGCGTTCGAGCGGGACGACACCCAGTACGTGCCGGGCAGCGGGTCGAGGGTGCCCGGGTTCACCCGGAAGGTGTGCTGTACCCGGTTGCGCTCGTCGACCAGCCACACCCGGTCGTCGTCCACCGAGTACACGACCCGTTCACCCGCACCGGAGCCGCTCGGCAGGGCGGTCGGGTTGCGCCGGTCCCGGGGCGCCTTGGAGGCGGCCGCCGCGGCCGACGCGCTCGGCCCGGGCCTGCCGCCGGGACCCGCCGGGGCCGTCGCCTGGGCCTGGTAGGCGAGGAAGCCGACCGTTGCGACGGCCGCCGCGGTGAGGCCGGCCACGATCCCCGCGCTGGTCCCTGCCACGTGCTCCCACCTCTGCCTCGTGCGATATGTCGTACTTCGTACAGACCGTAGCAGCCAGTGACCGTGTGCCCCGGAGGGCCATGCGGGCGGCGCGGGCGCCGTAGGCTGTTCGCGTGCTCTTGCTCGCTCTGGATACCGCAACACCCGCCGTCACCGTCGCACTGCACGACGGCACGGACGTCATCGCCTCGTCGAGCCAGGTGGACGCGCGCCGGCACGGAGAGCTGCTGCTGCCGGCCGTCGACCGGACCCTCGCCGCGGCCGGGCTCAAGCTGGAGGCGGTCACCGGCATCGTCGTCGGCATCGGCCCCGGGCCCTACACCGGTCTGCGGGTCGGTCTGATGACCGCCGACACCTTCGGCCTCGCGCTGGGCGTCCCGGTGCACGGCGTGTGCACGCTGGACGGCCTCGCCCACGCCGCCGACATCGCCGAGGGCCCCTTCGTCGTCGCGACCGACGCCCGGCGCAAGGAGGTCTACTGGGCCAAGTACGCCGACTCGCGCACCCGGCTGACCGACCCGGCCGTGAGCCGGCCGGCCGACATCGCCGAGCAGGTCGCGGGGCTGCCCGCGGTCGGCGCGGGCGCTCTGCTCTACCCGGACACGTTCGAAAGCGTCCACGAGCCCGAGCACGTGTCCGCCGCCGCCCTCGCCTCGCTCGCCGCCGAGCGGCTGGCCGCGGGTGGGGAACTGTCGCCGGCCCGGCCGCTGTACCTGCGCCGCCCGGACGCCCAGGTTCCCAAGAACTACAAGGTGGTCACCCCCAAGTGACTCAGCCGGCAACCCCCCGACTGCGCGAGATGCGCTGGTGGGACATCGACCCGGTCCTGGAGCTGGAGAAGGACCTGTTCCCCGAGGACGCCTGGTCCCGGGGCATGTTCTGGTCCGAGCTGGCCCACTCCCGGGGCCCCGCGGCCAGCCGGCGCTACCTCGTGGCCGAGTCCGGCGGCCGCATCGTCGGCTACGCGGGCCTCGTCGCCTCCGGCGATCAGGGTGACGTGCAGACCATCGCGGTCTCCCGTGACCAGCAGGGAACCGGCCTCGGCGGGCGCCTGCTCGCCGATCTGCTGCGCGCCGCCACCGCCTTCGAGTGCCACGAGGTGCTGCTCGAATGCCGGGTCGACAACGTCCGCGCCCAGAAGCTCTACGAGCGCTTCGGCTTCGAGCCCATCGGCTTCCGGCGCGGCTACTACCAGCCGGGCAACGTGGACGCCCTGGTCATGCGCCTGGACACAGCCTCCGACGGCGGCTCCGCCACGGCCTCCTCCCCAGTACAAGGAACCGAGACCAATGACTGACGAACCCCTCGTCCTCGGCATCGAGACCTCCTGCGACGAGACCGGCGTCGGCATCGTCCGCGGCACCACCCTGCTGGCGGACGCCATCGCCTCCAGCGTCGACGAACACGCCCGCTTCGGCGGTGTCGTGCCCGAGGTGGCGTCCCGGGCGCACCTGGAGGCGATGGTCCCGACCATCGACCGCGCCCTGAAGCAGGCGGGCGTCACGGCGAAGGACCTCGACGGCATCGCGGTCACCGCGGGACCCGGCCTCGCGGGTGCCCTGCTGGTCGGCGTCTCGGCGGCGAAGGCGTACGCCTACGCCCTCGGCAAGCCGCTGTACGGCGTCAATCACCTCGCCTCCCACATCTGCGTGGACCAGCTGGAGCACGGGCCGCTGCCCGAGCCCACGATGGCCCTGCTGGTGTCCGGCGGCCACTCCTCCCTGCTGCTGTCCGAGGACATCACCTCCGACGTCCGCCCGATGGGCGCGACCATCGACGACGCGGCCGGCGAGGCCTTCGACAAGATCGCCCGCGTGCTGAACCTGGGCTTCCCGGGCGGCCCGGTCATCGACCGGTACGCCAAGGAGGGCGACCCGGCGGCGATCGCCTTCCCGCGCGGTCTGACCGGCCCGCGCGACCCCGCATACGACTTCTCCTTCTCCGGCCTGAAGACGGCCGTGGCCCGCTGGATCGAGGCCCGGCGCGCGGCCGGCGAGGAAGTCCCGGTCCGCGATGTGGCCGCCTCCTTCCAGGAGGCCGTCGTCGACGTCCTGACCCGCAAGGCGGTCCGCGCCTGCAAGGACGAGGGCGTCGACCACCTGATGATCGGCGGGGGCGTGGCCGCCAACTCCCGGCTGCGCGCCCTGGCCCAGGAGCGCTGCGAGGCGGCCGGCATCCGGCTGCGCGTCCCGCGCCCCAAGCTGTGCACGGACAACGGCGCGATGGTGGCCGCGCTCGGCGCCGAGATGGTCGCCCGCAACCGGGCCGCCTCCGACTGGGACCTGTCGGCCGACTCCTCCCTGCCGGTCACCGATCCGCACGTGCCCGGGCACGACCATGTGCACGAGGTCAGCAAGGAGAACCTCTACTCATGACGGTCGCGCTGATGTGGGAGGCGCGGGCCGCCGAGGGCCGGGGGGAGGAACTGCTGGGCTGGGCGCGCACGCAGGACCTCCCCGGGCAGCCGGTGCGGCGGGAGACCTTCCGCGCGCCGGGCGACCGGGTACTGGTCATCACCTGGTGGGATGCGCCGTACGAGGCCTCGCTGCCCGAACTGCCCGATCCCGAAGCGCAGTTGGTGGCACGTCCGGTGCACCGGTGGCGGTTCGAGGCGGTGGCGGACGACTGAGCTTGGAGGATCCGCTCCGGCTGCGCTATGATCATCACACGTGAACGGCCGGAAATCCGGTCCGGACACGATGCGTTGGTGGTCCAAGGAAAGACGTCCCGCTTCCTGCGGGGAGATGCAGGTGCAAGGCCTGCCCGGCGCTCCATGAAGACCCCGCCCCCGGTTCGCCGAGGGCGGGGTTCTCGTCGTTCACGGGCATCCGTACCTGAGAATTCCCGAAGAAAGCCGTTCCGGCGCTTCCGCTAACAGTCTGCTAATAATCCGGACTTACCTTCCTGCCGTGACGGGACACGAGAAGCAGGGCGGCGCGGGCGGTCCGGTGGGCAGGCGGCCGAGAGCAGTGCGGATCGCCGGCCTCGCCCTGGCAGGGGCCCTGCTGCCGGCGGCGGTTGCCGGCGGCTGGGCGTACTGGCACCTCGACGGCAACATCACAAGCGTCGACATCAACAGCGCGCTCGGCGACGACCGGCCCGCCCGGGCGGTGACCACCCCGCCCGCGAGCGGCTCGGCAGCCCCTTCCCCGCTGCCGACCGGTTCCCTGAACATCCTGGTCCTCGGCTCCGACTCCCGCAGCGGCGAGGGCAACCAGGCGCTCGGCGGCGGTGACGGTTCCGGCGCCCGCTCCGACACCGCGATGGTGGTGCACATCGACGCGGGCCGGACGCGGGCCACCGTCGTCAGCATCCCGCGCGACACCCTCGTCACCCGTCCCTCCTGCCCGCTCGCCTCCGGCGGTTCGACGGCGACGGCGTACGGGGCCATGTTCAACAGCGCCTATTCGGTGGGCGGGCCGGTGTGCGCGGTGAAGACCGTCGAGTCGCTCACGGACGTCCGCATGGACCACTACATCGAGATCGACTTCTCCGGCTTCGCCGAGCTGGTGGACGCGCTCGGCGGTGTCGACGTCACCATCGACCAGGACATCGACGACGACAAGTCCCACCTGCACCTCGGGGCCGGCCCGCACCATCTCGACGGCACCCGGGCGCTGGCTCTCGCCCGCACCCGGCACGGCATAGGCGACGGCAGCGACCTCGGCCGCATAGGCCTGCAGCAGAAACTGGTCAGAGCGGTGCTGGAGCAGATCGCCGCCACCGACCTGCTCTCCGACCCGGTCGAGCTGTACCGGGTGGCGAACACGGCCACCGCGAGCCTGACCACCGACACCGGACTCGGCTCCCTGACCGGGCTGATGAGCCTCGGCCGGAGCCTGAAGGGCCTGACGGCCGACCGGGTGGAGACGGTGATGATGCCGGTCGTCCCGGCTCCCTCCGACCCCAACCGTGTGGTGGCGAAGCAGCCGTCGGCCGACGACCTGTGGGCCTCACTGCGATAGCCCGGACCCGGCGCCGCCCGGACCGGGTGTCAGGTCCGCGGGTCTCGGCGCGGTGGTTGTGCGGGTGCGCCGATCAGCATCGTCGGGGCCCCCGCCACCCGCGTGAGGAACACGGTCGCCGCGTTCGGTCCCTGCGGCCGGACCTTCCGGCGCAGTTCCTCCGGCTCGACCGCGGAGCCGCGCTTCTTCACGGTCAGCGTGCCCACCTGCCGCTCCCGCAGCAGCGCCTTCAGCTTCTTGACGTTGAAGGGCAGCCGGTCGGTGATCTCGTAGGCCGTGGCGAAAGGGGTGGGCCGCAGTTCGTCGGCGGTGACGTAGGCGATCGTCGCGTCGAGGAGTCCGCCGCCGACCTCCTCGGCCACCTCCGCGACCAGGTGCGCGCGGATCACGGCACCGTCGGGTTCGTACAGGTACCGGCCCACCGGCCGCACTCCGGGATCGGGCAGCCCCCGTCCGAGCAGGGTGCGCGGGCCGGGCAGCAGCGTGGCCCGTACGGCGCCCGGCGCCCCGGTGCCGAACCACAGCACCGCCTCCTTCACGTCCCCGCCGTCGGAGATCCACTCGGCCTCGGCCTCGGCGGGCACCGCCTCGTGCGGGACACCCGGGGCGATCTTCAGGGCCGCGCGCGGTGCCGTACGGGCCGCGCCGACCGCCCAGGACAGGGGCGGCGAATACGCCTCGGGGTCGAAGATCCGGCCCCGTCCGCCCCGCCGGGCAGGGTCCACGAACACGGCGTCGTAGCCGGCGGTGTCCACCTCGGTGACGTCGGCCTCGCGCACCTCGATCAGGTCCGCGAGCCCCAGCGCCTCGGCGTTCGCCCGCGCCACGGCCGCCGTCAGCGGGTCCCGGTCCACGGCCAGTACCCGGATCCCGGCCCGGGCCAGCGCGATCGCGTCGCCGCCGATCCCGCAGCACAGGTCGGCCACCGAGGTCACGCCCAGGCCGGTCAGCCGCCGCGCCCGGTAGGCGGCCACGGCGGCCCGCGTCGACTGCTCGACCCCGTTCGGCGTGAAGAACATCCGCCCGGCGTCCCCGGCGCCGAACTTCGCCGCCGCCCGCTGCCGCAGCCGGGCCTGGCCGAGCGCGGCCGACACCAGCTCGGCCGGGTGGTCGCGGCGCAGCCGGGTGGCCACGGCCAGTTCCCGCGCCGGCTCGGTGTCGCGCACCTCGTCGAGGAGGGCGCGGCCTTCGGGGGTGAGGAGGAGGGTGAGGTCGTTCACCCGGTCATTGTCGGCCAGTCGGTGGATGGTCCGCCTCCGGCGGCGGTGTCGGGCCGGGATCCGGGCCCCGGCCTGGGAGGATCCGGCACCATGCGAGAAGTAGTACAAAATGACAAAAGCAGGGCACCTTTCGGTGTACGCCGGAAGCTGGCCCTCGCCTGCGGAGCCACCGCGCTTGCCTCCGCCGCCCTCCTGTCCGGCTGCGCCGGGCCCGACTCCGTGCGCGCCGTGCGCGGCGAGGGAGAGCCCGCCCAGGCCCTGGGCCCCGAGGCCCGCCAGGCCGCCGAACACACCCGCATGGTCGCCGCGGCCCGGCGCTGGAGACTGGAGCAGGTCCCGCTCACGCCTCCGGCGCCGCCCGCGACCAGGCCGAAGATCCACGCCCGCGACGGGTTCGAGGTGGACCACCAGGAGGACTGGGACCTGCCGCCGGTCTTCACCACGGTCCCCACCGAGCAGAAGGTCGTCTTCCTCACGATCGACGACGGCGCGGAGAAGGACCCGAAGTTCCTCGCCATGATGCGGGACCTGAAGATCCCGTACACCGCCTTCCTCAGCAACTACCTGGTGAAGGACGACTACGCCTACTTCCGCACCATGCGGTCCTACGGCAACACCCTCAACAACCACACGCTGCACCACCCCTACCTGCCGGGCCTGTCCTACGAGGAGCAGAAGGACGAGATCTGCGGCATGCAGGACATCATGAAGCGGCAGTTCGGCAAGGCGCCCACCGTCTTCCGGCCGCCCTACGGCAACTACAACCAGGACACCCTGGTCGCCGCCAAGTCCTGCGGGATCAAGTACGCGCCGATCTGGAACGAGGAGGTCTTCGTCGACCACTGGGAGTACCGCGAGGACGACCAGCGGCTGCGCCGCGGCGACATCGTCCTCACCCACTTCCGGGGCCGGGACGACTGGGACGGCACGATGGTCGACGACATGCGCCGCTTCCTGAACAAGGTCACGCGCGAGGGCTACGCCGTGGCCCGCCTGGAGGACTACCTGTGAGGCGGGCGCGGGGCCCGGCCGCGGCACTCGCCGCGGCCCTCCTCCTCGCGGGCTGCGCCCAGTCCGTCGACCCCATCGAACGCCTCGGCAAGAAGGCGGCCGAAGGGGTGCGCCCGCACGGCCCCGCCCCCGACCTGTCCTACCGCCGCTGGGGCCTGACCGAGCCCCTGCGCCGCCCGCCCCGGCCCGCCGCCCGGCCCCTCACCCTCGCGCCGGACCCGGCGGGCCGCGCCCGGCCCCCCGTCCTGGACCGCGTCTCCACCCGCGACCGGGTCGTCTTCCTCACCTACGACGACGGCGCCGAGCAGGACCCCCGCTTCGTCGACATGGTCCGTGAACTCCGGCTGCCGGTCAGCATGTTCCTCACGGACAGCGTGGCCGGGCCCGGCTACGGCCACTTCGCGCGGCTGCGCGGGCTCGGCGCCGGCATCCAGAACCACACGCTCGACCACCGCGCGCTCGCCGGGCGGCCCTACGGCGCGCAGCGTGCCGAGATCTGCGGCCAGCAGGACCGGCTCAGGTCCCGCCTGGGCGTCCGCCCCCGCCTCTTCCGGCCGCCCTACGGCACGTACGACACCACCACCCTGCGTGCGGCGGCCGACTGCGGGATCTCCGCGGTCGTGCTCTGGCGCGCCGCGATGACCCCGGGCGACCTCGTCTTCGGCCGGGGCGGCGACCGCCTCCGCCCCGGCGACATCGTCCTGGTCGGCCCGGACGAGTCCACCGGCCCGACCCTGCGGGAACGCACGACGCGGATCCTGCGGGGGGTGCAGCAGCGGGGCCTGACGGTGGGCCGGCTGGAGGACTACCTGTAGGCGACCGCCCGTGGGTGAGGCAGGGCCGCCCACCGGCGCAAATCACTCGCGCACACCCGAAACCCGGCCGACGCGCCGCACCGCATTGGCACTCCGCTTGACCGAGTGCTAATCGCAGTCATAGTCTCGGCTCTGGCACTCCCCACCGGAGAGTGCCAATAAGCGACGGGCAGGTCCGGCACCCGCGACGACGGATCGACCTGGTCGCCACCTCAGACAGTTAACCCCGTGAGATCTCCGAAGGGGGAGGTCGGATCGTGACGACCGCCAGCTCCAAGGTTGCCATCAAGCCGCTCGAGGACCGCATTGTGGTCCAGCCGCTGGACGCCGAGCAGACCACGGCCTCTGGCCTGGTCATCCCGGACACCGCGAAGGAGAAGCCCCAGGAGGGCGCCGTCCTCGCCGTGGGCCCGGGCCGATTCGAGAACGGCGAGCGCCTGCCGCTCGACGTCAAGGTCGGCGACGTCGTCCTCTACAGCAAGTACGGCGGCACCGAGGTGAAGTACAACGGCGACGAGTACCTCGTCCTCTCGGCTCGCGACGTGCTCGCGATCATCGAGAAGTAGCCACCACCTCGAGCAGACCTTTGCTCTGAAGCTGCGCCCCTGGCCCCCGCAACCGATTACGAAGCCGGGCGCCCGGGGCGCAGTGTCTTTTTAACCCACAGATTTGTGAGAG
Organism: Streptomyces sp. NPDC048514; assembly: GCF_043199955.1. Taxonomy (NCBI): domain Bacteria; kingdom Bacillati; phylum Actinomycetota; class Actinomycetes; order Kitasatosporales; family Streptomycetaceae; genus Streptomyces; species Streptomyces sp. NPDC048514. The sequence continues at coordinate 179,524 of NZ_JBICWT010000004.1, read as the reverse complement.
GGCTCCCGCTGTCATGGCGAAGATCCTGAAGTTCGACGAGGACGCCCGTCGCGCCCTCGAGCGCGGCGTCAACAAGCTGGCCGACACGGTGAAGGTGACGATCGGCCCCCGTGGCCGCAACGTCGTCATCGACAAGAAGTTCGGCGCCCCGACCATCACCAACGACGGTGTCACGATCGCCCGCGAGGTCGAGATCGAGGACCCGTACGAGAACCTCGGCGCGCAGCTGGTGAAGGAGGTGGCCACCAAGACCAACGACATCGCTGGTGACGGCACCACCACCGCCACCGTGCTGGCCCAGGCGCTGGTCCGCGAGGGCCTGCGCAACGTCGCCGCCGGTGCCTCCCCGGCCGCCCTGAAGAAGGGCATCGACGCCGCCGTCAAGGCCGTCTCCGAGGACCTGCTCGCCACGGCCCGCCCGATCGACGAGAAGTCCGACATCGCCGCCGTCGCCGCGCTGTCCGCCCAGGACCAGCAGGTCGGCGAGCTGATCGCCGAGGCGATGGACAAGGTCGGCAAGGACGGTGTCATCACCGTCGAGGAGTCCAACACCTTCGGGCTGGAGCTGGACTTCACCGAGGGCATGGCCTTCGACAAGGGCTACCTGTCCCCGTACTTCGTCACCGACCAGGAGCGTATGGAGGCCGTCCTCGACGACCCGTACATCCTGATCACCCAGGGCAAGATCGGCGCCATCGCGGACCTGCTGCCGCTGCTGGAGAAGGTCATCCAGGCCGGCGCCTCCAAGCCGCTGCTGATCATCGCCGAGGACGTCGAGGGCGAGGCCCTGTCGACGCTGGTCGTCAACAAGATCCGCGGCACCTTCAACGCCGTCGCGGTGAAGGCCCCCGGCTTCGGTGACCGCCGCAAGGCGATGCTCCAGGACATGGCCACCCTCACCGGCGCCACCGTCATCTCCGAGGAGGTCGGCCTCAAGCTCGACCAGGTCGGTCTCGACGTGCTCGGCTCCGCCCGCCGCGTCACCGTCACCAAGGACGACACCACGATCGTCGACGGCGCCGGCAAGACCGAGGACGTGCACGGCCGCGTCGCGCAGATCAAGGCCGAGATCGAGAACACCGACTCCGACTGGGACCGCGAGAAGCTCCAGGAGCGCCTCGCGAAGCTGGCCGGCGGCGTGTGCGTGATCAAGGTCGGCGCCGCCACCGAGGTGGAGCTGAAGGAGAAGAAGCACCGTCTGGAGGACGCCATCTCCGCGACCCGCGCCGCGGTCGAGGAGGGCATCGTCTCCGGTGGTGGCTCCGCTCTGGTGCACGCCTCCAAGGTCCTCGAGGGCAACCTCGACAAGACCGGCGACGAGGCCACCGGTGTCGCGGTCGTCCGCAACGCCGTGGTCGAGCCGCTGCGCTGGATCGGCGAGAACGCCGGCCAGGAGGGCTACGTCATCGTCTCCAAGGTCAAGGACCTGGAGAAGGGGCAGGGCTACAACGCCGCCACCGGCGAGTACGGCGACCTGATCAAGGCCGGCGTCATCGACCCGGTCAAGGTCACCCGCTCCGCCCTGGAGAACGCCGCCTCCATCGCCTCCCTGCTGCTCACGACCGAGACCCTGGTCGTCGAGAAGAAGGAAGAGGAGCCGGCCGACGCGGGCCACGGCCACGGCCACAGCCACTGATCCGGACGCTCTTCGGCGAAGGCCCGGCACCGACACGGTGCCGGGCCTTCGCCCTGTCCGCCGCCATCGCTCCGGGCCTTCCGGACCGTGGCCATGACCGTGAACGCGGCCCCGGACGTGGCCGTGACCGTGGACGTGGCCGCGGACGTCGCCCGTGACCGTGGACGTGGCCGCGGACGTCGCCCGTGAACGTGAACGCGGCCGCGGCCGCGGACGTCCAGCCAGCCGGTCCGTCCGGCCCTGTCCGCGTCGCCCTCGTGCGCTTCCGTCCCCGTCCTTCCCGCGTCCCCGTCCGCCCCGTCGTCCCCGTCCGCCCACCGGGACGGCGGCGCCACCGGTCCCGCTACCGCGGCCCGTACTTGCGGCCGGTCCTGGTGGAGATGCCTCCCACCAGCCCACGGGGCGTCACCTTCACCAGACCCATCAGGGCCTTGTACCGGGGGTCCGGGACGGACAGCGACTTGCCCCGCGCCAGGTCCGCCAGCGCGGCCGAGACCAGCTTGTCGGCGTCCAGCCACATCCACCCCGGGATGCCGTCCGTGCCCATTCCGGCCCGCTGGTGGAACTCGGTGCGCACGAAGCCCGGGCACAGCGCCATCAGCCGCACCCCGGTGCCCGCCAGGTCCTTCGCGGCGCCCTGGGTGAACTGCACGACCCACGCCTTGGACGCCCCGTACGTGCCCCGGGGCACGAAGGCGGCCACCGAGGCGACGTTGACGACCCCGCCCCGGCCGCGCTCGCGCATCGCCGAGGAGGCCGCGGACGTCAGCCGGAGCACCGCCTCGCAGTGCACCTTGAGCATCCTCAGCTCGTCCGCGATGGGGACGTCCAGATAGCGGCCCTTGTGGCCGAAGCCGGCGTTGTTGATCAGCAGGTCGACCGGTTTCCTCCGGTCGCCGAGCCGGTCGGCGACCGCCTCGATGCCCGTGTCCCCGGAGAGGTCGGCGGTCAGCACCTCCACCTCGATGCCGTGCCGGTCGTGCAGTTCGGTCGCCTGCTCGCGCATCCGCTTGGTGTCCCGCGCCACCAGGACGAGGTCATGCCCGTCAGCCGCCAGCCGCCGCGCGAACGCGGCGCCGATCCCCGCGGTCGATCCCGTAATCAGAGCCGTTGTCATGGCCCAAGGGTAGTGACCGGGACCGACGGCGCCCGCCGGCCACGGCGGACGCCGGGACGGCTTCACCGACGCCCCCTCAGCCGCCGTGGCGCTCCACGTACTTGCGGGCCGCCGCCAGCGTCTGCGCGTGCAGTGCCTCGCCCGCGGCCAGCAGCCGCGGCAGCAGCTCCCGCTCGGTGGTGACGGCGCGGAACTGCATCGCCGCCGTCACCCCGTGCGCCGGCCGGTGCACGATCTCGATCGCGTCGCCCGCGCGGATCCCACCCGGTTCGATCACCCGCAGATAGGCGCCGGTCGCGCCCTTCCGGGTGAATCTCTTCACCCATCCCCGCTCGCCCAGATGGCCCTGGAACGTGCGGCACGGAATCCGCCCCGAGGTCACCTCCAGCACCAGCTCGGGACCGATCCGCCAGCGCTCGCCGACCAGCGCGCCGGAGACGTCCAGCCCGTCCGTCGTCAGGTTCTCCCCGAAACAGCCGTTGGCCAACGATCGGCCCAGTTCGCGCTCCCACTCGTCGAGGTCCTCGCGCGCGAACGCGTACACCGCCTGGTCGTCGCCGCCGTGGTGCCGCAGGTCGCACACGGTGTCCCCGGCGACCCCGCTCCCGGCGCTCCCCGCGGGTCCCGGCGCCGCCACCAGGACCGGCCCGTCGGCCGGTCGCTTGTCGATGCCGGTCAGGCCTTCCGGCTGGTCCGTGTACGGCACCGCCAGCGGGCGTCCCAGATTGACGGAGAGAAGCTTCATGCCCGAACCGTACGGCAGCCCATCTCAAAGCGTCGAGCGAATATGCGGCACCTTCTCCAAGCGGGCCTTATGCTCGAAGGGTGATCGAGGCCCGTCATCTCCGCGTCCTGCGCGCCGTCGCCACCACCGGCTCCTTCTCGGCGGCGGGGCGCGAGCTGGGCTGCACCCAGCCCGCCGTCAGCCAGCAGATGAAGGCCCTGGAGGCCTCCGTCGGCACCCCGCTGCTGGTCCGCACCGGACGCGAGATGCGCCTCACCCAGGCCGGCGAGGCGCTGGTCCGGCACGCCTCGGGCATCCTCGCCGGGCTCACCGCCGCCGAGGAGGAGGTCGCGGCCATCGCGGGCCTCAGGGCCGGCCGGGTCCGGCTGGTCTCCTTCCCCAGCGGCAGCTCCGCCCTGGTCCCCACCGCCCTGGCCGCCCTGCGCGCCGCCCACCCGGGCACCCGCGTCTCCCTGGAGGAGGCCGAGCCCCCGAAGTCCGTGGAACTGCTGCGCGAGGGCGACTGCGACCTGGCCCTGGCCTTCCGCTACGAGGGCGCGGCGGTCGCCGAGGACTGGGACGACCTGGTGGTCCGGCCGCTGCTGACGGACCGGCTGGTGGCCCTCGTGCCCGAGCGGCACCGGCTCGCGCGCGCCGAGAGCGTGGCCATCGGCGAGCTGGCCCAGGAGCCCTGGATCGCGGGCTGCCCGCGCTGCCGCGGCCAGCTCGTGCAGGTCTGCGAGGGCGCGGGGTTCGCCCCCCGCATCGACTTCGCGACCGACGACTACCCGGCGGTGGTCGGCCTGGTCGGCGCGGGCCTCGGGGTGGCTGTACTGCCGCAGCTGGCGGTGGAGTCGGTCCGGCCGAGGGGCGTGCGGGCGGTACGGCTGGAACCGGCGGTACGGCGGGAGATCGTCGCCCTCACCCTGCCCGATCTGGCACAGGTGCCGACCGTGGGCGCGACGCTGGAACACCTCGCCAGGGCGGCTCGGTCCGCCGGGCGCTCGTAGGGGTCCGCCGGCAGAGTCATGGGCACGCGCGAACGTGCCCATGGACGGGGGATCGGGTGCACCCGGGGGGCCGCGGGTGCAAAAACGTTCCTTCAGTGGTTAGGGGCGGCGCCGCCGCTGGTGGTCGATGCCGACACCAGGCGATTGCGGGCCCGTCCCATCAACTCCTCACGCTCATCCTCGGTCAGGCCGCCCCACACTCCGTACGGCTCGCGTACCGCCAGAGCGTGTGCCGCGCACTCCGCACGGACCGGGCACCTCATGCAGACCTCCTTGGCCGAGTTCTCGCGAGCGCTCCGAGCCGCCCCGCGCTCGCCCTCAGGGTGAAAGAAGAGCGAGCTGTCCACACCGCGGCAGGCAGCCAGCAGCTGCCAGTCCCATAGGTCCGCGTTCGGTCCGGGAAGGCGGGAGAAATCTGCCATTACGTGACCCCTTGTAGCCGTTCTGGGCGGATACGGTGCCATCGACCGTACATCTCCGGTCTAAGGAGATGAAAATATGACTCATTGCGAATCTAGCCCCGGACACTGCGAAACGGGAAGAAAAAGGGCTAAATGGGGCATTGGTCGTGATGAAAAGTTGAGAGTCCGTTGGGCATGTCTGCACCGTGTCGGCGCCCTCACGTAGAGTGCCGAAGACGGCACGCAGCCCCGTAACTCTTTCGAGTGACCGTCGTTGAGAGTGCGGAGGCGGTTGAAAACACAAGCGCTCGGGCAGGCGTCCGAGACGGTCGACCGCACAGGTGACGATTCCGTACCAGCCTGGAGGCTCAAGGTGACGCGCATCAGCTGCGGAGGGCGGTCATGACATCCGTCCTCGTCTGCGACGACTCCCCGCTTGCCCGAGAGGCGCTCCGCCGCGCGGTCGCGACCGTGCCCGGCGTCGAGCGTGTGACGACGGCGGCCAACGGCGAGGAAGTCCTCCGCCGCTGGGGCGCCGACCGCTCCGACCTCATCCTGATGGACGTACGCATGCCCGGCCTGGGCGGCGTCGAGACCGTGCGCCGGCTGCTGTCCGCAGACCCCGGCGCCCGCATCATCATGCTCACCGTCGCCGAGGACCTCGACGGTGTGGCGCTCGCGGTCGCCGCCGGCGCCCGGGGCTATCTGCACAAGGACGCCTCGCGCGCGGAGCTGCGCGCCACGGTGACGCAGGCGCTGGCCGACCCCACCTGGCGGCTCGCACCGCGCCGGCTCCGGTCGGCCGAGATGGGCGCCGCGCCCACGCTCACCGCGCGCGAGATCCAGGTCCTGGAGGGCATGAGCCACGGCCGCTCCAACGCCGAGATCGGCCGCGAGCTGTTCCTCTCCGAGGACACGGTGAAGACCCACGCCCGGCGTCTGTTCAAGAAGCTCGGCGCCTCGGACCGGGCCCACGCGGTGGCGCTCGGTTTCCGCTGGGGACTGGTCCGGTAGGCCATGTGCGGCCCTGCGGGGCAGGCGCGACCGGACCTCGCGGGGGCCCACCCCCGGGAGCGGGGCCGGCTCCGCCTCCCCCGGCGGAGACCGGGCGGCGCGCCGCGACCCGGGCGGCTTGCGGTTCGTCCCTCGCGGACGCGGGGCCACCCGGCATCGGTGGCCCACCGGCGGCGCGCCCGGCCCGCCCAAGAGGGCACGCGCGGTGGGCCGTCGGCAGGTCCCCCGGTCCCGTGCGGGACCGGGGTCGCACTGCGTGCCCGCGCCGCCGGGCCGGGTCCGGCCCGGCTCGCGACGAGGCGTGAATCACTTCGGCGACGGGTGTCCCGGCCGCCCGGGCACGGCGCGTGCCCTGGCGCGGCCGGGCACCGTCGCGGTCGCCGCGCCGCCCAAGTCCCGTACCGGGCACCGGTGGAGGCCCGCGTGACGGGGCCGCCCGGCGGGGCCGGGGCGGGTCCGATCCGGCCGTGCGCGGGCCGGGCGTACGACCTGGTCGAATGCGCCGGCGGTCGATGCGCAAGGCGACCCGCCGCACGCGCGCTGCTCGTTTCGGCGCGGATGCCGCATCCTTGGAGGTGTGGAGTCTCTCGGGGACGAGTCGATCGAGCGGAAGGGGAGGGCGCAGGGGATGAGTGCCGGCGCACCTGCTCATAACGCTTCGGTGCACAACCACGAGCACGATGCGACGGACCGGACGGCCGCAAGGCACCATGGACCGATGCGCGACGACGAGGCGGGCACGGCCCATGGGGTGATCGGTTCGCTCGTGCATCGCGCCGTCGACGGGGACGAGCAGGCGACTCACGATCTGCTCGCCCGCGTCCACCCGCTGGCGCTGCGCTACTGCCGCACCCGGCTGTCGCGGCTTCCCGGCGACGCGCGCCATTTCGTCGAGGACCTCGCCCAGGAGGTCTGTGTGGCGGTTCTGCTCGCCCTGCCCCGCTATCGGGACACCGGCCGCCCCTTCGAGGCGTTCGTCTTCGCCATCGCCTCGCACAAGGTCGCCGACCTGCAGCGCGCCGCGATGCGCCATCCGGGCTCCACGGCCGTCCCCTCGGACGAGATGCCCGAGCGCCCGGACGACTCCCTCGGCCCCGAGGAGCGCGCCCTGCTCAGCAGCGACGCCGAGTGGGCCAAGAAACTGCTGGCCAACCTTCCCGAGAACCAGCGCGAGCTGCTCCTGCTGCGCATCGCCGTGGGCTTGACCGCGGAGGAGACGGGGCAGATGTTGGGAATGTCACCCGGGGCGGTCCGGGTCGCACAGCATCGGGCGCTCAGCCGCCTGCGCGCCCTCGCCGAGCAGTAGGCGCACCGCTTCCCGCCGTGGCGGCGCCCCGCCGCACCGGCGCACATCGGCGGCGCGCCCCGCGCCGGCCCGCCACGGCGCCTTCGGCGCCGCTCTCGGATGAACAAGCTCGCGCACGGTTCCGTACGAACATACGAAGCCTGAAGCCGACCACTACCGTGGAATTTGCTGGCGGCGCTTCCCGTTAGCATGGACATCCGCACCGATCAAGGCCATTTGGGGAAGGTGTCATGACTGCCAACGTCGACGGAGTGCCCGGAAAATTCGCGACACTCGGGCTGACCTACGACGACGTGCTGCTGCTGCCGGGCTCGTCGGACATGGCACCCGACGAGATCGACACCGCCTCGTACGTCTCCAAGAACGTGCGGGTCAACATCCCGCTGCTGTCCGCCGCCATGGACAAGGTGACCGAGTCCCGCATGGCGATCGCGATGGCCCGCCAGGGCGGCGTCGGCGTCCTGCACCGCAACCTCTCCATCGAGGACCAGGCCAACCAGGTCGACCTGGTGAAGCGCTCCGAGTCCGGCATGGTCACCGACCCGATCACCATCCACCCGGAGGCCACGCTCGCCGAGGCCGACGCGCTGTGCGCGAAGTTCCGCATCAGCGGTGTGCCGGTGACCGACGGCGACAAGAGGCTCCTGGGCATCGTCACCAACCGTGACATGGCCTTCGAGAGCGACCGCAGCCGCCGCGTGCACGAGGTCATGACCCCGATGCCGCTGGTCACCGGCAAGGTCGGCATCTCCGGTCCGGAGGCCATGGAGCTGCTGCGCAAGCACAAGATCGAGAAGCTTCCGCTGGTCGACGACGAGGGCGTCCTCAAGGGCCTGATCACCGTCAAGGACTTCGTCAAGGCGGAGAAGTACCCGAACGCGGCCAAGGACTCCGAGGGCCGCCTGCTGGTCGGCGCGGCCGTCGGTGTCGCCGGTGACGCCTTCGAGCGCGCCCAGGCCCTGATCGAGGCCGGTGCCGACTTCATCGTCGTGGACACCGCGCACGGCCACTCTCGCCTGGTCGGCGACATGATCGCCAAGATCAAGTCGAACTCCTCCGGCGCCGACGTCATCGGCGGCAACATCGCCACCCGTGACGGCGCCCAGGCGCTGGTCGACGCGGGCGCCGACGGCATCAAGGTCGGTGTCGGCCCCGGCTCCATCTGCACCACCCGCGTGGTCGCCGGCGTCGGCGTCCCGCAGGTCACCGCGATCTACGAGGCCGCGCTGGCCGCCAAGGAAGCCGGTGTCCCGGTGATCGGCGACGGCGGTCTGCAGTACTCCGGTGACATCGCCAAGGCCCTGGTCGCCGGCGCCGACACGGTGATGCTCGGTTCGCTGCTCGCGGGCTGCGAGGAGTCCCCGGGCGAGCTGATGTTCATCAACGGCAAGCAGTTCAAGTCGTACCGCGGCATGGGCTCCCTCGGTGCCATGCAGACCCGCGGCGAGCGCAGGTCGTTCTCCAAGGACCGCTACTTCCAGGAGGGCGTCGCCTCCGACGAGCAGCTGATCCCCGAGGGCATCGAGGGCCAGGTGCCCTACCGCGGCCCGCTGTCCTCCGTGGTCCACCAGCTGGTCGGCGGCCTGCGCCAGTCGATGTTCTACGTCGGCGGCAGGACGGTGCCCGACCTGCAGGCGGGCGGCCGCTTCGTGCGGATCACCTCGGCGGGCCTGAAGGAGAGCCACCCGCACGACATCCAGATGACGGTCGAGGCGCCGAACTACAGCAGCAAGAAGTGACGCACGCGCACGCGTGACGGCCCCGCCACGGCGGCTCCGGGACATCCGGGGCCGCCGTCGTCGCACCCGTCGGCGATACTGGAAGGCGCTGCAACGCATAGGGAAAGGCCACAGACGTGACTGAGATCGAGATCGGGCGCGGCAAGCGCGGCCGCCGGGCGTACGCCTTCGACGACATCGCCGTCGTCCCCAGCCGCCGTACGCGGGACCCGAAGGAGGTCTCGATCGCCTGGCAGATCGACGCCTACCGCTTCGAGCTGCCCTTCCTGGCCGCTCCGATGGACTCCGTCGTCTCCCCGGCCACCGCCATCCGCATCGGCGAGCTGGGCGGCCTCGGCGTGCTCAACCTCGAAGGCCTGTGGACGCGGTACGAGGACCCGCAGCCGCTGCTCGACGAGATCGCGGAGCTGCCGTCCGAGGCGGCGACCCGGCGTCTGCAGGAGATCTACTCCGCGCCCATCAAGGAGGAGCTGATCGGCGCGCGCATCAAGGAGGTGCGCGACTCCGGCGTGGTCACGGCGGCCGCGCTCTCCCCGCAGCGCACCGCCCAGTTCTCCAAGGCCGTCGTCGACGCGGGCGTGGACATCTTCGTCATCCGCGGTACGACGGTCTCGGCGGAGCACGTGTCCTCCTCGCACGAGCCGCTGAACCTGAAGCAGTTCATCTACGAGCTGGACGTGCCGGTCATCGTCGGCGGCTGCGCCACGTACACGGCCGCACTGCACCTGATGCGCACCGGCGCGGCCGGGGTCCTGGTGGGCTTCGGCGGCGGCGCCGCGCACACCACGCGCAACGTGCTCGGCATCCAGGTCCCGATGGCCACGGCCGTCGCCGACGTGGCCGCGGCCCGCCGTGACTACATGGACGAGTCCGGCGGCCGCTACGTGCACGTGATCGCCGACGGCGGTGTCGGCTGGTCCGGCGACCTGCCGAAGGCGATCGGCTGCGGCGCCGACGCGGTGATGATCGGCTCCCCGCTGGCCCGCGCCACGGACGTGCCCGGCAAGGGCCACCACTGGGGCATGGAGGCGGTCAACGAGGAGCTGCCCCGCGGCAAGAAGGTCGGCCTCGGCACGGTCGGCACCATCGAGGAGGTCCTCACCGGGCCCTCCCACACCCCCGACGGCTCCATGAACTTCTTCGGCGCCCTGCGCCGCGCCATGGCCACGACGGGCTACAGCGACCTGAAGGAGTTCCAGCGGGTCGAGGTGACGGTCGCCGACAGCCAGCACCGTCGCTGACCCGCCCACACAGGAAGGGCCCGGCCACCGATGCGGTGGCCGGGCCCTTTCCCGTGCGGGGGCGCCCGTCGCCGGGCGCCGTACGCCGGGCCTCGTTACTGGGCGGCCTTCTTGGCACCCGAGAACGCGGCGAACGCGGCGATGGCGAAGAAGACGAACGTGAGCGGGTCGGCTTCTTCCTTCCAGACCTTCTGGACCACGTCGAAGTGGTCGAAGAACAGCTCGCCGAAGTCGACGTGCAGCTGGTCCGCGCCGATCATGGCCGTGCCGATCAGCTGGCCGAGGTAGACCGAGCCGAGCGCGAGGACGGCGCCGATGACCGGGAGGGCGGGGTTGCGGCCGCCCGCCTTGCCCGCGGCGAGGCCGACGACGAAGCCCACGCCGACGGCCGCCCAGCCGATCTCGTGCTTGGTGGCGCCGATGATGAGGCCGTACAGGCCCGCCACCACGACCGCGGCCACGACCGCGGCGACCAGGCCCAGGACGACGTTGTTGCGCGCGGGCGCGGAGGGAGCGGCCGGCGGCGCGAAGGCGCCCGGCTGCGGCGGGTACGGGGTGCCCGGCGCGGCCGGCACTCCGGCCGGCGCCTGCTGTGCGTACGGGTTGCCGTCGACCGGACCGGGCTGCGGCGACTGCGGTGGCGGAGCTGACTGGCTCATGACAGAAATCCCCCCGAGATGGAGCATGACTGATGGGAACGGAAGACCGGCACGCACGCGTGTGCGGCAGGTCCGGGGGAGACTAACAGCCGGGAATGACAGCCCTCCGGCCGTTTTCCGCCCGTGACCCCTTTCCGTATGCGACCGTTCCCAGTTCGTGACCGATTCCCGCCCCTGGCCGGATCAGAGCCGGTGCGCCGCCCCCGTCGGGGTCGCGCCGCGGGTGTCCAGCAGCAGCTGGGCCTTCACGGACAGGCCCTGCAGGTCGTAGGTGCGGTGCTGCTGGAGCAGGATCGTCAGGTCGGCGTCGGCGGCCGCCTCGTAGAGGGAGTCGGCGCGCGGGACCGGGCGGTCCAGGACGTTCCAGGCCGGCACGTACGGGTCGTGGTAGCTCACGGACGCGCCCAGCTCCATCAGCCGGACCGCGATCTCCTGCGCGGGTGTGCCCTGCTGGTCGGCGAGATCGGCCTTGTACGTGACGCCGAGCAGCAGGACGCGGGCGCCGCGGGCGGACTTGCCGTGCTCGTTCAGGAGTGTGGCGGCGCGCTGTACGACGTAGCGGGGCATGCGGGTGTTGACCTGCTGGGCCAGCTCCACCATGCGCAGGGTGCGGGTGGCGTGCCCGGTCAGGTCCTGCGGGACGGCGTGACCGCCGACGCCCGGGCCGGGCCGGAACGCCTGGAAGCCGAACGGCTTGGTCTCCGCGCAGCGGATGACGTCCCACAGGTCGACGCCCAGCTCGTGGCAGAGGACGGCCATCTCGTTGACCAGCGCGATGTTGACGTGCCGGAAGTTGGTCTCCAGCAGCCGCACGGTCTCCGCCTCGCGCAGGCCACGCGCGCGTACCACCTTGTCGGTGAGCCGGCCGTAGAAGGCGGCCGCCGACTCGGTGCACGCGGGCGTGAGCCCGCCGATGACCTTGGGGATGTTGGCCGGGGTGTGGTCGCGGTTGCCGGGATCGACGCGGCTGGGGGAGTAGGCGAGGTGGAAGTCGCGCCCGGCGCGCAGCCCCGAGCCCTTCTCCAGCAGGGGGCGCAGGAACTCCTCCGTCGTCCCGGGCAGCACGGGCGACTCCAGGATGACCGTGGTGTGCGGGCGGAGCCGCTCGGCCAGGGTGCGGGCGGCGGCCTCCACCTGGCCGAGGTCGAGCCCGCCGTCGGCGCCGCGCGGGGTCGGCGCGCAGATCACCGCGGTGCGCACCCGGCCGAGCTGGGCCGGGTCGGTGCCGGGCCGGAACCCCGCGGAGTGCATCCGGCGCAGCTCGGCAGGGCTGAGCGAGCCCACCTCCGGGCCGGTGGCGTAGCCGACGGTGTGGATGCCTGCCGCGACGGCGGCCTGGGCCAGCGGCAAGCCGTAGGGGCCGAGTCCGATGACGGCGAGGTCTGCGGGCATGCGTGGGCCGTCCTTCCCAATAGCCGAAGCGGGACAGGTGCGCAACCGCTGTGCACAGGACGAGCGAGTGCGATGTCAGACTAGGTACAAATATGACCGTTACGTGTGATTGTGTTCGTGTGTCTTCCGAGGGTTGTGCGCAAGTTGTCCACAGGCTGGGAGGGCCGTGGTGGCTGAAGTCGGGCAACGCCGTCAGAATTTGGGCATGAGGAGGGGATGAGCCGGGCTTCGCCCACCGGGTGCGGCCGACGCGAGCGGGTTGTGCGACAGCGGGAGGCAGCGGTGAGGACAGCGACTCTGGGCCCGGCGCAGCGCGCCGAGGCACTGGCGGCGATGGCGGAGCACGAGCTGGACGTCCTGGTGATCGGTGCGGGAGTGGTCGGGGCCGGCACCGCGCTGGACGCGGTCACCCGCGGCCTGTCCACCGGTCTGGTGGAGGCACGCGACTGGGCGTCCGGCACCTCGAGCCGGTCCAGCAAACTGATCCACGGCGGCCTGCGCTATCTGGAGATGCTGGACTTCGCGCTGGTCCGCGAGGCCCTCCAGGAGCGCGGGCTGCTCCTGGAGCGGCTCGCCCCGCACCTGGTCAAGCCGGTGCCGTTCCTGTACCCGCTGCAGCACAGGGGCTGGGAGCGGCTGTACGCCGGCTCGGGCGTCGCGCTGTACGACGCGATGTCCATGGCCCGCGGACATGGCCGGGGCCTGCCCATGCACCGGCACCTGACCCGCCATCAGGCCCTGCGCGTCGCGCCCTGCCTGAGGAAGGACGCCCTCGTCGGCGCCCTGCAGTACTACGACGCCCAGATGGACGACGCCCGCTTCGTCGCCACCCTGGTGCGCACGGCGGCGTCCTACGGCGCGAAGGTGGCCAACCGCGCGCGCGTGACCGGGTTCCTGCGCGAGGGCGAGCGGGTCGTGGGCGCCCGGGTGCGGGACGTGGAGGGCGGCGGGGAGTACGAGATCCGTGCCCAGCAGATCGTCAACGCCACCGGCGTGTGGACTGACGACACGCAGGCCATGGTCGGCGAGCGCGGCCAGTTCCACGTCCGTGCCTCCAAGGGCATCCACCTGGTCGTGCCCAAGGACCGCATCCACTCCTCCACCGGCCTGATCCTGCGCACCGAGAAGTCCGTCCTCTTCGTCATCCCCTGGGGCCGGCACTGGATCGTGGGCACCACCGACACCGAATGGGACCTGGACAAGGCCCACCCGGCCGCGTCCAGCGCCGACATCGACTACCTGCTGGAGCACGTCAACTCGGTGCTCTCCGTGCCGCTGAGCCGCGACGACGTCCAGGGTGTCTACGCGGGCCTGCGGCCACTGCTGGCCGGCGAGTCCGACGCCACCAGCAAGCTGTCGCGCGAGCACACGGTCGCCCATCCGGCGCCGGGGCTGGTGGTCGTGGCGGGCGGCAAGTACACGACCTACCGGGTCATGGCGAAGGACGCCGTCGACGAGGCGGTGCACGGCCTGGACAGGCGCGTCGCCGACTGCGTGACGGAGGAGACCCCGCTGCTGGGCGCCGAGGGCTACCAGGCGCTGTGGAACGCGCGAGCGCGGATCGCCGCCCGCACCGGACTGCACGTGGTCCGTGTGGAACACCTGCTGAACCGCTACGGCTCGATGGCCGAGGAGATACTGGACCTCATCGCCGCCGACCCCTCCTTGGGCGAGCCGCTGCACGCCGCCGACGACTACCTGCGCGCCGAGGTGGTCTACGCCGCCTCCCACGAGGGCGCCCGGCACCTGGACGACGTCCTCACCCGCCGCACCCGCATCTCCATCGAGACCTTCGACCGGGGCACGCGCAGCGCCCGTGAGGCGGCCGAGCTGATGGCGCCGGTGCTCGGCTGGGACAAGGGTCAGACGGAGCGCGAGGTCGAGCACTACGAGAAGCGGGTGGAGGCCGAGCGGGAGTCCCAGCTCCAGCCGGACGACCAGACGGCCGACGCCGCACGGCTGGGGGCGCCGGACATCGTGCCGCTCACCTGACCGGCCGGATCCGGCCACGGGGGCATATGTCCCGCGGCGGGCGAGGTGCGGGGTTCGGGGGGCTTACGACCCGTCACCCGGCCGAGCGGAACGCCCGCTTCGAGGTGTCTTGCGGTGCCCGGAGGCCGGCCCGGGGCCTCGGGCACCCTGGGCGTCGGCCACTTGTCGGGTGAGAGACAATGGAAGCTCTGTCAGGGCGGGTTGTATGAGGGGACGCATGTCGGAGGCGGAGCGGGCGGGCACATCTCGTCAGGAGACTCGTCAGGGCAAGAACGAGCGGCGTCTCCTCGCCGGGCGGTACCGGCTGGGAGACGTGCTGGGCCGCGGCGGCATGGGCACGGTCTGGCGGGCCGAGGACGAGACCCTGGGCCGGACGGTGGCCGTCAAGGAACTGCGGTTCCCGTCGAACATCGACGAGGAGGAGAAGCGGCGCCTGATCACGCGCACCCTGCGCGAGGCCAAGGCGATCGCCCGGATCCGCAACAACAGCGCGGTGACGGTCTTCGACGTGGTCGACGAGGACGACCGGCCCTGGATCGTCATGGAGTTGGTGGAGGGCAAGTCCCTCGCCGAGGTCATCCGCGAGGACGGGCTGCTGAAGCCCAGGCGCGCCGCCGAGGTCGGGCTCGCCGTCCTCGACGTGCTGCGCTCGGCGCACCGTGAGGGCATCCTGCACCGGGACGTCAAGCCGTCCAACGTGCTCATCGCCGAGGACGGCCGGGTCGTGCTCACCGACTTCGGCATCGCACAGGTCGAGGGTGACCCGTCCATCACCTCGACCGGCATGCTCGTCGGCGCCCCCTCCTACATCTCGCCCGAGCGCGCCCGTGGCCACAAGCCGGGCCCCGCGGCCGACCTGTGGTCGCTCGGCGGCCTGCTGTACGCGGCGGTCGAGGGTGTGCCGCCCTACGACAAGGGCTCGGCGATCGCCACGCTCACCGCGGTGATGACCGAACCCCTGGAGGAGCCCAAGAACGCGGGTCCGCTGCGCGACGTCATCCACGGGCTGCTCACCAAGGACGCGGCGAAGCGGCTCGACGACGCCGGGGCCCGGAGCATGCTCAACGCGGTCATCCACGCCCCCGAGCCGGAACCGATGGACGCCACCCGGGTGGTTCCGCTGCCGGCCCAGCCCGGTCCGCCCGAGGGCAGGCGGGGCGAGGAGGCCGCGGAGAAGCTGCGCGGCGCGCTGCGCTCGGTGCGCAAGGCGGCCGGTGCGGCCGGCGCCGCGGCCGCGGCACGGGCGAAGAGCGGGAGCGGTACGCCGGCGCCGGGTGCCGGTGACACGGCGGCCACCGGTGGCGTTGCGGGCACAGGCGGCACGGGCGGCACGGGCGGCACGGGCGGCACGGGCGGCACGGGCGGCACGGCCGCCGGCGGGACGCAACCCGCCTCCTCCGCTACGCCGGGTACGGGATCCGCGGGCCGGCCGACGGCTCCGGGCGGGCGGCCGGGGGGCCCCGCCGCTGGTGCCGCCGCCGCTTCCGACACCGGCCCGGGCAGATCGAGTTCGGGCTGGCCCGTGGTGCCGCCGCCGGACCTCGACCTGCGGCCGCGACCGGTGCCGAGGGCACCGCTGACCGACGTGGTGCCCAAGCGCACACTGGTGATCATCGCCGTGGTGGCCGCACTCGCGGTCATCGGCACGGTGCTGGCCCTCGTGCTGGGCGGCGGCGACGGCAACGGCGGCAAGGGCGGCGGGGCCGGGGCCGCGGCCAGTGCCCACGCGTCCACCAAGCAGGACGGCGGCACCGGCCGGGCCGACGGCAAGGACGGCGGCACGCGGACGGGCGGGGCGGACTCGGCCACCGCGAGCAGCGGTTCGGGGTCGGACAAGGCGACCGACGCGAGCACGAGCGCGTCCGCCGGCGACTCCGGATCGGCGGACGCGTCCGGGAAGGGCGGCAGCGCGCCGGTCTCCTCGACCCACAGGAGCGGCCAGGGCTACTCCATCGGCCTGCCCGCGGGCTGGTCGTACAAGTCCTCCGGCAGCGCCGGTGACCGCTACACCGGCCCCGACGGACAGCGGCTGCTCGTCGGGTGGACCGGGTCGCCCAAGAACGACCCGGTGGCGGACTGGAAGAACCAGGAACACGGCATGATCCGCTCCCAGTACCGGAAGATCCGCATCGAGAAGGTGGACTACCGCGGCTGGAACACCGCCGACTGGGAGTTCACCTACGTCGAGGGCGGCACCGAGTACCGCAGCATCGACCGGGGCTTCGTGGTGAACGGCCATCTCGGTTACGGGCTGATGTACACCGCCAAGGCCGCGAAGTGGGACAGCGGGCTGCGCAAGGACACCTGGAAGACGCTGACGAAGTCCTTCAAGCCCAAGTCATAGGCGTGCGGGGCCGGTTTGCCGCGTGAGAATCCGTCATCCACTCAATGCGGGTTGCCTCCGGCACGTATCGTGAATGGTTGCGGACCGTACGCAGCCGGATAGGTGTGCGAAACCGGTCGTGACGCGAGCGGATGTGACCAACCGGGCGGCCGGGGGAGGCAAAGTGGACGACTACGCGGGTCGGGTGCTCGCCGACCGCTACCGCCTGCCGCTGCCACCCTCGGACGAGTACGAACTCACCGAGACCCGCGCCTTCGACACCTACAGCGGTCAGGAAGTGCTGGTCCGGCAGGTGCCGTTGCCGGAGGTCGTCGAGGCCGAGGTGCTCGACGCGGAGGGCCTGCCCGAGGGCTTCACCACACGCGCGCGCGGCAGCCGCCCGGCGCCGGCCACGCGCGACGCCACCCGGCGGCCCGCCGATCCCGCGGTGCGGCGCGCCGTCGAGGCGGTGCAGGCGGCGGCCCGCATTCCCGACCATCCGCGGCTCGACCAGGTCTTCGACGTGTTCGCCGAGGGCGGCTCGCTGTGGGTCGTCAGCGAGTTGGTGGCCGCGCGCCCGCTGTCCGCGCTGCTCGCCGAGCAGCCGCTGACGCCGTACCGGGCGGCCGAGGTCGCCTCCGACGTGCTCATGGCGCTGCGGGTGCTGCACGCGCACGGCTGGGTCCACCGCAACGTCACCGCCCGCACCGTCCTCGTCTGCGACGACGGGCGCGTGATGCTGACCGGACTCGCGGTCGGCGCGGCGGAGGAGGCGCTGTGCGGATACGACCCGGTGCCGGTACAGGACGGCCCGGGGATCCGGGCGGCGGCGTCCGGCGGCCCCGAGGGGACGGCACCCGGTCCCGCGACGGCCCCCGCCGGGGGGCCGGGGCCGGGTTCCGCCGGGGGGCTCGGAGTGGTCCCGGCCGGTGGGCGCGGGCCGGACGGTTTCTTCGGCTCGGGCGGACGTACGGGCGGCGCGTTCGGTGGGACGGGCAGTGCGCCCGGTGCACCCGTCGGCCCCGGTGGAACGGGCGGTGCGGCCGGCGGTGCGGGTGGCGCGGCCCGGGCTCCGGTCGGTGAGGTGCGAGGGACCGGCGGGGCCGGCGGTGGGCCGGGTGTGGACGCCGATCCCGAGGCCGCGCGGCGGGCCGCGATCCAGGCGAGGGCGGCCGGCGGGCTGCCGGTGCCGGGCGGAGTGTCCGGCGGGTCGGGAACCCCCGCAAGACCTCGCCCGGCGGGACAGCGGGCCCTGGAGAGCGGCGAGGACGTCCGCGCCGCCCGGGCCGGTGCCATCGCCGCCTACCGCGCGGGCACCCGCGCTGCCGCCCGGGTACAGGAGGCCCAGCAGAACGGGCGTGCCGCCCTGCCCGCGGCAAGACCGGCCGCCGAGGACGACGCCGGTGCCGCCCGCGCCGGCCTGGTCGCCGGCACGCAGGGCGCCGCGCCCGTCCCGCGCCCCCCTGTCCCCGCACAGCCCGTCGCCCAGTGGGACGAGCCGGGCGGCGCAGGGGACCGACGCCGGGGGCCCGCCACCGCGCTGGCCGCCGAGCGGGCGCGGCAGGTGCGGATGACCGTCGTGGGACCGGTGACCGAGCGGTGGTCGCCGGAACAGGCGGGCCCGGTGCACGAGAACTGGCAACTGGCGGCGCCGATCGGCCCGGCGACCGATCTGTGGGCCCTGGGCGCGCTGTTGTTCCGGGCGGTGCAGGGCCATGCGCCCTACCCCGAGGAGTCGACGGCCGAACTGGTCCAACTGGTGTGCGCCGAGCCGCCCGCGTTCGCCGAGGAGTGCGGCCCGCTCCGGCCGGTCGTGGAGTCCCTGCTGCGTCAGGACCCCACCGACCGGCTCGACTTCGAGGAGCTGAGCGGCTGGCTGCGGTCGCTGGTGCGGTCCGCGCCCGAACCGGACGCCGGCACCCGGGTCGTCCCCGTCCCGCCCGCCGACCCGAGCCGGCTGCCGATCGTCCGGCGCCGCGGCGAGCTGGTGCGGCGGCGCCGCGCCCGAGTGCCCGCCCCCCATCCGCACGGCCGGCACAAGCGGGGCCGGGAGGAGGGCCGTTCACCGCTGAGCCTGGGCCGCACCCTGATCCTGCTGATCCTGCTCCTGCTGGCCGGGGCGATCGCGTACGCGATGCTCTTCATGCCGAAGCAGCAGGACGGCGGCGCGGACGGCGCTGACCGTACCGGCAGCGCCGGACAGGCTAGCCCCGCGCCCTCCCGATCGGCACAGCCGTCGTCCGGGCAGGGCGCGCCGGACGGCAGCCCCGCCGCGTCGGCGCCCGCCACCGAGACCCAGACCGGCGGTGACCCCTCCGTCGCCGACGGCTTCACCCTGCGCAAGGACCCGGACGGCTTCCGCGTCGCCGTGGCCAAGGGCTGGGACCGCACCCCCAGGAACGGCAGCGGCCAGGTGGTCTACGCACACGGGAACTTCGAGCTGATCGTCGTACCCGGGAGGGACAGCGCCTCGACCTACGGCGGTGATCCGATGGCCTATCAGCGGGACAAGGAACGCGAACTGCAGCCGTACCGGGACTCGAGCTGGGCCACGGCCACCGGCCTGAAGACCATAGAGGTGGGCGGACGGACCATGGCGGAAGGACAGTTCACCTGGACCGACGGGCACGGGCGCGACCTGTTCGTGCGCAACACGGCGATCCTGCTGAACGGCCGCTACCACATCGTCCAGGTCCGCGGTCCGGAAGCCGAACGGGACGAGGTCACACGGCTGTACGAGCAGGCCGCCGCGACGTACGGCTACACGGGCTGAGCGCTCCGTGCACCGTCCGGGCGGGCCCGGACCGGGGCGCCGTCCGCGCGCGCGGGCGCCAACCGTCACAGGACTGTCACCTTGGTACCCCGCTTGTTCCCAGAGTGGGGGCCGGTCCTTAGTCTGACCCTGTCAAGAGCATTGCGGGGCAACGTGAATCAGATGCAGGGCCTGCTCATAGCGGGCCGCTACCGGCTCGCCGACTCGATCGGCAGCGGCGGCATGGGCCGGGTATGGCGGGCACACGACGAGGTGCTGCACCGTACCGTCGCCGTCAAGGAGTTGACCGCCGCGCTCTACGTCTCCGACAGCGACCAGGCCATTCTGCTGGCCCGCACCCGGGCCGAGGCGAGGGCCGCGGCGCGCATCAACCACTCCGCCGTAGTCACCGTGCACGACGTGCTGGAGCACGACGGCCGACCGTGGATCGTGATGGAGCTGGTCGAGGGCCACTCGCTGGCCGACGCGGTCAAGGAACAGGGGCGCATCGAGCCGCGCGAGGCCGCACGGATCGGGTTGTGGGTGCTGCGGGCGCTGCGCGCCGCGCACTCCGCCGGCGTGCTCCACCGGGACATCAAGCCCGGCAACGTGCTGCTCGGCCGGGACGGCCGGGTACTGCTCACCGACTTCGGCATCGCCCAGATCGAGGGCGACACCACCATCACCCGTACCGGAGAGGTCGTCGGCTCGGTCGACTACCTCGCCCCCGAGCGGGTGCGCGGTCACGACCCCGGCCCGTCCTCGGACCTGTGGGCGCTCGGCGCCACGCTGTACACGGCCGTCGAGGGGCGCTCGCCGTTCCGCCGGACGTCACCGCTGACCACCATGCAGGCGGTCGTCGAGGAGGAGGCGGGCGATCCGGCCCACGCCGGCCCGCTCGGACCGGTCATCGCCGCCCTGCTGTGCAAGGAACCCGACCGGCGGCCGGGCGCGGAGGAGGCGGAGCAGATGCTCGCCGAGGCTGCGGAGGGCCGCCGGCCGGACGCGGCACAGGCCTTCGTGCCGACGCGGGGCTCGGGCGTGCGTTCGGGCCACCACTCCGGGACACCCGGACCGGGCCCCGGAACCGCGGGACACGGCTACGGCCCGGGCCATGGCCCGGGACCGGCCGCGGCCGGCTACGGCCCGGGAGCGGCCGCGGCCGGCCAGGGCGCCGCGGGGCCCGCGGGCGGAGGCCGTTCGGTGATCGGGCCGACGGCCGTGGCGCCCGCGCCCGCCGGCCCGACGGGCCGGCCCCACCCGGCCGGCGGACGGCCCCGGCGCCGGCTGCGCACCCTCGCGCTCGTCGTCGCCGTCGCGGCCGTGCTCGGCGGTGGCGCGGCGGTCGCCTTCCAGCAGTGGGACGGCTTCGCGCGGGACGACGCTAGCGGCGGCTCGAGCCCCGCCCCGAACACCTCCGCGGACGGCGCACACGGTCAGGGGAGCCCCGCGGGCTGGGAGACCCACCACGACCCGCTGGGCTTCAGCCTCTCCCTGCCCAAGGGCTGGAAGCGCAAGGTGTTCAGCATCCAGGGCGACCTCAAGCAGATCGACTACACGCCGGACGAGGGCAGGCACTTCGTCCGGATCGCCATCGACGGCTCACCCGACTTCGCGGACGCCACCCAGCACCAGAAGGACCTCGAGCAGCAGTTGCAGCGGCTGGTCGACTACGACCGCGTGGCCCTGAAGGAGAACATCTACCGCGACCGCAAGGGCTCGCTGTGGGAGTACACCTGGACGGCGCTGGCGAAGGATCCGCCCTACGTCGCCGGTCCCCGGCACGCCGTGGAGGAGACGTACTTCTCGCGTCAGGGCACCGAGTACGCCCTCTACATGTCGACGCCTGCCGAGGACTGGGAGAAGACCAGCAAGCAGTTCAAGTGGATGCTGCAGAGCTGGCAGCAGCCGAGCGAGGGCTGACCGGCCGAGGGCACCGGGACGGTGGAGATGCCGGGGCCGCGAAGTCACCCGTACGGTGCGGGTTCGGGCGCCGCGAAGTCACCCGGGCGGTGCGGGTTCTGGCGCCGCGAAGTCACCCGGGCGGTGCGGGTTCTGGGACGTCGAAGTCACCCGGACGGTGCGGGTGTCGGGGCTTCGAGGTCTCCGGGACGGTGACGGTTCGGGGCCGGGACGCCACCGGCGCGGCCGACGGCGTCGGGTGGGCCGCGGGCGGCGAGTCGGCTGAAAATGGCAGGCTGCGCGGCCCGCTTGGCCGATCGGCGCCCCGGAGCGCATGGGTCCGGTGCGGCATGATGGGCCCATGGGGACCGAGGGCGCCGACTTCCGGGTGATCGCGGGCCGTTACCGCCTGGAGGCACGCATCGGGCGCGGCGGCATGGGAGTC
Source organism: Streptomyces sp. NPDC048514 (assembly GCF_043199955.1). Classification (NCBI taxonomy): domain Bacteria; kingdom Bacillati; phylum Actinomycetota; class Actinomycetes; order Kitasatosporales; family Streptomycetaceae; genus Streptomyces; species Streptomyces sp. NPDC048514. Next base: position 157,871 of record NZ_JBICWT010000004.1, on the reverse strand, counting down.
GTATGGCGGGCGAGCGACCAGGTGCTCGGCCGGCGGGTGGCGGTCAAGGAACTCCTCCCGGACGACTCGCTCCCCGAGAGCGACGCGCGCCGCCGCAGTGACCGCACCTTCCGCGAGGCCCGGGCGGTCGCCCAGCTGCGGCACCCGCACATCATCGTCGTGCACGACGTGGTGGAGCAGGACGAACGCCCCTACCTGGTCATGGAGTTGGTGGACGGCGGTTCGCTCGCCGACCGGATCGCCCGGCAGGGCCCGGTCGACGCCGTCGAGGCCGCGAGGATCGGCATCGCGCTGCTGAGCGCGGTGCACACCGCGCACGAGGCGGGCGTGCTGCACCGGGACATCAAGCCCGCCAACGTCCTGATCGAGTCCGGCACCGACCGGGTCGTGCTCACCGACTTCGGCATCGCACAGGTCGAGGGCGCCACCACGCTGACCGAGACCGGTTCCTTCGTGGGCTCGCCCGAGTACACCGCGCCGGAGCGGATGTCCGGGCTGCGCACCGGGCCGGAGTCCGACCTGTGGTCGCTGGGCGCGCTGCTGTGCACGGTGCTCAGCGGCGAGTCGCCGTTCCGGCGCGACTCGCTGGGCGGGATCCTGCACGCCGTCGTCGCCGACGACATCCGGCCCCCCGAGCAGGCCGGGCCGCTGCTGCCCGTCGTCCGGGGCCTGCTGGAACGCGACCCGGACCGGCGGCTGGCCGCGGCGGACGCCGAGCGGATGCTGCGGACCTTTCTGGAGACGGGCCGTACCCCGGCCGCACCGGGCGGCACCGGCACGGCGGGTGGCACCGGCACGGCGGGTGGGCACGGCAACGCCCGCATTCACAGGCTCGGCCGTACGCCGAGACCCGGCGCCGCCGGAACTCCTGCCACCAGGTCCGGGGCGTCCGGGCCCTTCGGCGGCCGGCCGCCCGAGACCCCGGCGCCCTACACCCCGACCCAGCCGGACCTGCCGCACGGCGGCCCGTCCCCCTCCGCCGCGACCCGCCCGCCGGCGCAGACCGCCCGGCCGTCGCCGCGCACGGTGCTGATCGCGGCGGTGCTCGTGGCCGCGCTGGCCGGGGCCGGTGTGTCGGCCGCGGCGCTGCTGCTGCACCACGGCGGTGACGGGGGCGGCGGCACGCCGGGCGGTACGGCGACGACCCCGGCGCCCGGGACCGGCGCGGGCACGAGCCCGGGGTCGACCGCCGGCACGCCACGCCCGACCGGCCCGGGAACCTCGCCGGCGCCCAAGGGGGCGCGCCCGGCGAGCACCGGCGCGACCACCACCGACACGCCCGCGGCACCCTCGGGTTACCGCACCGCACGGGACCCGGAGGGCTTCACCCTCGCCGTACCGGAGGGCTTCACCCGCAGCCCCCAGGGCGAGCGCGTCTTCTACCTGTCGCCCGCTGAGACCTTCCGTCTCGGCATCAAGGTCTCCGGGCCCCAACCGGGTGGTCCGCAAGCGGTGATGGACCGCTCGGCCGCCAAGGGGCCGGCCACCAACCCCGGTTATCACGACGGCCGGGTCAAGCCGACCGTGCACCGTGGGCACCCCGCCGCGCTGTGGGAGTTCACCTGGGACGGTTTCAGCGCCGCGGAGGGCCCCCGGCACACCTACGACCTGTGCTGGGAGGAGGCGGGGCGTACGTACGACGTGTGGGTGTCGGCGCCGGTGGGCGACGTGCGCGAGGCCCGGGAGTACTTCGACGTGGCGGTCGGTACCTTCGCGGCCGCGGGCGGCTGAGCCGTGTCGCGGTCGCGCGGTCACTCGGTCACGGGTGTGTGACCGGTTTCCGCCCACTGTGGCTTCGGGCGCCGACGGCGCGATATGGATGACCCATGAGCAGTGACGGGGGAGTCGGCCACGGAACCGACGACACGACGAGCTTTGTTCTGCAACCACCGCAGCCACAGCCACAGCCACACCCGCCACAGCCACCGCAGTCCCTGCCGCAGCCGCAGCCGCAGCCGCAGCCGCATCGGCATCCGCATCCGCAGTCCCCGCCGCCGCAGCATCAGCACCAGCCGCAGCCGCAGCCGCAGCCGGAGCCGCCCCCCACCCCGCAGCCCAGGCGGCACCCCACCGCTCCGCGGCCGGAGGCCAACGCCCGGCCGGAGGCTCACGCCCGGCCGGCCGCCGCAGCCCCTCCGGCCCAGGCCGTCCCGTCGGCCCACGCGGCCCGTCCGGCCCCCGTGAGCCCCGACCCGGGCCGGGGTGAAGGGCGGCTCGTCGCGGGCCGTTACCGTCTGCTCGGCAAGCTGGGCCACGGCGGGATGGGCACCGTGTGGCGGGCGAAGGACGAGACGGTGGACCGCGAGGTCGCCGTCAAGGAGCCGCGCGTACCGGACCACCTCCCCGAGCGGGAAAGCGCCAACGCCTTCGAGCGGATGCGCCGCGAGGCCCGCGCGGCGGCCCGGCTGGACCACCCCGCGGTGGTGAACGTGCACGACGTCGCTGTCGTCGACGGCCGGCCGTGGATCGTGATGGAGCTGGTGCGCGGCCGCACCCTCGGCAGCGCGCTGGAGGAGGGCACCCTGGACGCGCGCACGGCGGCCCGGATCGGCCTGCAGGTGCTCGGCGCGCTGGAGGCGGCGCACGCGGCGGGTGTCCTGCACCGGGACGTCAAGCCCGACAACGTCCTGCTCGGCCGGTACGGCCGGGTGGTCCTGACGGACTTCGGGATCGCCCGGATCGAGGGTGACACACGGCTCACGGACACCGGTGGCTTCGTGGGCTCGCCCGAGTACATCGCGCCGGAACGGGTGCTGGGGCAGCAGCCCGGACCGGCGAGCGACCTGTGGTCGCTGGGCGTGGTCCTCTACACGGCCACCGAGGGCGTCTCCCCGTTCCGCCGCAGCAACACCCCGGCGACCCTCCAGTCCGTCCTCAACGCCACCCCGGCGCCGCCCGCGGCCGCGGCGGGACCGCTGGCCGAGGTCATCGACGGGCTGCTCCGCAAGGACCCCGCGCACCGGCCGGCCGCGGACCGGGTCCGCGCCCTGCTGGAGGAGGCGGCGAACCCCCCGGCGCCTCCGACGCCCCCGGTGCCCGTGCCGGCGCCGGCCGGGACCCTCCCGGTGACCGGTCCGGCCGCCGCCGCCCGGCGCCTCGGCCGCACGGCGTGGCTGGTTGCGGGCGCGGCGCTCGTCGCCGCCGCCGTGGCGGGCTACCTCGTCCTGTCCGGCCCTTCCACCGGGTCGCCGCCGGCGGGCTGGGCGAAGAAGCGCCAGGCCGCCCTGGGCGCCACGCTGGCGGTCCCCGCGGACTACCGGGCCGCCGGGCCCGGGAAGGACGACACCGACAAGAACTGGGTCGTGTACTCGGACTGGAGCGGTGCCGTCGCGATCAAGCTGCACGTGTCCCGCAGGTCGGACGACTCCCTGCACGAGATCAAGAACACCGCGCGGTCCCAGATGTACGCCGACGACGAGAAGTTCAGGAACGACGGCGAGTACCGGCTGGACATGCCCGAGGGCGCGCGGACGCACCCCGACGACACCGCGACCTACCGCGGCGGGCAGGCCGCGAAGAACACGGTCGTGTACGAGACCGACGACAGCCAGGACCCCCGGCCGCGCGAACTGCAGATCTTCTACTACCGCACGAAGTCGGGGGACATGTATGAGCTGACCGTCGGCTACCCGGGCAAGGGCGACTTCACGGCCCGCGGCCGGGAGGTGGCGGCGGCGGCGATCGCGAACCTGGACATCACGAGGCCCTGAGGTCCCGGTACCGGCCGGGTGTGATCCCGAACTCCCGGCTGAAGGCGTGTGAGAGCGCGTACGGGCTGCCGTACCCCGTCTCCCGGGCCACCGTCGCGAGCGGTGCCCGGGAGTCGCGCAGCCGGGCCGCCGCCAGGGTCAGCCGCCACCAGGTCAGGTAGGCCATCGGCGGGCGGCCTACCAGGGCGGCGAAGCGGCGGGCGAGGGTGGCGCGGGAGACTCCGGCCTCGGCGGCCAGCCGGCCTGCCGTCCAGGGCGCCGCCGGATCGGAGTGCAGCGCACGCAGCGCGGCCGTCGTCACCGGGTCGTTCAGCACCGCCGGCCAGGCGCCCGTCTCCGCCTCGGTCATCCAGGCCCGGACCAGGTAGATCAGCAGGAGGTCCAGCAGACTCGGCAGCGCGAGGCAGGCCCCCGGGCGGCGTTCGTCCAGTTCGCGCGCCAGCAGGTCGACCGCCGTGCGCAGTTCGGGGTGGGCGCCGATCCGGTGGGGCAGATGGACCACCCGCGGCAGCTCCGCCATCAGCGGATGGGCACGGCTGCGATCGAGGCGGTACTTGCCGCACAACAGCTCGACCTCGGGGCCGGACCCTGGCAGCCGTACGTCGGCGTCCCGCACCTCCTCGAAGGGCACCGCCGCCCGCCGTGCCCCGGCCGCTCCCGCCGTCGCATCCGCCAGCACATGGCCCGTGCCGTGCGGGAGCAGCACCACGTCCCCGGGACCCAGCGTCACCGGATCGCCACCGCCGTCGGGCAGCAGCAGGCAGGCGCCGCTCAGGACGACATGGAAGCCCGCCCCCTCGTACGGCGGCAACCGGACACACCAGTCGCCGCTCACCCGGAGCCGGTTCGAGGACGGGCTGCCCACGCGTACGGCGGAGATCGCGTCACTCACCACATCCATGACCGACAGCGTAGGAGAGGACCGCGCACGGCACGACGGCCCTTTCGGGACGGCCTGTGAGACGGCCGCGTATTCGATGGAGCCACAGGAGCATTGGTCGGCTCATGCCGGGTTCCTAGGCTCTTCGGTATGGCTGATGACAACGCACAGGGCTTCATGGTCGGCGACGTCGAGGTGTCCCGCGTGATCGAGTGGCAGGGGGCGCACGTGCCCACCACCGCCCTGGTCCCGGACTGCGACCCCGAGGTGTGGGACGCCCACGAGGCGCAACTCGTCCCCGATCACCGGGAACCCGGCGGCGGCCGTGCCGTGGTGACCCTGCAGACCTGGGTGGTGCGGACGGGCGGGCGCACGATCCTGATCGACACCGGTGTGGGCAACGGGCGGGAACGGCCCGGCAATCCGTTCTTCCACCACAGGGAGGGCGACTTCCTGGCGTCCCTGGAACGGATCGGGGTCCGCCCGCAGGACGTCGACGTCGTCGTCAACACCCATGTGCACGGCGACCACGTCGGCTGGAACACCGTGGACGCCGACGGCGAGTGGGTGCCGGCCTTTCCGCACGCGCGGTACCTGATCCCCGCCCTCGACGACCACCACTTCGGCCCCGCTGGCGGTTACGGCGGCGGGAAGCGCCTCGTCGACCGGCTGATCTACGAGGACAGCATCGCGCCCGTGCACCGGTCCGGGCAGGCCGTGCTGTGGGAGGGCGGCTACCGGCTCGACGGGATCCTCACCCTCGAGGCCGCGCCCGGTCACACCCCCGGCTCTTCCGTGCTGCGCGTGGAGTCCCGGGGAGAGCGCGCGGTGTTCGTCGGTGACCTGCTGCACAGCCCGGTCCAGATCCTGCGGCCGGAGTGCAACAGCGGCTTCTGCCTCGACCCGGCACAGGCGGCCGCGACCAGGCGGCGCATCTTGGAACGTGCGGCCGACGAGCGGGAGTTGGTCGTACCCGCCCACTTCGGCGGCGCCGGCGCCGTGGAGGTGCGTAAGGCGCGGCACGGCTTCTCCCTGCACCGATGGGCCGCCTGACCGCGCACCGATGGGCCGCCTGACCGCCCGCTTCGACAACGGTGTGGTGCGCACGATAGTCATGGGGCATGGCTGAAGACGGCGAACACCCGCCCGACGGACGTCTGATCGGCGGCCGCTACCGGCTGACCGGGCGCCTCGGCTCCGGGCCGGCCGGTACCGTGTGGCGCGCCCGGGACGAGCAGGCGCGCCTCGCCGTAGCCGTCAAGGAGCCGCTGCTGCCCGGCGATCCGGCCGACGAAGAGGAGAGCCGGCGGCTCGCGCACCGCCTCTACCGCGAGGCCCGCGCCGCCACCCGGGTACGGCACCCGTCAGCCGTCAGGGTGTACGACGTCGTCACCGAGGGTGGAGTCCCCTGGATCGTCATGGAGCTGGTGGCGGGCGAGTCCCTGCACGAGGTCCTGCGGCGCGGGCCTCTGGCGCACACCGAGGCGGCCCGCATCGGTCTGGCGGTGCTCGGTGCGCTGCGCGCCGCCCACGCGGTCGGCATCGTGCACCGGGACGTCAAGCCGGCCAACGTCCTGCTCGAATCCGGCAGTGGACGGGTCGTCCTGACGGACTTCGGGATCGGCGACGGGCACCCGGACGTCGCGCCCGCCGGGTTCGTGGCCCCGGAGCGGGCGGCGGGTCCGGGCGCCGGACCCGCCTCCGACCTGTGGTCGCTCGGTGCGCTGCTCCGGGCGGCCCTCGGCAGCGCGGGCCCCGGCCCGCTCGGCCCCCTGCTGGACCGGCTGCAGGCCGACGCGCCCGAGGAGCGGCCCGGCGCGGAGGAGGCCGCCGCGGCGCTGCGCGACCTCCTGGGCGCGACACCCGTACCACCCGCCCCGCGGCACACCCCACCGGAGCCGGAGCCGGAGCCGGAGTCAGAGCCGGAGCCGGAGCCGGAGCCGGAGCCGGAGCCGGAGCCGGAGCCGGAGTCGCAGTCGGTGGCGGTGCCGGAAACGGAGCGTGGCCCGGTGCCGAGCCCAGTGCCGGGCCCAGTGCCGAGGGCCCGAGCGGTGACCCTCGGACCCGCTCCCGCCTCGCCCGCGGACCCGCCCCCCGCCTCGCCCGCGGACCCGCCCCCCGCCTCGCTCGCGGCCCCACCCGCCGCCTCGCCCGCCGACGCACCCGCCTCGCCCGCCGACGCGCCCCCCGCCTCGTCTGCGGACGTGGCCGCCACCCGCGCCGTCGACGCACACCCCGCCCCGCCCGGCGAAGCACCCCGCGCCCGTCCCGCCGATCCCCGTCGCCGTGGCCCGCTCGCAGTTCTCGGCCTGCTCCTGGCGAGAAAACCGGGAGCCGACTGATCGTCGTGCTCGCCGGTGCGTCAACGGCCTGATCAGCACATTCGCTGCCAGTGATCACTGGCAGTGTGTGAGCGGTCGGTGAATCCCCGTTACCGACGGGTACACAAAGTTTCCGTACCGGCATACCCTGCGCCTCATGACCGACACGCAGGCCCCGGACATCGCCGGTACCAACCCCCTCGCGGCCGCCCCCCAAGGCGCCCGCACCGCCGCCGGCGTGGTCACGCCGGAACTGGTGGCCCAGCTGACCAAGGGCGTCGTCGGCTCCGGCCGTACCGCCAACCACACCCCGTTCACCGGCGAGAAGCTGGCCGACCTGCCCGAGTCCACCCCCGGGGACGTGCGGCAGGCCTTCGAGGCGGCCCGTGCCGCGCAGACCGTGTGGGCGAAGGTCCCGGTACGGCAGCGGGCCGCAGTGCTGCTCCGCTTCCACGATCTGCTCCTGGAACGGCAGGCCGAGATCCTCGACCTCGTACAGCTGGAGACCGGCAAGGCCCGGCTGCACGCGCACGAGGAGGTGCAGGCGGTCGCCGTCGCGTCCCGCCACTACGGTCGCCGGGCCGCCGCCTACCTGCGCCCGAAGCGCCACGCCGGTGCCGTACCTGCCCTCACCAAGGCGGTCGAACTGCGCCACCCGCGCGGGGTCGTGGGCCAGATCGCACCCTGGAACTACCCGCTGGAGCTGTCCGTCGGTGACGCGCTGCCCGCCTTCGTCGCCGGCAACGCGGTGGTGATGAAGCCGGACACCGAGACCTGCCTCACCGCCCTGTGGGCCCGTGACCTGCTCATCGAGTCGGGGCTGCCGGAGGGCGTCTTCCAGGTCGTCCTCGGCGAGGGCCCGGTCGTCGGCCCGGAACTGGTCAGGCACGCCGACTACGTCTCCTTCACCGGCTCCACCCGCACCGGCCGCGAGGTCGCCCAGGGCGCCGCCGCCCGCCTGATCGGCGTCTCCCTCGAACTCGGCGGCAAGAACGCCATGCTGGTGCTGGAGGACGCCGACATCGAGAAGGCGGCCGCCGGCGCCGTCCGCGCCTGCTTCTCCTCGGCCGGCCAACTGTGCATCTCCATAGAGAGGTTGTACGTCCACGAGTCGATCGCCGAGGCCTTCCTGGAGCGCTTCGCCGCCCGCACCAGGGCCATGCGGCTCGGCAACTCCCTCGCCTACGGTGCCGACATGGGTTCGCTGGTCGGGGAACGCCAGCTCAAGACCGTCGAACAGCATGTCCAGGATGCCGTCGCCAAGGGCGCGAAGGTGGTCGCGGGCGGAGTGGCCCGCCCCGACATCGGCCCCTACTTCTTCGAACCCACCATTCTCGACGACGTCGAGGACTCGATGGCCGTGTGCGGGGAGGAGACCTTCGGGCCGGTCGTCTCGGTCTACCGCTTCCGCGACGAGGACGAGGCCGTCCAGCGCGCCAACGCCACGCCGTACGGGCTGAACGCGTCCGTGTGGACGAAGAACGCCCGCCGCGGCCTGGACATCGCCTCCCGGCTGCGCACCGGCACGGTCAACGTCAACGAGGGCTATGCCCCCGCCTACGGCAGCGTCCAGTCCCCGATGGGCGGCATGAAGGACTCCGGCCTCGGCCGTCGCCACGGCTCCGAGGGCATCCTCAAGTACACCGAGGCCCAGACGGTGGCCCAGCAGCGCCTGCTGCCGATGGCGCCCTCGCTGGGCATGGACGACGAGAAGTACGCCGCCTTCATGAGCCGCAGTCTCCGCCTGATGAAGGCGTTCCGCTTCAAGTAGCCCCCGCAGGGGCGCGGCCGTGTCGACACGCGGCCGCGCGCCCCGGGGCGCCCGGCCCCCGACTCCGGCCCCCGACTCCGGCCCCCCAGTCCGGCCACCGACTTCCGGCCGCGACTCCGGCCACTGACTCCCGGCCACTGACGGCCCGCACGCGACACTCGACGAGGAGACACCCGTGCCCCAGGACGCTTACGACTACGACGTCCTCATCGTCGGCTCAGGCTTCGGCGGTTCGGTTTCCGCCCTGCGCCTCACCGAGAAGGGATACAAGGTAGGCGTCCTGGAAGCCGGCCGCCGTTTCACCCGGGAGTCCCTGCCGAAGAACTCCTGGGACCTGAAGAACTACCTCTGGGCGCCGAAGCTCGGCATGTTCGGCATCCAGCGCATCCATCTGCTGGGCAATGTGATGGTGCTGGCCGGCGCGGGAGTGGGCGGCGGTTCGCTCAACTACGCCAACACCCTCTACGTTCCGCCGAAGCCCTTCTTCGACGACCCGCAGTGGAAGGACATCACCGACTGGCACGCGGAGCTGAAGCCGTACTACGACCAGGCCCGGCGCATGCTCGGCGTACGGCTCAACCCCACGATGACCCCCTCCGACGTGCATCTGAAGGCGGCGGCACAGCGGATGGGCGTCGGCGACACCTTCCACCTCGCGCCGGTCGGGGTCTTCTTCGGCGACGGTGAGGACGCCGACGGGGCGGCGAAGGCGAAGCCGGGCGAGCGGGTGGCCGACCCGTACTTCGGCGGTGCCGGCCCCGAGCGCAGGGCGTGCACCGAATGCGGCGAGTGCATGACCGGCTGCCGGCACGGCGCGAAGAACACCCTCAACGAGAACTACCTCTACCTCGCCGAGAAGTCGGGCGCGGTGGTCCACCCGCTGACGACGGTCGTGTCCGTCACGGACGACTCGCGCGGCGGGTACGCGGTGGCGACCCTGCCCACGGACCGGAGGAAGAAGGGCGAGGGCCGGATCTTCACCGCGCGCAAGGTCGTCCTCGCGGCCGGCACCTACGGCACCCAGACCCTGCTGCACCGGATGAAGGGCAGCGGCCGGCTGCCACACCTGTCGGACCGGCTGGGCGAGCTGACCCGCACCAACTCCGAGGCGCTGGTCGGCGCGCAGACCGACAACCGCCGCTACCGCAAGGCGACCGGGGAGCCCAAAGCCGACTTCACGCGCGGCGTCGCCATCACGTCCTCGATCCACCCCGACGAGAACACCCACATCGAACCCGTCCGCTACGGCAAGGGTTCCAACTCCATGGGTGGCCTGTCGATCCTGCAGGTGCCGTACGCCGAGGGCTCCTCCCGGGCGCTGGCCTGGCTGGCGAACGCGGCCCGGCATCCCCTGCAGGTCGCCCGCTCGCTGTCCAACCGGCGCTGGTCGGAGCGGACCATCATCGGCCTGGTGATGCAGTCGCTGGACAACTCCCTGACGACGTACCTGAAGCCCGGCGGTCTCGGCAAGGGCCTGCTCACCGCACGGCAGGGGCACGGCTCGCCGAACCCCACGCAGATCAAGGCCGCCACGGAGGCCGCCTCCGTGCTCGCCGCCGAGATCAACGGATTCGCCGGCAGCAACGTCGGCGAGCTGATGGGCACCCCGCTCACCGCGCACTTCCTCGGCGGCTGCCCCATCGGCGACTCCTCGGAGACCGGCGTGATCGACCCGTACCACCGGCTGTACGGCCACCCCGGCATCTCGGTCGTGGACGGCGCGGCGGTCTCGGCGAACCTGGGTGTGAACCCCTCGCTGACGATCACCGCACAGGCCGAGCGGGCGATGTCCTTCTGGCCGAACAAGGGCGAGGAGGACCCGCGCCCGGCACCGGGAGCGGTGTACGAGCGGCTGAAGCCGGTGGAACCGCAGTCCCCGGCCGTGCCGGCGGAGGCCTTCGGCGCACTGCGACTGCCGTTCCTCGGGATGCCGGCGGTACCCCCGAAGTAGGCGGCGGCGGCCCCCGGCCGGCTGCCGTTCCTCGAAGCCCGGCCGCACGGCCGGACGGGCGGACGGTGCGTGCGGGCGCGGACGTAGCGGGCGGTGCGTGCGGGCGCGGACGGGCGTTGGCGCTAGCGGGCGCGGACGGCGAAGAGGGACCTGCCTCCCCCTCCGAAGGCAGGTCCCTCTCAGCGTTTTCTCGATCCGGCAGGTTTGATCAGCGAAAAGCGCGAAGGGTTGCTCCGCTTGCCCGGCTTGTTCGTGTGGGATGGGTCACATCCAGGCGCCCGCAACGGGCATGACGAAGGGCCCCGCGAGGCGGAGAGGCCGCGGGGCCCTTCTTCCGGTCGGCACCGACGCCGGGGCGGCGCCGGTGCCGGCAGGCGGCGCCGGGGGGTTGCGCCGCTCGTTCATGTGCCGTGTGGCGGACGGTTTCGCTCTCGGGGCGGAGCCGGTGCACCCGCCGCCCGGGTCTGCGCCGGGACTCGGGGCTGAGGCGCAGCGTGCCGGACGGCCATGGCATCCGCACGCGTCCGACCTGGCAGTGGTACCTGTGTGCAGTTTTCCGCCGGCCGGCCCCGGGCGTCCCCGGAGCCGACCGTTCTCTTGGATGACCGGGCTGCTGTCCCCTGCCGTCCGGTCACTTCCTGGAGCGAGGTCCCACGGCGTGCGGCACGACCCGTACGCCTCATCGCTCCAGCGAGCCACGCGTGGTTCTGTCGGGCCCGCCCCTGGCTGGCACGGACATCCCCCTCAACGAAGCGGTGCGCCGGCCGGTCACGCGCCGTACGGGTGAGAGCGGGGCCGAACTCAGATACGACCCCGGCTCAGCTCCAGCAGGGTCATGGCGAGGGCGGTGCCCGGCTTGCCGAGGGCGTCGCGGTAGCGGCCGAGGATCTCCATCTCGCGGGAGAGGTGCACCCGGCGGCCGCCGGAGGCGATCCGGGTCTGCTGGACGACGGCGGAGACGGCCATCCGCTCCTGGACGAGTCCGATGATCCGGTCGTCGAGCGCGTCGATGCGCTCCCGGGCCCCGGCGATGGCCGCTTCGGGAGTGGCGGCCGGTTTCGGGGCGGAGGTCGCTGCCGGGGCGGCGGCCTTTTCCTGGGTGGAGGTCGCTTCCGGGGTGGTGGTGGTCACGTCGGGCTCCTGATTCGAAAGGGTTCGGGAGGCGGAGGCCCTGGAACGGCAGAACCCGGAAAACGACAGGCGCCCCGGGCCTTGTCGGCCCGGGGCGCCTGGGAAGTCGCTTGGCGTTCAGCTCAAGCAGCACGACCATGGCAGCCGGCGGGCCGGATGCCATAGGTAAAGAAGCGGGTCGTCTGCGTGAGCATGCCGTCAGTATGCCACGGCCGTCCTCGACGCTGGTCCGGGCGCGATGCCCACCCCGTTAGAATCGGAAGTACAGACCCCCGCCCCACCGCCGGAAGGCACCCCGTGTCATCAGCGACCCAGTCTGCCGCCGCCCCCGACACCGTCCTGGTCGTCGACTTCGGCGCGCAGTACGCCCAGCTCATCGCCCGTCGCGTCCGCGAGGCGCGGGTCTACAGCGAGATCGTGCCGAGCACCATGCCGGTCCAGGAGATGCTCGCCAAGAACCCCGCGGCGATCATCCTCTCCGGAGGCCCCTCGTCCGTCTACGAGGAGGGCGCCCCCCGACTCGACGGCGCGCTCTTCGAGGCCGGCGTCCCCGTCTTCGGCATGTGCTACGGCTTCCAGCTGATGGCCCAGGTCCTGGGCGGCACCGTCGACAACACCGGTGCCCGCGAGTACGGCCGCACCGACCTGCACGTCTCCAAGAACTCCTCCACCCTCTTCGAGGGCACCCCGGACGAGCAGCACGTGTGGATGTCGCACGGCGACGCCTGCTCCGCCGCCCCCGAGGGTTTCTCGGTCACGGCGTCCACCGACGTCGTCCCGGTCGCCGCGTTCGAGAACGACGAGAAGAAGCTCTACGGCGTCCAGTACCACCCCGAGGTCATGCACTCCACGCACGGCCAGCAGGTACTGGAGCACTTCCTGTACCGCGGTGCCGGCCTGAAGCCGGACTGGACCACCGGCAACGTGATCGATGAGCAGGTCACCGCGATCCGTGAGCAGGTCGGCGACAAGCGCGCCATCTGCGGTCTGTCCGGCGGCGTGGACTCCGCCGTGGCCGCCGCCCTCGTGGCGCGGGCCATCGGCGACCAGCTGACCTGCGTGTACGTCGACCACGGCCTGATGCGCAAGGGCGAGACCGAGCAGGTCGAGAAGGACTTCGTGGCCGCGACCGGCGTCAAGCTGGTCGTCGTGGACGCCGAGGAGCGCTTCCTCGCGGCGCTCAAGGGCGTCAGCGACCCCGAGGAGAAGCGGAAGATCATCGGGCGCGAGTTCATCCGCGTCTTCGAGCAGGCGCAGGCCGAGATCATCGCCGACGAGGGCCCGGCCGTGGAGTTCCTCGTCCAGGGCACCCTGTACCCGGACGTCGTCGAGTCCGGTGGCGGCACCGGCACCGCCAACATCAAGTCGCACCACAACGTCGGCGGCCTCCCCGAGGACCTCGAGTTCCAGCTGATCGAGCCGCTGCGCAAGCTGTTCAAGGACGAGGTCCGGATGGTCGGCCAGGAGCTGGGCCTGCCGGAGGAGATCGTCCAGCGCCAGCCCTTCCCGGGCCCGGGCCTCGGCATCCGCATCGTCGGTGAGGTCACCAAGGAGCGCCTGGACCTGCTCCGCGACGCCGACGCCATCGCCCGCGAGGAGCTGACCGCGGCCGGCCTGGACCGCGACATCTGGCAGTGCCCTGTGGTCCTCCTCGCGGACGTCCGCTCGGTCGGCGTCCAGGGCGACGGCCGCACCTACGGCCACCCGATCGTTTTGCGCCCGGTCTCCTCCGAGGACGCCATGACCGCCGACTGGTCCCGGCTGCCGTACGACGTCCTCGCGAAGATCTCGACCCGGATCACCAACGAGGTCCGGGACGTCAACCGGGTCGTCCTCGACGTGACGTCGAAGCCGCCGGGCACCATCGAGTGGGAGTAGTCCCGAGGCTCCCGGGCCCCAGGTCCTCCTGAGGGTCCTCCTGAGAGTGCGCGCCGGCTCCTGGGGATTCCAGACCTGGACGGCCAGGAGCCGATCGTCCTCGACGCAGGTCCGTACGACCTCCGTCAGCTCGGTGCGGAAGAGGTGGAACCGCCGCGGCCGTTCCACCTCTTCCGCATATGCGGCCCTGGCCGTGCCGCCCTCGGCCTCCAGGCCCGCCCGCTGATCCGGACGTCCCCGCTGCGCAGGCCCGGGCCCGGATCCGCCCGCGCCGAAGCGGCCCCGGTGATCGCCGCCGGTCCGGGTGCGGCGGTGGCGAAGGCTGCCCGGTTCATACACGCCGGTCTCCCGGCCGATACCGGAAGCCCCTGCCGGGTATTCGCTGCGTACGTCATCTTCACGAACCGGCTCTGCCCTTTCGCGCCGGCCGGAGGTACCTTCCGGCCCGTACGGCAATTCCCACGCTGGAGGAACTATGCACGGGCCCACCCCGCCCCTGCCGCTGCCCACCGACCAGCTGCAGTTCGCCATGCCGCCGATGCACGACTCGGTCGAGGACGAACGACGGCACCGTAAGGAGCGGCTCGCCGGCGCCCTGCGGATCTTCGGGCGCAACGGCTTCGAGGACGGAGTGTCCGGGCACATAACCGCCCGGGACCCCGAGTTCACCGACTGCTTCTGGGTCAATCCGTTCGGGATGCCGTTCCGGCACGTCACCGTCGGCGATCTCGTCCTCGCCAACCAGGACGGGCAGGTCGTCGAGGGCCGCTACCACGTCAACCAGGCCGCGTTCACCGTGCACGTGCAGGTCCACGCCGCCCGCCCGGACGTCGTGGCCGTCGCCCACTGCCACTCCGTGCACGGCCGCGCCGTCGCCGCGCTCGGCGACCTCGTCGACCCCATCACCCAGGAGAGCTGCGCCTTCTACGAGGACGTGGCACTCTACGACGCCTACACCGGCGTCACCGTCGACGCCGAGGAGGGCCGCCGGATCGCGGCCGCGCTCGGCTCCCGCAAGGCCCTCGTGCTGCGCAACCACGGGCTGCTCACCGTCGGGGACTCGGTGGACGCGGCCGCCTGGTGGTTCCTGTCCCTGGAACGCTCCTGCCAGGTGCAGCTGATGGCGAAGGCGGCCGGCCGCCCGGTCCTCATCGACCACAAGCAGGCCGTCGCCACCCGGGAACAGCTCGGCGGCGACCTGGTGGCCTGGATCAACTACCAGCCGCTGTGGCAGGACATCAGCCGCAGCGAACCCGACCTGCTCAGCTGAACCCCGGGAGCAGCGCGGTGATCCCGGCCCGTCCGGCCGACTCCCGGAGCAGGGGCTGACTGCGGATCCGGCGGCGCCGGCCGAGGGCGCGGACCCGCCTGCCCGGCCGATCCAGTGAGCAGGGGGGCGTGCCCGGCACCGCTCAGCCGAACCCTCTGAGCACGGCTGCCTTCGTCGTCGCGAACTCCTCGTCGGTCAGTACCCCGTCCCGGTGCAGCTCTCCCAGCTCGCGCAGCCGGCGCAGCAGCACGTCGTGGTGGCCGGGCCGCGCCGGTACGACCCCCCGCCGCCGGTCGGAGCCGCCGCAGACGCCGCCCGCGCCCGTGGAGGGATGCGGCAACCGGGCGGTACCCGCGCCCGTGGAGGGATGCGGCAGCCGGGCGGTGACGGCCGCCGCGACCAGCGCGGTCAGCAGATCGCGCCGCGCGTTCCCCCACAGGTCCAGGCTGTGGGGGTCCCGCTCGGGCGGCAGCTCTCTGTACATCGTCTCCGGCGTCACGAACCGCAGGAAACCGTCCCCGTGACCGGAGTTGGGCAGCCATTCCACCCGCACCAGATCGCCGAGACCGAGGATCCGCGGGCCGGTCGCGCGCTTGACCCGGCCGGAGGTGTCGGCCCAGTCGATGCGCACCCGGTTGCCGTCGAACGAGACCGTGCCGTCGGAGGACCGCACCGACACCGGAACCGGGGGACCCGGCAGCAGGTAACCGGTCGTGGGCTCCTTGGGGACCTTCTCCAGGAACAGCGCCTGCCGGATCTCCTCGACGACGTACTCCGCGACCCCCGAACGGTCCGCGGCCACCGTCAGCCGGTAGGGATCGGCCGCGCCGGGCAGCCGGCCGCCCGTGGCCTGCAGCAGCGGATCGGCGCCCTCGCGCAGCCGCAGCCGCAGCCGCAGCCGGCCACGCCGGCGATCGGGTTCGTGGACGACCCCCGCGACCGCCTCCAGCGGCACGGAGATCTCCCCGTACGTCTGCCGGAACAGTGCCACGGAACGGTGCAGACCGGGGGTGATCCGGATCGTGCTCCCGTCGAAGGCCCAGGTCCCGTCCCGCTGGATGATCTCGGCCATACGGGGATTCTCGCAGCCGGGTCAACACGGCGGGCCCGGCTTCACCCGCGGTGACCCCGCCGGGCGCCCCCGGAAGGCCCGCAGTAGGGCACAATTCGCTCTCGGCACTGGGGAGTTGCGCGGCCCCGGCGCGCCCATCGCGGGTGTCGGCGGCCGTGCCGGAAGGTCGTGGGGAAGGCGGGCGTCGGGCGTGGCGGTGCAGGAGGCGAGAGGGGGCACGGACCCCCAGGGGATCCACGAGGGCGGCTGCACCTGCGGAGACTGTCCGCACGGCGCCCGGGAGGGGCACCGGCGGGCCGTCGCCGCGTTCCTGCGCAGGCGCGACGAGTTCGCGGCCGGACAGGGGCTGCCGGCTGCCGTGGCGCACTCGGCCTCGGCGTCCCGCCAGTGGGTGTCCGAGGAGCTGACACAGCGAGCCGAGGCCGTCGCCGGCCGCGGCCGCGCGGAGGGCGAGGCCTGGCTCGCGCGGCTGTGGCTGCGGACCCTGTACGTGGTGTGGGCCGCCGTCGTCACTCTGCTGCTCATCGAGGCGCTCACCGCGATCGGGCCGGGCTGGACCGATGCCCGCACCGCCGCCCTGCTCGCCGCGCTGGTCGTCGCCGCCGCCCTGACCACCGCCTGCGGGCTCCACCGGGCGTGCGGCGGCGCACTCGCCCCGGTGATCGGCGAGGACAACCGGATCTCCACCTCCCGTACCGTCGCCGCCTGCTGGGTGCTGTTCGTCGCCTACGCGATCCTCCTGCTGGCCGCCCGGCTCGCGGCCGCCTCCGACCACACGGAACGCGACGCGCTGCTCTCCGGGCTCGACCTCGCCCGCGGCGCCGGCACCGTGACCGTCCTGTGCGTGGTGTGCGGCATCACCGTCCTGGTTCGCCGGGTGGTCGGCCTGCGCGTCCTCGCCCAGCGGCTGCAGAAGGTGCCCGCCCACCGGCCGCGCGCCGCCGACCTGCTCACCGACGACTCCGGCCGGGGCGCCTTCACCGACATCCAGTACGTCGCCATCAGCGCCGTCGCCCTGCTGTTCGCCGCCGTCCGGCTCGCCCGCCGCCCCGACCGACTGCCCGACTTGCCCTGGGGGCTGGGCGTGATCGTACTGATCTCGGCCGCCACCTACCTCGCCGGCAAGTACGCCGAAGGCGGCCGCCCGGCCATCCTCTCCGTGGTCCGCGCCCGCGAACCCGGCGACCTCGACGGCCCGATCCGCACCGGGGACGACATCGAGATCCGCGGCATCGGCTTCGTCCCGCCCGGCGCGCACGGCGCCGACCGGCTCTCGCGGATGGTCGTCCGCATCGGCACGGTCGACGTCCACGTGCCGCTCGTCCCCGTCGCGGGCGGCTTCCGCAACCCCACGGACACCGTCCTGACGGTCCCCGTCCCGGCCGAGGTCGAGCCCGGCTCGGTGGCGGTCCAGGTGGTGGCCGCGGCCGGCGTGGCCACCAACCGGTGCGTCGTCGAGGTCACGGAGTGACGACGCCGACGACTTGACCGCCCTTCGCTCCGCCACCGTCGCACCGTCACCTCCTTGGACCGGCCGGGCTACGTCTGGCCGTGTGGTTTCGCCCCCTCGAAGACCACCGCCCGAAACCGCGGCATGCGCCGTCGTCCCGAAGAACCGATCCCCGCGGAGCGGCCCCCGGCCCACTTGCCCCCCACTCCCCGGCCCTCCGGCGTCCCGGGACGCGGCCCGGAGCCCGCCCGCCCCCGCCCTTCGCACGAACCCCCGAAATCCGCAAAATCGTCCGGGAAGGATTGAACGGGGCCCACTCGTCGTACGTATCGTCAGTGAGGGGGGCGGACGGCGGTGAAAGGCGGCTGGCAACGATGACACACAGCATTCGGACGGACACACAGACCGCTCGGCTCGACGGACGCCGCGACCTGCGGGACTCCGCCGCCCACTACGCCCTGCTGCCGCTGCGCATCTTCCTCGGCATCACCTTCCTCTACGCAGGTCTGGACAAGCTCACGGACAGCGCCTTCCTGAAGTCCGGCGGCGCCGGATCGATCGGCGACACCATGCGCGCGGCCCGGGACTCCGCCGCCATTCCCGCCCTGATCGACATGGCCCTCAAGAGCCCCGTCGGCTTCGGCTACGCCATCGCCTTCGGCGAACTGGCCGTCGGCATCGGCACCCTGCTAGGTCTGCTCGGCCGGCTGGCAGCGCTCGGCGGCGCGCTGATCTCCCTCAGCCTCTGGCTGACCGTCAGCTGGCCGACGGAGCCGTACTACTACGGCAACGACCTCGCCTACCTGATGGCCTGGCTTCCGCTGATCCTCGCCGGCGCCCCCTACCTCTCGGTCGACGCGGCCTGGCGCGCACGACGCCGGCACCGGTCCGTCGGCTACGGCTACTGAACCGAACGACACCGGGCCGCGTCCCGCTGCACCTGACCCGCTGCACCTGGCCGGGGCCAGCGCTCCGCCGCGCTCGGCCGAGTCCAGGAGCGCCGCCGCGCTCGGCGGAGTCCAGAAGGCCCGTAGCGCTCGGCGGAGTCCAGGAGGCCCGTAGCGCCCTGCGGAGTCAAGGAGCCCCTAGCGACCGGCCGAGGTCAGCGACCCTCTTCGGCGCCGCCCCGGCCGCGTATTCCGCGGGTCAGGGCGGCCGTGGCACCGGCCAGGCACAGGCCGCCGACTATCAGCGGGACCATCACGAACCAGGGTGTCCGCCATGCACCGCCCGCGTCCCCTGCGTAGACGGCACCGGTGGCGATCAGGGCGAGCCCGGCCACCAGCTTCCCGGGCTGGAACTCATGACGCAGCACGGCTGACCTCCACCTCTCCCGCTCCGACCCGGAGCGTCAGATCCAGCGTCCCGGATGCCGCGGCGCCCTTCGCCGGCGCCAGCGTCACGTCCTTGTGCCTGCCCGCCCGCACGTCCACGTCCTTCCTGTCGTCCCCGGGCAACCGGATGTCGCCCACTCCCACATCGATGCTCATCCGCACGGTCGCGTCCGCCGGCACGAGCACCTTCAACTGCCCCGCGCCCACATGGGCGCTCGTGGCGACCTCCCGGCCCTTGCCCGGAAGCACCCGGGTCAGGTCCAGCGTGCCCCTCCCGGTGCCGAGTTCGTAGGCCGGTTGCACCTGGGCCGTCGTCGCGGGCTTCCACGACGCGTCCCGCCAGTGCGTGGTGATGTCCTCGGGCATGGCCGACGCCCCGGCGAGCAGTGCCGACGTGACGATCGCCAGGAACACCGTCCCCGCCCCCGTACGGCCCAGTAACGCGCTGACCGCGACGCCCAGGCCGAGGACGGCCAGCGCACAGGCGAGCCCGGTCTGCAGGCTGGTGCCCAGCGGGCGTGTGTCCCAGGTCAGTCCGGTCCCCAGGCCACCGGCCAGCAGAGCGAGCAGGAACACCCAGCCGCCGATCCAGCGTGGACCGCGCGCTCTCGCTCTCGCGGGCCGCGGCGGCTCGGCGGGGCCGTGGTGGGTCCAGGGGACGGCGATGCCGACGTCGAGGACCGGGCCGGGAGCCGGCTCGCGGGCATCGCCGGGACCCCACAGATAGCCGGTGCCTCCGACGTGGGTGCCGTCCTTGACGATGGGGTCACGCCACCAGGACGGGTAGAAGGTGACGACCGGAGGCGCCTGGGCCTCCGGCGGGGCATCGGCGGCGGCCTGGGCGGCGAGCGGGTCGGGGTCCGAGGCGCCACGGCGCCGCGACCAGTACCCGGCGCCCGCCAGCAGCAGCGAGAGCACCACGGCGAAGGTCAGCACCCCGCCGTTTCTCAGCATGGTCAGGAAGATGCCGCAGCCGACGAGCGCGAACAGCACGGCGGCCAGCGCCTGACCGTCGACCCGGCCGGTGAGCAGTTTGCGGACCTCGTTCTCCTCGTCGTCCTCGTACGGCACCAGGAGCCAGGCGAAGCCGTAGAAGATCAGGCCGAAGCCGCCGGTCGCCGACAGCACGGCCAGGGTGATGCGGAAGATCACCGGGTCCAGGTCGGTCTGCTTGCCGAGCCCCCCGCACACGCCCGCGATCACCTTGTGCCGGCGATCGCGCCGGAACCGGGCGGGGGCCTCTGCGGGGCCGTGCTCCGCCCGACGCGCCTGATCCTGCCCTCGCCCATGCCCCTGCTCCGGGTTGCCGGTGCCGGTGTCCGTGCCGGCCGCTCCCGTCCCCTGCGTCGCGGCGGGCGCGGCATCCGTCGGTCCGGTGCCCGGGGCCGGGCGCGGGCCGGTGCCGGGTCCCGGACCCGTCGCGGCGTGCTCGTGATCCGTCATGCGTCCATGGTGGCGGCCCGGTGGCCGCGACGGCAGCCGGGACGACCCTGGGCGAACCCTGAAATCGGCCCTGAGACGGGGCGGGGAAGCGTTCGAGCGGCGGGGGACCGCCCTGTCCTGCGCGTTCCCCGGCGCTCCCCGGCCTTTGCCGGCGCCTCTCCGGCGCGGATCCCCGTGCTCCCAGCCGTCGCCGCCGGCTCTCCGGCGCCTCTCCGGCGCTCGAGGAGCGGATCCCGCCGAAGTCCCCGCCGAAGATCAGGGGCGTCTCGGGGACCGACCCTGATGCCCTGTCCCGCCGGGCGTGTGACCATCGTTGCCATGCCGGAAGCCGCAAGCCAGCCTCTCGACGACCCGCGGCCGCCGCGCAAGCTCTACCGCAGCAGCGACGGACGCTGGCTCGGCGGAGTGGCGCGGGGCCTTGCCGGGCATCTCGGGCTGCCCGTCATCTGGGTGCGGCTCGTCTTCGCCGGCCTGTTCATGGCCGACGGACTCGGGGCGCTGCTGTACGCGGCCTTCTGGTTCTTCGTCCCCCTCGGCGTCGGCGGTGTCGGCGACCAGAGACCGCCGACGCTGGTCGCGACGGAGACCGCGCCGGACGGCCGGCGCAGACTCGTGGCCCGCAAGCCGGACCGGGGACAGATCGTCGCGCTGCTCCTCATGGTCGTCGTGTCCGTGGTCTTCGTGGGCAGCGTCAACCTGGGCAGTGGGGCCAAGGCGTATCTGTGGCCCGCCGTGCTCGTCGCGGCCGGTGTGGCCCTGGTCTGGCGGCAGGCCGACAACGCCCGCCGCGCCCGCTGGATGGAGGTCGGCCGGCGACGGCGCACCCTCACCCTGCTGCGCGCGGCCGGCGGCGTCCTGCTCGTCACGGCCGGCGTCTCCGCGATCTTCGTGCTGCAGGGTTCGGCCGCCCACCTCGGCGCCGTCCTGCAGGCCGCGCTCGCCGTGCTCGTCGGCATCACGCTGCTCGCCGGCCCCTATCTCGTCCGCATGACGCAGGACCTCTCCGAGGAACGCCTGATGCGCATCCGCGCCCAGGAGCGAGCCGAGGTCGCCGCCCACGTCCACGACTCCGTGCTGCACACCCTCACCCTGATCCAGCGCAACGCCGACAACGCCGGCGAGGTGCGCCGCCTCGCCCGTGCCCAGGAGCGCGACCTGCGCACCTGGCTGTACAAGCCGGAGGGCACCGGCAAGGACGAGGCCGACGAGCCCGACACGGTCGCCGAGGCGGTGCGGCACAGCGCCGCCGAGGTGGAGGACAAGCACGGCGTGCCCATAGAGGTGGTCGTCGTCGGCGACTGCCCGCTGGACGAGAGGACGAGCGCGCAGATGCAGGCAGCGCGTGAGGCGATGGTGAACGCCGCCAAGTACGGTGGCGAGGGCGGCGCCGTACAGGTCTATGCCGAGGTCGAGGGAAAGACGGTCTTCGTGTCCGTGCGCGACCGCGGCCCGGGTTTCGACCTCGACTCGATACCCGCCGACCGGATGGGCGTCAGAGAATCGATCATCGGCCGCATGGAGCGCAACGGCGGCACGGCCCGGCTGCGGGCGGTGCCGGGCGGCGGCACGGAGGTCGAGCTGGAGATGGAGAGGGCGGAGAAGACGTCATGAGCGACGCGACCGAGGCGAACGGCACCGAGGGAGCGGCGGGGAGGGCCGGATCCGGCCGGCCCGCCGACGACGGCAAGGGCGGGCGGCACGTCCGGGTGGTGCTGGTGGACGACCACCGGATGTTCCGCACCGGCGTCCAGGCCGAGATCGGCCAGACCGCCGAGACCGGCGTCGAGGTGGTCGGCGAGGCCGCGGACGTCGACCAGGCGGTCACGATCATCACCGCGACCCGCCCCGAGGTGGTCCTCCTCGACGTCCATCTGCCGGGCGGCGGCGGTGTCGAAGTGCTGCGCCGGTGCGCGCCGTTGATGGCGGACGCCGAGCGGCCCGTGCGCTTTCTCGCGTTGTCCGTGTCGGACGCGGCGGAGGACGTCATCGGTGTGATCCGCGGCGGCGCCCGCGGCTATGTCACCAAGACCATCACCGGCACCGACCTGGTCGACTCGATCTTCCGGGTGCAGGAGGGCGACGCCGTCTTCTCCCCGCGGCTGGCCGGCTTCGTCCTGGACGCCTTCGCCTCCACCGACGCCCCGCCGGTGGACGAGGACCTGGACCGCCTCACCCAGCGCGAGCGCGAGGTGCTGCGCCTGATCGCCCGGGGATACGCCTACAAGGAGATCGCCAAGCAGCTGTTCATCTCCGTGAAGACGGTCGAGTCCCACGTCTCGGCGGTCCTGCGCAAGCTCCAGCTGTCCAACCGCCACGAGCTGACCCGCTGGGCGACGGCACGCCGGCTGGTCTGACCCGGGTCGCGGCCGCCGCCCGGTTCAGCGCCTCAGGCCACCCGCGTCGCCCCGGCGAACGGCATCTGGTCGATGGGCGCCAGCCGGACCGGTGCCGACGGGTTCGGGGCGTGGATCATCTGGCCGTGTCCGACGTAGAGCCCGACGTGGCTGATGCCGGAGTAGAAGAACACCAGGTCGCCCGGCTGCAGTTCGGCGCGGGAGACGCGCCGGCCCGCGTTGATCTGGGCGTAGGTGGTGCGGGGCAGGGAGAGGCCGGCGGAGCGGTAGGCGGCCTGGACCAGGCCCGAACAGTCGAAGGCGCTCGGGCCGGTCGCGCCCCACACGTAGGGGCTGCCGAGCTTGGCGTATGCGTAGGACACTGCGGCTGCCGCGCGCCCGTTCGGGGCCGTGGTGGGCCCGGCCGGCTCGAGTGCTTCCCGGCTTTCGGAGGCCGAGCGCGAGACGTGGCCGGCCGGCGGGACGTCACCGGTTGCCTCGATCCGCTGTCGCGGGGTGAGCCGCGCCAGCAGCCGGCGGGCCTCGTCGAGCTTGCCGGTGATGGTCTTCTTCCGCCGTTTCAGTTCGGCCTGCCGCGACCGCAGGGAAGACAGCTCGACGCGTGCGGCGCCGCGCAGGCGCTCGATCTCCCGCAGCTGCTCGCGCACCCCCGACACGGCCACCGCCTGCCGGTCGCCCACCCGCTCCGCCAACGCGGCGCCCTCCAGATACCGGTCGGGATCGCCGGACAGGGCCAGCTGCCAGGCCGGGGCGATCGTGCCGTCGCGGTACTGCGCCGCCGCGATCGAACCCAGGGCGTCCCGGGTCGAGTTGAGCTTCTCCTGTTTGCGGGCGGCCTGGTCGCGCAGGGCCTTCAGCCGCCGTTGAGCCGTGTCGGCCTTCTCCTTCGCCCCGTTGTACTTCTCGGTGGCGGACTCCGCGTCCTGGTACAACTCGTCGACCTTGGCCTTCACCTGCGTCGGCGTCAGCTGTGGCTCGGCGTGCCCCGTCCCGTCGAAGCCCGTGGCCGTGGCCGCGCCTGCCAGAGCGAGCGTGGCGGCCGTGCGGACCGTATGGCCGCTGAACGGGCTCTGCCGGGGCTTGCGGTGCGCTGCCACCTGGACCGTCACGTCCTTCCGTAGGACTCGCAGGAGTCGTGGACTCGGAGGAGTCGTGGACTCGTAGGGCTCGTGGACTCGTAGGGCTCGTGGAACTACCAAGGCTCGTGGGACCGAGCCGTAGGTGCGCCCGGCGGAGGCCCGCACAGGGGGAGTGGGCCTCCGCCAGGCCTTTCTCGGCGGTGGTGGCCGGCTGCCGCCCCTGACCCGGACGGCGGTGGGGAGCCGGTCACCTGGGGGAGGACGCTAGGCCGGTCCGTGACGAATCGGTAACACGGTGTTCGCAACTGACCTGGACGGACCGGGAGGTGGCCTTGTGCGACCGTGTTTCCCGGGTGGAGTCGTCGCCTTCACGCACAGTGATGACCGAAGCGCCGAAAGGGTGACGGCGGGATCCGTGGGGTGCTATGGGACGCATATATGCAAGGTCCACGATGCGGGGCGACAGAGGGTGAGACGGTGACGGGCGGGCCCGGTGGACGGAGCCCCGAGTGCCCCTCGTTAGGCTCCGGCCTCATGGACGTACTCATCCATCTTTTCGTCGGCTTGCACATCATCGGCATCGCCGCGCTGCTCGGTGGTTTCCTCACCCAGATGAAGGCGATGGGCGAGGGCACGGCCCGGTTCGTCCCCGGCATGCTGCACGGTGCCCTGACCATGCTGGTCACCGGCGTGGCCCTGGTCGGCCTCAACCAGGCGGACGACCAGCATGTCAACAACTTCAAGATCGGCGTGAAGCTCGCCCTGCTGATCGTGATCCTCGGGCTGGTCTACGTGAAGCGGGACGAGGAGCGGGTCGACAAGGGCCTCTTCGCGCTGGTCGGCCTGCTGACCGTGACGAACATCTTCATCGCCGTGCTCTGGACCTGACGGCCGACGGTCTGCGCCCGCGGCCGCCGGCCGCCACCTGCCCACGGCCGCCGCCCGCCGGTCACCGGTCACCGGTCACCGGTCGCCGGTCGCCGGTCGCCGTCCGGCGGGCGGTGGACGTCGTCGCGGGCGCCGGCGCGGGCCGCGAGCAGCGCGCCGGTGACGGCCGCGAGCCACGCCGCCACCGCCACCCACACCAGCACCTGCCCCGGCACCCTGAGCCACCCGACGTCCACGGTGGACGCGACGGACAGCACCGCCGCCGCCGTCATCCCCATCGGGAACACCGTCGACCACCGCCGCATGTCGTAACCGGGCCGTGGCCGGGCCGCCTCGGCCGCCAGCAGTACGAGGTAGCCGGCCAGGTCCAGGACGAGCAGCGTGACCGTCGTGGTGCTCAGTACGCCGCGGTCGTCCTCGTCCCACAGGTAGAGGCGTCCGCTGTCGGCGCCGAGCAGATTCGCCCCGGCCAGCGCCGAGATCGCCAGGGCGCCGCCCGCGATCCAGTGGTCCCCGGCGCCCTTGACGACCTCCCGGGGTTCGAAGCGGGCCAGGGCGAGCCCGTAGAGCACCAGGCCCAGCCAGAACAGCACCAGAGCGGTGTGCGCGAGCCAGGCCGTGCTCTCCGCAGAGGCCAGCGTGGCCGCGAGCACCGCGAGCCCCTGTGTGGCCACACAACACAGGAACACCGATCCCGACATGCGTCGCTTCCAGTGCCGCATGACCAGGACGATCAGCACCGGCCACAGCAGCGCGGCGAGCGCCAGCAGAGCCTCGGCCAGAGTCTGCCGGCCCAGTGCCGAGATCCGGGTGCCCAGTACGGCCGTCGCGGCGACGGCGGTCAGCGCTCCCGGGCTCTCCGCCTCGGTCACCCAGCGCTGCCGCTCGCCCACCAGCCGCAGGACGAAGTCGGCGGCCAGTGCGAGCCAGGCGAGGCAGGCCATCGCCAACGCCACCCGGGAGACCGTCTCGGCGCCGGCCAGATGCAGGCCCACCGACACGATGCCGGTCGCCATCACGGCGGACCCGGCCGCGGGTGACCGCCCCGCCCACCACGCGCGCAGACTCGAGACACCGGGCATGCGCCCGATGCTAGGCAGCCGCACCCACCCGGCCGGGCAGGGCACGCGCGCGCGGAGCGCAAAAACACCGCACGCGTGCGAAGCGGCAAGACATCGGCACGCGCGCGTGCAGCGCAAGACATCGGCACGGGCGTGTGCCGCGCAGAACCCGGCACGTGCGCGTGCAGCGCAAGACGGCACGCGTGTGTGTGGCGCAAGACCTCGGCACGCGCGTGCGCCTCACCGTTGCGAGGCCCGCTCCGCAGGGGCCCGGCTCTTGGAGGCACGGCGCCCCGGGGGTCCGAGAGGCGGGGCGACGGGAGACGGTCAAGCGGGCCGTACGACGCCCTGGACGACGGACGTGCCGCCGCGGTCGACGGACTCCTCGCGGACGTACGCGCCCGGCTCCGGGGCGTGGATCATCATCCCGTTGCCCGTGCAGAGGCCGACGCGGCCGTTGTCGTCCCGGAAGAAGACCAGGTCACCGGGGCGAGCGTCGATGAGCGGGACGGGGGTGCCCGCGGTGGCCTGTTCCCGGGCGGTACGCGGGAGGGTGACGCCGGCGGCCCGCCAGGCGGCCTGGGTGAGGCCCGAACAGTCGTAGGAGCCGGGGCCGCTGGCGCCGCTCACGTACGGCTTGCCGATCTGGGCGCGGGCGAAGGCGACCGCCTTCTCGGCCTTGGTGACCGGCCGCGTCGCCGAGCTCGGGTACGCCGGAGCCGGAGCCGTGACCGGGGTGACAGTCAGGGCCGGGGTGACGGTCAGGGCCGGGTACGGCAGCGCGGCGGGCGTCGCGACGCGGGGAGCGGGCGCGCCCCGTCCGTCGTTCTCCCGGGCCGTGTGCCGGAACAGCAACTCGCGCGTGACCGAGAGCTTGCGCTGTACGGCGGCCTTCGCGGCCTTGACGTCGTAGTCCGGGGCGGTGGCCTTGGCGTCCTGATCCAGGGTGGTGGCCTTCGGGGCGCGGTCCGCCGTGGCGGCTCTCGTCGCGCGGTCCGCGACGGGGACGCGAGCGGCGCGTTCCGGGGCGATGGCGGCGGCGGTGGCCCCGGCCTCGGGGCCGGGGGTGCCGGCCCCCGCCGCGGTCACGTCGTACCACGACGCTGCCGTTGCCTGCGTTGCCTGCGTTGCCTGCGTTGCCTGCGTTGCCTGTGTTGCTCCCGCGCTCCG
Organism: Streptomyces sp. NPDC048514; assembly: GCF_043199955.1. Taxonomy (NCBI): domain Bacteria; kingdom Bacillati; phylum Actinomycetota; class Actinomycetes; order Kitasatosporales; family Streptomycetaceae; genus Streptomyces; species Streptomyces sp. NPDC048514. Next base: position 131,108 of record NZ_JBICWT010000004.1, on the reverse strand, counting down.
GGCGGCTCTGCCCCGCTCGGCCGCGTTCTTCACGCGCGAGGCGAGCCGGTTCATCACCCTGTTCTGGGCGAAGTGGTCCTGCGGATACCCCGCGAGCAGTGAGGTGGCCGCGTCCGGGTCGGCCGCGAACGGATCCCGCGCCTCGCGCGCCTTGGCGAGCCGGGCCGCGCGCTGGGCCTCCGCCTGGCGGGTCTCATCGGCGCGGGCCCGGTGCCGGGCCGCCGGTTCCTCCTCCGATGGCGCGTCGGCCAGGCGGTACAGCTCGTCGATCTTCTTCTCGATCTCCTCCGGGCTCGGCCTGCCGTCGTCGGCGGGCGCGGCCTCGGCCGTCTGGGACAGGACGGCCACGGAGGTGAGGGCGGCAGTGGCGAGAACGGGGCCGCGCAGGCCCGGTCCAGTGCCGCCGGGGCGCGGCTTGCGGTGCGACGCCAAGGGAGGCGACTCCTTCCAACATGCCGCCTACCGGGTTAGCTGTCGGGTTCGGGCGGGTGCTTCGGAAGGGTTGCCCTACGGCGTCGTCCCGTGCGGGAGTCGGCCGATTCACCCCAGGAACGGTGGGTCCCCGGCTCCGGGCACCGTGCGGGGCGCGCCGGACTCGGCGGAGGCCGTTCGGCCCGGCGAGGTTCGCCGGAGAGGGGTCGTACGGCCTGACGGAAACCTAACCAACTCGTGTGACTCCTGTGAAGGTTGGTGTGCGGTATGTCCGATACATTTCTGTGACCTGGGGGAGGTTTCACACGCCCGTGACCAGGTGCTTCCGCAGCGTGAGGGGATGATCGGTCCCCGGCGGGGCGACGGCCGGCGCTCCGGGACGATGTCCGATAGCGGACTGCGCCCGCGGGCCGTGTTCCGGGGACCGGGACCGGTTGTCGGTGGGGCGCCCTAGACTCGGAGAGCGATGAGCAGCCTCTTTGACGACAGCTTCCTGGCGAACCTCCAAGCCCCACGCGGGCGCGAGGAGGAACCCCCGCCACCCGAGGACGATCACGCTCCGGAGCCGGTTCCGGACGATCTGTTCGGCGGGAAGTTCGACGTGCCCCCGGACCGGGACGCCTACTACCGGGACGGCGCCCCGCGCCCCGTCATCGACGCGGCGGCCCTGCTGGCGGGGCTGAACGACAACCAGCGCGCCGCGGTCGTGCACGCCGGCTCCCCGCTGCTCATCGTCGCCGGCGCCGGCTCCGGCAAGACGCGCGTGCTCACCCACCGCATCGCCCACCTGCTCGCCGAGCGGGGCGTGCACCCCGGCCAGATCCTCGCGATCACCTTCACCAACAAGGCCGCGGGCGAGATGAAGGAGCGCGTCGAGCACCTCGTCGGCCCGCGCGCCAACGCGATGTGGGTGATGACCTTCCACAGCGCCTGTGTGCGGATCCTGCGACGCGAGTCGAAGAAGCTCGGCTTCACCTCCTCGTTCTCGATCTACGACGCGGCCGACAGCAAGCGCCTGATGGCACTGGTCTGCCGCGATCTGGACCTCGACCCCAAGCGCTTCCCGCCCAAGTCCTTCAGCGCCAAGATCAGCAATCTGAAGAACGAGCTGATCGACGAGGAGGACTTCGCCGCCCAGGCCACCGACGGCTTCGAGAAGACCCTCGCCCAGGCCTACGCGATGTACCAGTCGCGGCTGCGCGAGGCGAACGCGCTGGACTTCGACGACCTGATCATGACGACGGTCAACCTGCTGCGCGCCTTCCCGGACGTCGCCGAGCACTACCGTCGCCGCTTCCGCCACGTCCTGGTCGACGAGTACCAGGACACCAACCACGCCCAGTACGCACTGGTGCGCGAGCTGGTCGGCACGGGCGAGCGCGCCCCCGAGGACGCCGACGTGCCGCCGGGCGAGGCCGACCTGCCGCCCGCCGAGCTGTGCGTGGTCGGTGACGCGGACCAGTCGATCTACGCCTTCCGGGGCGCGACGATCCGCAACATCCTCCAGTTCGAGGAGGACTACCCGAACGCGACGACGATCCTGCTGGAGCAGAACTACCGCTCCACGCAGACCATCCTGTCCGCGGCCAACGCCGTCATCGAGCGCAACGAGTCCCGCCGCCCGAAGAACCTGTGGACCAACGCCGGCCAGGGCGCGCAGATCACCGGCTACGTCGCCGACACCGAGCACGACGAGGCCCAGTTCGTCGCCGACGAGATAGACCGCCTCACGGACGCGCGCGAGGCCAAGGCCGGAGACGTGGCCGTCTTCTACCGCACCAACGCCCAGTCCCGGGTCTTCGAAGAGGTATTCATCCGCGTCGGCCTGCCCTACAAGGTCGTCGGCGGAGTCCGCTTCTACGAGCGCAAGGAGGTCCGGGACGTCCTCGCCTACCTGCGTGTCCTCGCCAACCCCGAGGACTCGGTGCCGCTGCGCCGCATCCTCAACGTGCCCAAGCGGGGCATCGGCGAGCGCGCGGAGGCGATGATCGACGCCCTCTCCCAGCGCGAGAAGATCAGCTTCCCGCAGGCCCTGAAGCGCGTCGACGAGGCGTACGGCATGGCCGCGCGCTCCACCAACGCGGTCAAGCGGTTCAACACGCTGATGGAGGACCTGCGCACCGTCGTCGAGTCCGGCGCCGGGCCGGCGACGGTGCTGGAGGCCATACTCGAACGAACCGGGTACCTGGCCGAACTGCAGAACTCCACCGACCCCCAGGACGAGACCCGCATCGAGAACCTGCAGGAACTCGCTGCGGTGGCCCTGGAGTTCGAGCAGGAGCGCGAAGAGGGTGAGCAGGCCACGCTCGCCGACTTCCTCGAGCAGGTCGCCCTGGTCGCCGACTCCGACCAGATCCCCGACGAGGAGGACGGCGACGGCGTCATCACTCTGATGACCCTGCACACCGCCAAGGGCCTGGAGTTCCCGGTCGTGTTCCTGACCGGCATGGAGGACGGCGTCTTCCCGCACATGCGCGCCCTCGGCCAGAACAAGGAACTGGAGGAGGAGCGGCGCCTGGCGTACGTCGGCATCACGCGTGCCCGGGAGCGGCTGTATCTGACGCGCTCGTCGATGCGCAGCGCCTGGGGCCAGCCGTCGTACAACCCGCCCTCCCGCTTCCTGGAGGAGATCCCGGGCACCCACGTGGAGTGGAAGCGGACGGGAGCGACGGCACCGGTGTCCTCCGGACCGGCCTCGGGTATCGCGGCCTCGCTGTCGTCGAGCCGCTCGCGCTCCTCGGCGTCGGGCGCGTCCGGGTTCGCCACGCGGCGCACCGCGGAGAAGCCGGTCGTCGCGCTGGCCGTCGGCGACCGGGTCACCCACGACCAGTTCGGGCTCGGCACGGTCGTCGCGGTGAAGGGCACGGGCGCGAACGGGGAGGCGACGGTCGACTTCGGTGACACCAAGCCGAAGCGGTTGCTGCTGCGGTACGCACCGGTGGAGAAGCTCTAGGGAAAGCCGGGGGAAGGCCCGGGAGGACCCTAGGTGAAGCCCCGGGCCGAAGCCCCGGGTGAAAGCCCTGGTGGTGAGTCCCTTGGCGAAGTGAGCCCCGCCGGTTCGGCGGGGCTCGGCCGCTCAGCTCAGAGACTCAGGTCGGGTCCAGTCCGTGGCTGCGCAGCCACGGCAGGGGGTCGATGGCCGCCCCGCCCGCCGGCCGGACCTCGAAGTGCAGGTGCGGTCCGGTGGAGTTGCCGGAGTTGCCGGAGTAGGCGACCGGCTGGCCGGCCTTGACGGTCGTACCGGACGCCACGCGGTAGCTGGACAGGTGGCAGTACCAGGTCTCCGTGCCGTCCTTCGCCGTCAGGATCATCATGTTGCCGTAGGCGCTGTTCCACTTGGTGGTGACGGTGCCGTCGGTGGCTGCCAGCACCGTGGTGCCGTAGGAGACGGGGAAGTCGATGCCGGTGTGGACCGACATCCAGTTCACGCCCGCCTGGCCGAAGTAGGCGCTGAGCCCCCGCTGGGCGACCGGCAGGGCGAACTTGGGGCGCAGCCGTTCCTTGAGCGCGGCCTCCGCGGCGGCCTTCTTCTGCTCCAGCGCCTGCTGCGCCTTGAGGTCGATGCGCTCCTGCGTACGGCTCGCCCGGTCGGCGAAGTCGTCGGCCCCGGCGGAGAGGGTCTTGAGCTGGGTGTCCAGCTTGCTGTTGGCGATCGAGGGCTGCACCACGTGCGCGTCGTCCGGGGCGGAGGCGGCGGCCTCGCCCGAGTCCTCGGTCAGGGCGCTGACCGAGGCCGCCGCGATCCCGGCGACCCCCATCACACAGGCCGAGGGCACGGCGACCGTCAGCAGAGCGGACCGTTTGGCGGGCGTACGGCGCCGGGAACGCCCCGCGCCGCGCGAGCCCGCCCGGGTCGCCGGAGGCGGTGTGACCTCTTCCTGATCGTCCAGCAGGGCGTGCACACCGGGCAGTTCACCGGTGGCGGTCGTCCCGCCCTCGTCGCCGTGCGCTTCCTCGAAGGCGGCGTCCTCGTACGGCACCTGCTCGAAGGCGGCGGTCGCGGGCGCGTCGCCGACCTGCTCGAACGTGGTGGTGGCCTGCGGGGCGAACGGTTCGCCGGCCTGCTCGGGCTCCGTCGGCGCGGTCTGACCGGCCAGGTTCCACTGCGTGGCGTCGTACGCGCCCGTGTCGAAGGTCTGGGTGCCCCACTCCCACTGCTGGGTGCCGTCGGTGCCGGCGGCCCGGTCGGGCTCCAGCCAGGCGCCCGCGTCCCACTGGCCGCTCGCGTCGTGTCCGGTGGCCTGCGCGGGAACCGTCCAGGCGGTGGAGTCGTACACCCCGGAGCCGTAGGCGGCGTGCTGCTGTGCCGCGTACGGGTCGTGGTCGAGGGTCTGGGCGGTACCGGTCTGCCACTGCGTGGCGTCGTACGCGCCGGTCGACTGTGCGCTGCCCGGGAGGCTGCCGAACAGGGGGTCGTGATCGAAGGCCGTGATGCCCGCGGAACCGCCCGCAAAACCGGTGGCGTCGTAGCCGCCGTACGTGGTGAGGTCGTCGTAGGTGACTTCCGCGGCGCCATAGGGCGTGTAGTGCTGAGCAGAGGCGTCGGAAGCCGGAGCCGGGGCGGTCGAGCTCCCCGGCGGGTGACGGTCGTTCACCAACTTCTCTTTCGCCTCGACAACAGGGGCTGCCAGAGCAGTGCGGCGACTGTACCCGGCAGTACGCGGGCGCGACAATCTTCCGCCGGTTTCGAGTGGGCCGGAAACGGGCATTCGGCCGTGTTTGGGGGGAGGGCGGGCGCGAGTTTGGCCTTGTGTTCGATGAATGTTCGATGTCAGGTGACAATGAGTCACCTCCGCTGCCGTGCTGCCAGGCCGCCGTCAGGCGACCGTCAGGCCTCCGGCGCGCCGCTCCCCGGGGTGTGGGGCGTCCAGAACCTCGCGTATCCCGGCCGCGACGGCGGGATGCAAGGGGAGCGCGAGATGCCCGATGCCGCTCACCCGGACGTTCTCCGCGTCCAGATCGGGGTGTTCCAGGCAGGCCGTCTCCAGCGGGACCATCAGGGAGTCCAGGTCGCTCCAGAAGCTCACGAACCGCGTACGGCAGCCGGGCGCGGGCCGGGACAGCTCCTCGATCACCTCCGAGCCGGGCCGCATCTGCCGCACGATCGGGTGCGCGTCGGCCAGCGGCGCCACCCGCGTCCCGGAGTGCGGGGTGCCGAGGGTGACGAGGGTGCGCACCCGCAGGTCACCGCCGAGACACTGCACGTAATACCGGGCGATGAGGCCGCCGAGGCTGTGCCCCACGATGTCCACCCGCGCGCTGTCGGTGCGCTCGCAGATCTCCTCGACGTGCCGGCCGAGCAGTTCCGCGGCGGCGCGGATGTCGCAGGTCAGCGGGGAGTAGTTGAGCGATTCCACGCGCTGCCGGCCATGCTGGGCAAGGCTGCGGCGCAACAGTACGAACACCGAACGGTTGTCGATGAAACCGTGCAGCAGCACCACCGGTGGACCGGTCCGCACCGGCAGGGGGACGGCGCCGCCGACGCCGGTGGCCGGCGCGGCTCCGGCGGGCAGGCCGGCGGCGCGCCGTTCCGGAGTGAGGCCCGTCGGGTACAGCAGGAGGTGACCGGCCAGGATCGCGGCCTCCAGGGCCGTCGCCTTGAGCAGCGTCACGGAGAGTCCGGCCAGTCTGCCGGGCCACAGGCGGCGGCAGATCGGGAGGAAGAGTGGCACTATCCCGCTGACCTTCATGGCCGACCTCCCGTCGGCACGCGGAGGACGGCTCGGCCCCCGTGTGCCCTCATGTCCCAATGTGTGATTTCCCCCTCGCTGCGCACCGTAAAACCGCCGGTTGCGGGATGCTGGAGATAACGTTCGTTCACTTCGCGACGGGTGGCGGGACGCGCCAAAAGTGCGGTACTTGTCGTTACGGACGGAAGCGATCGCTTCCGTGATCGTTTGATGGAGGCAGTGATGGGTGTGGCAGCCGGTCCGATCCGCGTGGTGGTGGCCAAGCCGGGGCTCGACGGCCACGATCGCGGGGCCAAGGTCATCGCACGCGCTCTGCGCGACGCCGGGATGGAGGTCATCTACACCGGGCTCCATCAGACGCCGGAGCAGGTGGTCGACACCGCCATCCAGGAGGACGCCGACGCGATCGGCCTGTCCATCCTCTCCGGTGCGCACAACACGCTGTTCGCCGCGGTGATCGAGCTGCTCAAGGAGCGGGAGGCGGAGGACATCCTCGTCTTCGGCGGCGGCATCATCCCGGAGGAGGACATCGCGCCGCTGAAGGACAAGGGCGTCGCGGAGATCTTCACGCCGGGCGCGACGACCACGTCGATCGTGGAGTGGGTCCGCCAGAACGTCCGCCAGCCGGCCGCGTCCGGCGGCTGAGCGGCCGAGAGCCGCACGCCGGGAGGGTGTCCGAGCCGGTCGGGCGGGCGTCTGAGGTGACGGCGCGGCCTGGAACGGCCGTCATCCCGGTGCCCGCCGCGGGTGAGCGGGTGCCCGTGCCGGCCGGGCGGGTGAGCCGGGGCCGAGTTCAGCCGTCATCTCGGCCCGCAGCCTCAGCGTCGTGACCAGCCGCTGGAAGGCCTCCGCCCAGTATCCGCCGGCACCGGGCGCCGCGTCCTCCCGCTCGTCGGGTATCGCCAGCAGCGCCTCCAGCCGGGTGGTCTCCGCCGGGTCCAGGCAGCGCTCCGCCAGTCCCATCACCCCGCTGAAGCTCCAGGGATAACTGCCCGCGTCACGAGCGATGTTGAGGGAGTCCACCACCGCCCGGCCCAAGGACGGAGCCCAGGGCACCGCGCAGACGCCGAGCAGCTGAAATGCCTCCGACAGGCCGTGGGCCGCGATGAATCCGGCCACCCAGTCGGCTCGTTCGGCCGGCTCCAGAGCGGCAAGCAGCTTGGCACGCTCCGCCAGCGACACCGCTCCCGGACCGCCCGCCTCAGGCGCCGAGGGCGAACCGAGCAGTGCCCTCGACCAGGCGGCGTCCGCCTGCCGCACCGCCGCCCGGCACCAGGCCGCGTGCAGCTCGTCCTGCCAGCCGTCCGTGACCGGCAGCGCCACGATCTCCCGCGCGCTCCGGCCACCGAACCGCCCCGGCCAGCTGCCGAGCGGTGCCGCCTCCACCAACTGGCCAAGCCACCAGGACCGTTCCCCTCGGCCGGCGGGCGGTTTGGCCACCACACCGTCCCGCTCCATGCCGGAGTCGCACTCGTGCGGCGCCTCCACCACGATCGACGGCGAGCCCCCCATGGGGTCCAGGGCCACACACGCGGAGGCCCGTACGGCCATGCGTGCGGCGAGGGCTGAATCCGGGAGCGCCGAGAGGAGCTCGGCCGCCGTCGCGCGGACGTTGCGGCTACGGTCGCCCAACGCCTGCTCCAGGAACGGCTCGTCCTGCCCGGACAGGCCCGCGCGCAACGAGTCCAGGAACATCAGCCGGTCCTCCGCCCGCTCCGTCGGCCACGTCGAGGCCAGCAGGTCGCGCGCGAGCGCGGGCGTACGGGCGCGCAGCATCCCCAGCAGGGCCACCCGCTCGGCGAACAGCCCCTCCCGCCACAGCCGGCGCACCGCCTCGGTGTCCTCCGGACCTGGCAGCGCCGCGCCGCCTCCGGGGGCCGCGCGCAGGGCGAACCGCCAGTCCGGGTTCAGCCGGGCCAGCCACAGCGCCCGCGGGCCCGCGAAGGCCAGCGCCGACGGGCGCAGGTCCGTACGGCCCCGGGCCGCGTCGAGCAGTGCCGGAAGTGTCTCCGGGGGCGCCGCGTACCCCTGTGCCCCGGCTACCGCGAGCCACTGCGGGAGCAGCTCCATGAGGTCCGGGGAGCTGCCTCGCCGGGCGCCGGCCGTGCCGCCGGAACGGTCGGCCAGCAGCATCGTGAGCCGGCGGGCCGCCGCGGTGGGCAGGGGAGGGCGCGGGTCGTCAGGGGCGGGCTCGGGCCGTCGTGCCGCCCGCGCCGGCCGCAGCCCCGCCCGCCGCCGCACGGTCGCCACGGCGGCCGCGTCCAGCAGGGCGGCGGGCGCCGTACGCCCGGGCGCGCCGGGTCCGGGAGGGCGCCGGCCGGTGCCCAGCAGAGCGTTGGTTACCAGGTCCTCCCAGGGCACTGCGGGAGGCGTCGCGGGGGCTCGGGAGGGGCCCGTGGGAGGCGTCGTGGCCGGGGTCGTGTTCATGGCCGTCCCTTCCGGAGGATGCGCCCGAGTGGATGCCGGGCGGACGTGCGGGAGTGGGGCGTGGGTTCGTGTGGCGGACGTGCCGCCGTGGGTCGCGGGGCGTGCGGCGGGCGTGCCGGCGCGGGTCCCGGGTTGTGTTCGGGTTGTGTGGCGTGCGCCCTGGTGTGGGGCGCGGGTCGGGCCGTGTGTGTGCCGGCGTGGGGCGTGACCGGCCCGGAGGGGCCGGTGGGCTCCGTGGTGCAGGTGCCGGTGCCGGTGCCGGTGCCGGTGCCGCTGGCGAGGGCGACCTCGGTCCAGTGCTGGGCGGAGATGCCCTGGTATGCCGGCGATCGGGACGGTGTGGACGGGGGTAGTGGGCCGTCGGGTGGGTCCGTCGTCGTGTGTCTGGTGGGGGAGGTGCGCGCCGAGGGCGGTCGGGTCAGCACAGGGGTACCGCCTCGCCCGTCTCCTCCTGCCAGGCCGTGAGCGGGGTGAAGCCGCGGTGGCCGCATTCGCCGAAAACCTTGACCGGGCGACCGCCGGACAGGGCGACCAGGCGCCACAGGCCGGCGCGGCCATGGGCGGCCCGGGACAGGGGCAGAGCCGAGTCCGTGCCGGCGTCGGCCAACTGCCACCGGTCGCCGTCCGGGACCGCGATCACCCGGTCCAGGGTCACCGGGACCGACTCGAGCCACGGATCGTCGCGCAGGGCATCGCCGTATCCCGCCGCCGCCTCGGCCGTGGTCACACCGGGCGGCCGGAACGCGGCCGGTGCGGGCGGGGCGAACCGCTCGCCCAGAGCGGCCCGGGACCGGCCGCTGGCCGGGTAGGCGGACAGCTCCGCGTCCAGGGCGAGGCCGACCGGCAGGGCCAGCTCGGGTGCCCTGCCCGCCGCACCGTAGGAGAGAAGCAGCCGAACGTGGCCCGACTCGGCGCCGTGCAGCCATATCCGGCGCGTCGTCAGTTTCGTGTCCGCCGTGTCGTACTGGGCGAGGACCAGCCAGCGGTCGCGCACCGGAGGGCCGTCCGCGGTGCCGGGCAGGCCGATCCGGGAGCGGACGGTGGCCGCGAGGGCCTCGGGCAGTTGGTCACGGCGCAGCCAGCCCTCGTCCAGCAGGTGCAGCAGGGCGCACTCCTCCAGCAGCCGGGCCGGCCAGCCCGCGCCCGATGCCGGGATCGCCCCCAACTCGCGCACGCGGGCCGCCAGTCCGGGTGCCTGGGCGTCGACCATGCGGGCCGCCGTCTCGTCCCACATGCCGTACCCCGCCTGCTCGGCCGAGACCAGGCCGCCGCGCAGCAGGTCGGCCAGGCGCTGCTCCAGCTCCGTGGCGCCCGCCGTGACCCGCTCGGCGCGGCGCTCGGCGCGGCGCCGAGCCGCCTCCGGATCGGCGGCCCCGTCCGCGGCCGAGCCCCCCTCGGCCGAGCCCCCTTCGGCCGGTGCCCGCTCGCTCTCGGCACGTGTGCGGCGGCCCGACAGCCACCGTGCCGCCCAGTCCGGCGGTCGCGCGGACGCCGGCACCGAGCCGTCGTCGGCCGCCCACAGCAGGAGAAGGCCGAGCGCGTGCTTGCACGGGAACTTACGGCTCGGGCAACTGCACCTGTACGCCGGGCCGCCCGGGCCGGTGAGGTCCACCACCGTCTGGTACGGCCTGCCGCCGCTGCCCTTGCACAGCCCCCACACCGTCCCCTCCCCGCTTGCCGCCCCGGACCACGGCCCGGCCGTGGCGAGTTTGCTCCCCGCTTTGCGTGACGTGACGTCAGGCGCCAGTGCCAGCACCTGGTCCGCGGTCCAGCGCACCCCCTGCTCAGTCATGCCGACGACGGTAGGGCCCGCCACTGACAATCGGCCCGGCGACGATAACTGCGCAGGTCAGGGCGATTGTCAGTGGCGTGGTGCACGGTGGACACCAGATCCGAACCGGCCGAGCTGGAGGGGGCCTCAGCCATGTCTGTGTCCGTGCAACCGACGACCGCCGAACCCGACCGCGACGAGAGCGCCCAGGCGTTGCGCCCGCACGCCGAGCACGCCTTCGCGGCCGAACTCGCGGCGCTGGCCGCGCAGGACGACCGCCCGCGTCCGGAGCGCTGGAGGCTGTCGCCGTGGGCGGTGGCGACGTATCTGCTCGGCGGCACCCTGCCGGACGGCACGGTGATCACACCCAAGTACGTGGGCCCGCGTCGGATCGTCGAGGTCGCCGTCACCACGCTCGCCACCGATCGCGCCCTGCTGCTGCTCGGCGTGCCCGGCACCGCCAAGACGTGGGTGTCGGAGCATCTGGCGGCCGCCGTCAGCGGTGACTCCACGCTGCTGGTGCAGGGCACCGCCGGGACCCCGGAGGAGGCGATCCGGTACGGCTGGAACTACGCGCGGCTGCTCGCGCACGGCCCGAGCCGCGAGGCCCTCGTGCCCAGCCCGGTCATGCGCGCCATGGCCGAGGGCATGACGGCCCGGGTGGAGGAGCTGACCCGCATCCCGGCCGATGTGCAGGACACGCTGATCACGATCCTGTCCGAGAAGACCCTGCCCGTCCCGGAGCTGGGCGAGGAGGTGCAGGCGGTCCGTGGATTCAACCTCATCGCCACGGCCAACGACCGCGACCGGGGCGTCAACGACCTCTCCAGCGCGCTGCGCCGCCGCTTCAACACCGTGGTGCTGCCGCTGCCGGAGAGCGCCGACGCCGAGGTCGACATCGTCACCCGCCGGGTGGCGCAGATCGGCCGCTCCCTCGAACTGCCGGCCGTGCCGGACGGCATCGAGGAGATCCGCCGGGTCGTGACCGTCTTCCGTGAGCTGCGCGACGGCATCACCGCAGACGGGCGCACGAGGGTGAAGTCGCCGAGCGGCACGCTGTCCACGGCGGAGGCGATCTCCGTCGTGACGGGCGGCCTCGCCCTCGCCACGCACTTCGGGGACGGTGTGCTGCGGCCGGCCGATGTCGCCGCGGGGATCCTCGGCGCCGTCGTGCGGGACCCGGCGGCCGACCGGGTCGTCTGGCAGGAGTACCTGGAGGCGGTCGTCCGCGAGCGCGAGGGCTGGACGGACTTCTACCGCGCCTGCCGGGAGGTGAGCGTATGACCGACACCGGCTGGGGCAGGGCGTATGCCTCCGGGCCGCTGCTGCTCGGCGTGCGGCACCACGGGCCGGGCTCCGCCCGGGCGGTGCGTGCCGCGCTGGACGCCGCCCGGCCCGGCGCCGTCCTGATCGAGGGGCCGCCCGAGGCCGACGCGCTGATCCCCCTGGCCGCCGACCCGGACCTGCGGCCGCCGGTCGCCCTGCTCGCCCACGCCGTGGACGAGCCCGGCCGCTCGGCATTCTGGCCGTTCGCAGAGTTCAGCCCCGAATGGGTGGCCATCCGCTGGGCGCTGGAACACGACGTCCCGGCCCGCTTTATCGACCTGCCCGCCACGCACACGCTCGCCTGGCAGCAGACCGGAGAGGACCCCCCCGACCCGGCCCCCGGCGACGGGGGCGCCGGGGAGGGGGATGCCGGCGAGCCCGGCCACGCCCGCTGGCGGGGGCCCGGTCACGCCCATGGGGAGGGTCCCGCCCACGCCGGCGAGGAGGGGGATGCCGGCGAGCCCGGCCGGACCGGTGAGGGGGCGGACGCCGGCGGGAGCGCGCCGGCGGGTGGAGAGCGGGTTCGCGTCGATCCCCTGGCCGCGCTTGCCGAGGCCGCCGGGTACGACGATCCCGAGCGGTGGTGGGAGGACGTCGTCGAGCACCGGGGGCCGGGCGGGCGGGACCCCTTCGCCGCGTTCACCGCGCTGGCCGAGGCCATGGGGGCGCTGCGCGAGCGGTTCGGCGTCGTCGGGCACCGCCGGGACGCCGTCCGCGAGGCCCACATGCGGCTCCGGCTGCGCGAGGCACGCAAGGAGTTCGGGGACACGATCGCCGTGGTCTGCGGGGCCTGGCACGTGCCCGCGTTGCGCGAGAAGACCACCGTCGCCGCCGACCGGGCGCTGCTGAAGGGCCTGCCCAAGATCAAGGCGGACCTGACGTGGGTCCCGTGGACCCACCGCCGGCTGGCCCGGTCCAGCGGATACGGCGCCGGCATCGACTCGCCGGGCTGGTACGGGCACCTGTTCCGGGTCCCGGACCGGCCGGTCGAGCGCTGGCTGACCAAGGTCGCCAGGCTGCTGCGCGAGGAGGACCGGATCGTCTCCTCCGCGCACGTCATCGAGGCGGTACGGCTCGCCGAGACCCTGGCGGTGATGCGCGGGCGCCCGCTGCCCGGCCTGGGCGAGACCACCGACGCGGTGCGCGCGGTGCTGTGCGACGGCTCGGACGTGCCGCTGGCGCTGGTGCACGACCGGCTGGTGGTCGGGGACGTCCTGGGCGAGGTCCCGGAGTCGGCCCCCGCGGTGCCGTTGCAGCGGGACCTCGCCCGCCGGCAGCGTTCGCTGCGGCTCAAGCCGGAGGCGCCCGACCGCGAGCTGGAACTGGACCTGCGCGGCGACACGGACGCGAACCGCAGCCGGCTGCTGCACCGGCTGCGGCTGCTCGGCGTCCACTGGGGCGAGCCGGCCGTGTCCCGGGGGAGCACGGGCACCTTCCGGGAGACCTGGCGGCTGCGCTGGGAACCGGAGTTGTCGGTACGGGTCGCCGAGGCCGGCGTATGGGGGACGACCGTGCCGGGCGCGGCGCGGGCCAAGGCCGAAGCGGACGCCACCGCCGCGCGTGCGCTGGCCGACGTCACCGCGCTGGCCGAGCGGTGTCTGCTGGCCGGCCTGCCGGACGCGCTGCCCGTGGTCATGCGGGTGCTCGCCGAGCGGGCGGCCCTCGACACGGACGTCGGCCACCTCGCCCAGGCCCTGCCCGCTCTGGTCCGCTCCCTGCGCTACGGCGACGTGCGCGGCACCGACACCGAAGCGCTGACCGGGGTGGCCGCGGGTCTGGCCGAGCGGATCTTCGTCGGCCTGCCCCCGGCCTGCGCCGGACTGGACGCGGACGCCGCGGAGGCGATGCGCGGCCATGTGGACGCCGTGCACAGCGCGGTGGGCCTGCTGGCGGAGACCCAGGCCGGCGCCCAGGCCGGCGCGCAGGCCGGCGCGCAGGCCGGGGAGGCCGGGCCCACGGCCCACCGAGGCACCACCGGGCGCGACGAGCCCCCGGCCGACCCCGGACCGGGGCGGGACGGTGCTCCGGCCCCGCGAGGATCGACCGGGCGCGACGGGTCTTCGGCCCACGGCGGATGGACCAGGCAGGGCGGGGGCACGGCGCACCGGGAAAATGGGTCTTCGGGCCACGGTGAATGGACCGGGCAGGACGGTGGCACGGCGCACCGGGAATCCGCCGGGCGGCACGGGAGGGGCGGGGGCGTCGCCGGGGGCCTCGGCGAGCTGCGGGAACGCTGGCGTGGCGTGCTGCGGGTGCTGTCCTCGCGGGACACCGCGCCCGGGGTCGTCCGGGGGCGGTCCGTGCGGCTGCTGCTCGACGACGGTGGGCTGGCCGCCGAGGAGGCGGCGCGGCTGATGGGACTGGCGCTGTCGCCGGGGACACCGCCGGCCGACGCGGCCGCGTGGATCGAGGGCTTCGCCGGCGGCGGGGGCGGACTGCTGCTGGTGCACGACGAACGGCTGCTCGGCCTGATCGACACCTGGCTGACGGGGGTGCCGGCGGAGGCGTTCACGGACGTACTGCCGCTGCTGCGGCGCACGTTCTCGGCGTACGAGCCGGGTGTGCGCAGAACCCTGGGGGAACTGGCCCGGCGCGGACCGGGAGAGGGCGCGGGACACGAAGGCCGCCAGGCCATGCCGACCGGTTTCGCCGCCGAACCGGACACCGGGCGGGCCGACGCCGTGCTGCCGGTGCTGCGACTGCTGCTCGGCCTGGATGCCGAGCACGGCACGACCGACCGGACCGGCTTCGCGGGGGTGGGCGCATGACGAGGGAGACATCGGTGACGGGCAAGGACGACCCGGCCAGGGAGCGGCTGCGGCGTTGGCGGCTGGTGCTCGGCGGCGACCAGGCCGACGGCACCGGACACGCGCTGTCCGGCCGGGACGCGGCGATGGACGGCACCCTGGCCGCGCTCTACGGCAAGGGCGACAGACCGCAGGCCGGGCGGGACCGTTCGGCCGGGCTGGGTGCCTCGGCGCCGTCCGTGGCGCGGTGGCTCGGGGACATCCGCACCTACTTCCCGTCCTCCGTCGTCCAGGTCATGCAACGCGACGCCATCGACCGGCTCGGCCTCGCGGCACTGCTGCTGGAGCCGGAGATGCTGGAGGCGGTCGAGGCCGACGTGCATCTGGTCGGCACGCTGCTCTCGCTCGGGAAGGCGATGCCGGAGACGACGAAGGAGACCGCCCGCGCGGTGGTGCGCAAAGTGGTCGGGGATCTGGAGAAGCGGCTCGCGACCCGCACCCGGGCCACCCTCACCGGTGCCCTCGACCGCAGCGCCCGCGCCAGCCGGCCGCGCCACCACGACATCGACTGGAACCGCACCATCGCGGCCAACCTCAAGCACTACCTGCCCGAGCACCGCACGGTCGTACCGGCGCGGCTCGTCGGTCACGGGCGGGCCGCGCGGTCGGTGAAGAAGGAGGTCGTCCTCTGCATCGACCAGTCCGGCTCGATGGCCGCGTCCGTGGTCTACGCGTCCGTGTTCGGGGCCGTCCTCGCCTCCATGCGGTCGATCAGCACCCGGCTCGTGGTGTTCGACACGGCGGTGGTCGACCTCACGGACCAGCTGGACGACCCGGTGGACGTCCTCTTCGGCACCCGGCTCGGCGGGGGCACGGACATCAATCGCGCGCTCGCCTACTGCCAGTCGCAGATCACCCGGCCCGCCGAGACCGTCGTCGTGCTGATCAGCGACCTGTACGAGGGCGGTATCCGGGACGAGATGCTCAAGCGGGTGGCGGCGATGAAGGCGTCCGGAGTGCAGTTCGTGGCGCTGCTCGCCCTGTCGGACGAAGGGACGCCCGCCTACGACAGGGAGCACGCGGCGGCGCTCGCCGCGCTCGGCGCACCGGCCTTCGCCTGCACCCCCGACCTGTTCCCGGAGGTGATGGCGGCGGCACTCGAGAAGCGGCCGCTGCCGATACCGGACACCGCGTGACGCCGGGGCCCCGGACCGGCGCCCGGCCAAGTGTTCCCGGATGGGAACCGTTCCCCCCGTTTCGGACCGACCTGACGCGCACATGTTCAAGAGCATCCGCCGTGTCCGGGCCCGACGTGCCGGGTCCGGTCCTGACCCCCAGGGACGGCGGGCAGCGGACCCGAGGGTGCGCGACAGGCTCCGCGGGGGCGCACGGAGCCGGACGCCCGAACGCCGTCGGTCCGTCCGGTCCGGCCCTCGTGGGACGGGGCGGGAGGTTTCCATTGGGGTGGGGATCGACCGCCCCGGCTCCGGCCATCCGGGGCGTTCCGGAGGCCTCACCGGGCCAACCCCATCCCGGTGAGGCCTCGCGCCCCGTGCCCCCGCAGCTCCCGCGTCCTTCCCGTGCAGCACCGCCCTGTGCCCGAAGAGCCCCCGCACCTGCCCGCGCGGCACCCTCCGCGCCCCCGCGGCAGCACCCTCCCCAGCCCGCGGCAGCGCCCTCTCCGGCCCCGCGGGAGCGCCCGTCTCGTTGCTCGTGGCGTGCCCGTGCCGCCCCGTCCCGGCACGCCGTGCCAGCGATCGCGGCATCATGTGACAGGTATCACCGCTCAGGTGTGACCCGCGATTTAGAGGCCTCCCGCAAGCAGAGATAACCTGCGAGACGGACATGCCGCGCGCTCGGACACCGTGTGCGCATCCCTTGTGACCCATGCGGACGTCACGTTGCCCTTCGCGGCACGCCCACGCATCCAACGAACCGCGAGATCACTGATAGGGACGGAAGCGCGTGGACCTGTTCGAGTACCAGGCGAGGGACCTCTTCGCCAAGCACGATGTACCGGTGCTGGCCGGTGAAGTCATCGACACGCCTGAGGCGGCGCGCGAGATCACCGAGCGGCTGGGCGGCAAGTCCGTCGTCAAGGCGCAGGTGAAGGTCGGTGGTCGCGGCAAGGCCGGTGGCGTCAAGCTGGCCGCCTCCGCGGACGAGGCCGTCGCCCGCGCGACGGACATCCTCGGCATGGACATCAAGGGCCACACGGTCCACAAGGTGATGATCGCCGAGACCGCTCCGGAGATCGTCGAGGAGTACTACGTCTCCTTCCTCCTCGACCGTGCCAACCGCACCTTCCTCTCCATCGCGTCCGTCGAGGGCGGCATGGAGATCGAGGAGGTGGCGGCCACCCGACCGGACGCCGTCGCAAAGACGCCGATCGACGCGATCGACGGTGTGGACGAGGCCAAGGCCCGCGAGATCGTCGCGGCCGCCAAGTTCCCGGCCGAGGTCGCGGACAAGGTCGTCAACGTCCTCGTCACGCTGTGGGACACCTTCATCAAGTCGGACGCCCTCCTCGTCGAGGTCAACCCGCTCGCGAAGGTCGCCTCCGGTGACGTCATCGCCCTCGACGGCAAGGTGTCGCTGGACGAGAACGCCGAGTTCCGTCACCCCGAGTACGCGGAACTCCACGACAAGGACGCCGCCAACCCGCTCGAGGCGGCCGCCAAGGAGAAGAACCTCAACTACGTCAAGCTCGACGGCGAGGTCGGCATCATCGGCAACGGCGCCGGTCTCGTCATGAGCACCCTGGACGTCGTCGCGTACGCCGGTGAGAAGCACGGTGGCGTCAAGCCCGCCAACTTCCTGGACATCGGTGGCGGCGCCTCCGCCCAGGTGATGGCGAACGGCCTGGAGATCATCCTGGGCGACCCGGACGTCAAGTCCGTCTTCGTGAACGTCTTCGGTGGCATCACCGCCTGCGACGAGGTCGCCAACGGCATCGTGCAGGCCCTGAAGCTCCTCGAGGACCGCGGCGAGAAGGTCGAGAAGCCGCTCGTCGTCCGCCTCGACGGCAACAACGCCGAGCTGGGCCGGCAGATCCTCACCGACGCCGCCCACCCGCTGGTGCAGCGCGTCGACACCATGGACGGCGCGGCCGACAAGGCCGCCGAGCTGGCCGCCGCCAAGTAAGCACAAGGACGAGGACTCAAACCACCATGGCTATCTGGCTCAACAAGGACAGCAAGGTCATCGTCCAGGGCATGACCGGCGCCACCGGCATGAAGCACACCAAGCTCATGCTCGGTGACGGTACGAACGTCGTGGGCGGCGTGAACCCGCGCAAGGCGGGTCAGACCGTGGACTTCGACGGCACCGAGGTGCCCGTCTTCGGCACCGTCAAGGAGGCCATCGAGAAGACCGGCGCCGACGTCTCCGTCATCTTCGTGCCGGAGAAGTTCACCAAGGACGCGGTCGTCGAGGCCATCGACGCCGAGATCCCGCTGGCCGTCGTGATCACCGAGGGCATCGCCGTGCACGACTCGGCGTCCTTCTGGGCGTACGCCGGCAAGAAGGGCAACAAGACCCGGATCATCGGCCCGAACTGCCCCGGCATCATCACCCCGGGTCAGTCGAACGTCGGCATCATCCCGGGCGACATCACGAAGCCGGGCCGCATCGGCCTGGTCTCGAAGTCCGGCACGCTGACGTACCAGATGATGTACGAGCTGCGTGACATCGGCTTCTCGACGGCCGTCGGCATCGGTGGCGACCCGATCATCGGTACCACCCACATCGACGCCCTCGCCGCGTTCCAGGCCGACCCCGAGACCGAGCTGATCGTGATGATCGGCGAGATCGGTGGCGACGCCGAGGAGCGTGCGGCCGCGTACATCAAGGACAACGTGACCAAGCCGGTCGTCGGCTACGTCGCGGGCTTCACCGCGCCCGAGGGCAAGACCATGGGCCACGCCGGCGCCATCGTCTCCGGTTCGTCCGGCACCGCCCAGGCGAAGAAGGAGGCCCTGGAGGCCGCCGGTGTCAAGGTCGGCAAGACCCCGACCGAGACGGCCAAGCTGGCGCGCGAGATCCTGAGCGCCTGAGCCCAACAGCTCCGAGGCTGCGGCTGGGTCTCCCAGCCCGCTGCCGGTGGGCCCGCCCCGTCACCGGGACGGGCCCACCGGCGTCTCACCCATCCGGCCCCCTGGCAGCACCCCGAGCGCCGCGCCCCCAAACGGCCACGGAAAACCGCCAGACCAGCGCCGCCGCGCCCCGAAGAGGCGCGGAGCTCCGCGAGACCAGCGCCGCCGCGCCCCCGAAGGGGCGCGGGGAACTGCGCGACCAGCCACGACAAACCCGCGGCCGACGACGCTCCGCAGCTGACGGCCCCTGCGGCTGGCGACGCCCCGCGGCCGACGGTACCCGCGGCTGACGGTGCCCACGGCTGACGGTGCCCGCGGTGACGGTGCCCGCGGCCGACGGCCCCCGCGGCCGGCCGGCGCCCCGCTGCCACGACGAACCCATGGACGGCACCCCCCCCGGGAGGGAACCCGTACCGTCACCGGAGATCCGGCATCAGCCTTTCCGGACCGCTCGCCGCCGACTGCCGCAGCTTCTTCTGGAGCGCGATCTCCTCCCCGGACAGGGGCCCCAGCGCGGCCCGCGGCGGCACCCCCCGCACCGCCTGCGCCGGCGCGATCGGTGCCTCGTAGTGCGTAGGTGCCGTCTGCAGCGTCAGCGCAGTCGCCCCGATGATCGTCACGGTGAACGCGATGGCCGCACGGGTCCAGAAGACGTTCCGGCGTTCGCCGCCGGTCCGCACCACCGTCGGCTGGGCCGCGCGAAAGCGCTCCGTCGAGGCCAGTTCGAGCAGGCGGCGATGGAGTTCGGCGGGATCGGCCAGCTCCGGCAGACACGCGGCGACCGCCTCGCGGGCGTGCGTCAGCCGATTGGCGGCCGCCGGGGTGCTCGCCTCCGTCTCCGCCGCGGTCTCCGGCAGGTCCAGGCCGACACCGTCGTACAGGACGAGCGTGCGCCGGTAGGCCGGCGGAAGCCCGAGCAGGGCGTGCAGCAGGGCACGGTCGGCCGGGTCGGCCGGCGGTGGCTCCGGGTGCCGGTACCGGGGGCGGAAGCGGTGCCAGGGGGAGAGCGCGCAGTCGTACGCCACCGCCCGCACCCAGCCGGCCGGGTCCCGGTCCCGGGCCACCTCGGGCCAGCGCTGCCAGGCCTGTTGGAAGGCCTGCTCCACGACCTCCCGGGCCAGGTCCCGGCGCCCGGTGAGCAGGTAGGTCTGCCGTACGAGGGCGGGTGCGCAGAACGCGTACAGCGCGTCGAAGGCCTGATCGGGCGTCAGCGGCTCGGGCGCGGCCGGCGTGCCCCCGGGGAACGGCGTGCCCCCGGGGACCGGCGCGCCCGCCTTCCCCGGTGGGTCCTGGGGGGCCGTCGGCCGGCCGAGCCTGGACAGCAGGCGCGCGTACGCCTCGCCGTCGCTTCCGTCGGGGACACGTCGGCCGGACTCCCACGCACGCACCGTGGTGCGGCTGACGCCGAGCCGCGCCGCGAGCTGAGCCTGTGTCAGCGAGTGGGACACGCGCAGCCGTCGGCGTTCCGTCGGCGGTGGCAGCGGGGTGGCAGAACTCTGCGTCGTCGTCACCATGCACCCTTTCGTACGAAAAAGAACATAAACATATATTGAGCGACACTACGGAGGTTCGCCCGTTACGACGGGAAAGCGCGTGTCGTTGGGACCATGGCGTGCGTGATCCCGATGACCGCTCGCCGACCGTCCTCGTCGCCTCTGCTGGCCCGCGTGCGTGACCGCTCGCCCGGACTGGCCGCGAGCCTTGCCGGCGGTGCGGTCGCGGCCGGACTCGGGCTCGGTTCGCTCGCCGTACTCGTCCTGGCCTTGTGGGTGGGTTCGCCGTACCCCGACAGCGGGCCGGGCGGGGCGCTGCACGTGGCCGCCGCGTTGTGGCTGCTGGCGCACGGGGTGCAACTGGTCCGCACCGACACGCTCTCCGGCGCGCCCCTGCCGGTGGGCCTGACCCCGCTGCTGCTGCTCGTGCTGCCGGTGTGGCTGCTGTACCGGGCGGCGCGCGACGCCTCGGACGTCTCCACCGACCCCGACGGACCGCCCCCGGTACCGGCGCTGACGGCGTGGACGGGCGTCGTGCTCGGCTACCTCGGCGTGGGGGCCGCGGCCACGCTGTACTGCTCCGGCGGCCAACTGCGCCCTTCGTGGGAATGGGTGACGGTGTGCCTGCCGGCCGTCGCGATGGCCGCGGCGGCCGCCGGGACCTGGTCGGCGCACGGCCGCCCGCACGCGGGGCGCCTGTCCGACCGAACGGAACCGGAAGAGGACGGCGCGGGACCGGGGGCGGGAGCGGAGTGGACGGCACCCGGTGTGCTGCTGGTACTGCCGGGGCCGCTAAGGCGGTTGCTGTCGCGCGCCGGGGCACGGGCCCTGCTGGGTACGGCCGTACGGGCCGCCGGTGTCGCGACGGCGGTGCTCTTCGGGGGCGGGGCGCTGCTGACCGGGGTGTCCCTGGTGTGGCACGGCGACCTGGCGCGGGCGTCCTTCCTGCAGCTGACGGAGGGTTGGACGGGGCGGTTCGCCGTACTGCTGCTCGGCATCGCGCTGATCCCCAACGCGGCGGTGTGGGCGGCGTCCTACGCCCTGGGCCCCGGATTCGCCCTCGGCGCCGGGCATCCGGTGCACCCGTTCGCCTCGGATCCGGCCCCGTTGCTGCCGCCGTTCCCGTTGCTGGCGGCGGTGCCGGACGCGGGCGCCGGAGCGCCGCCGAACTGGGCGGCGGGGCTGGTGCCGGCGGTGGCCGGGCTGACGGCGGGATGGTTCGTGGGGCGGGCGGCCGTGCGGCGGCGGGAGGCCGGCCAGGCGGCGCGGGCCCGCTGGACGGCCGGCCGCACCGCCGGGGCGGTCCTGCTGACGGCGGCGGTCTGCGCGGCTTTCCTGGGTCTGCTCGCCGAGCTGGCCGGCGGTCCGCTGGGTGTGGCCGCGCTGGCCCGCTTCGGCCCGGTGTGGTGGCAGACCGGGGGTGCGGCGGGGGTGTGGACGGCGTTCTTCGCGATGCCGGTGGCGCTCCTTGTACGGGCCTGGCGGCTGCGGGGCCGGCGAAAGCGCTCGGACGCGATTCCGGCGCAAGGGGCGGCGCAGGGTGCGGCGCGGGGCACGGAGCCGCGGCGGGAGACGGTCGTCGGGGCGGTGGCGGCCCCGGCGAAGGGTGTGGCGCAGGACCCGGCGTCGACGAAGGCGCCCGAGGAGGAGGCCGCGACCCCGGCGCACCCCGGGAACGACGGGCAGGATCCCCGGGGGAAGTCCGGAGAGCCGGCGGAGCCCGGGACGGCGGAGCCGTCTCGGCCCGGGACGGCGGAGCCCGCGACGGACGGCGAGCCGAGGGCCACGAAACCCGGCACCGCCCTCATGACCGGCGGCACCACCATGACTGGCGGCACCACCAAGGCCGGCGGCACCGCCGAGGGCGAGCACGGCACCGAGGCCGGGCCCGGCATCACCGCGGAGAACGTCGCGGAGGCCGCGGAGGGCACCGAGGCCCAGCACAGCGCCAAGGCCGCGGAAAGTGCCCATGCCCAGCCCGGCACCGGGACCGAGGACGGCGGCAGGGGCGAGGAGGGCGCCCGGGCCGGGAACGGCGGCGAGGGCACGGACGGCGGCAAGGCCGCGGATGCTGCCGCCGACAGGCAGGCCGCCGAGTCGAAGGACGCCGAGTCGAAGGACGCCGCCCGGTCGAAGATTGCCTCCCGGCCGAGGGGCGCCGGCCAGCTGAAGGGCGCCGCCCAGTCGAAGGGCGCCGGCCAGTCGAAGGAGGCCACTCAGCCGAAGGGCGTCACTCAGCCGAAGGGCGCCGCCAAATCGAAGAGCGGCCCGAAGTTCACGGGGCTCATCAAGCCGAAGGCGACCGCTCGGCCGGATGCCGGTACCGGCACGGCCGGCGCCGCCGAGGAGGAGCTGTACGACTTCCTCCCCGCCGACGATCCGTTCACCTCCGACTGGCACGACGAGCTGGCGCGCGCCTCCCGCTGGGCGGCCCTGCGCGAGGCGGCCACCGCCCGCGACGTCTCCGAGAGCCCTTCGGCGCAGTCACGGACGCGGAGTGGTCCGTCGGGCGAACCTTCCTCGCCGCCGCCCCCGCCCGGAAGCGGCCCCGAGGAGCCGGAAAGCGACTCCTGACCGCTGCACTCGGAGCCACCGGAGCGCTTCGGCAAGGTGCACCGCGCGGATCGCCCGGACCGCATGCGGCGCGGGGTGCCTCAGGATCCTCGGACGGCGTGCGGCGCGGACGGCGCAGGGGGGAGGAGCACATGCGCCCCGGCGCCGACGCGCCGGTGACGTCGGCCGTCCCGCGTCGTAGCCGCCCCTCGCGTCGGCCGTCCCGCGTCGTACCCGCCCTCGGTTCAGCCGCCCTGTCGTACCCGCCCCTCGCGTCAGCCGTCTCGCGTTGTACCCGCCCTCGGGTCGGCCGTCGCAGCCGGTGCCCGCTCCTCGGGGCAGCTGTCGCAGCCGGTTTCCGCCTCTCGGGTCGGCCGTCGCAGCCGGTCCCCGCTCCTCGGGGCAGCTGTCGCAGCCGGTCCCCGCCTCTCGCGTCAGTCGTCGCAGCCGGTGCCCGCTCCTCGCGTCAGTCGTCGCAGCCGGTGCCCGCTCCTCGCGTCAGTCGTCGCCGACTCCCAGCACGCCGCGCAGTTCCTTCGGCAGCATGCTGTCGCAGGACTGCTTGGCCTGGTGGGTGAGGGCGTCGCCGACGCACGTGTAGTAGTCGCGGTAGACCAGCTGGACGGTGAAGGTCGAGGCCACCAGGACCAGGGCGAGGGAGGCCGTCACCAGGCCGGCGACGGCCGCCGTCGTCTGCGGCCGGCCGGGGGGAGCGGGGGCCGGCGGCGTGTCCGGGGACTGGGGGCGCGGCTTGGCGCGGAGCGCGCTGATGCCCCAGTACAGGGACAGCGCACCCAGCAGCAGGGCCACGTACGGCCAGCTGAACAGGGCGAAGAAGACCGCCCACATGCCCGACAGCAGTGCGTACCGCGCACGCCGCTGGGCGGGGTCGGTCGGGTCCCAGCGCATGCCGGAGCCGGTCGGGCCGCCCGGTTCCTGAGGACTGCCGCCGGGCCGCTCACCGAAGCCGCCGGGAGAGCGGCCGGGCTGACGGTCGCTCCACTGGCTGCCCCAGGGGGAGTCGCCCTCGGGACCGGAGCCGGGACCGGAGCCAGGACCGGAGCCGGAGCCCTGCCCGTGCCCGTGACCCTGCCCGTGGCCGGAGGAACCTTCGGGGCGGCGCGGCTGCCACGGGCGGTCCGGGGTGCCTTCCGGCGGCGGCGCGAACGGATTGTCGTCCTGCCGCTCACCGCCCCGCCCGTCACCGTCGCGGCCACCGCGCGGCGCCTCGGGCGGCGAGGCCGGCCGCTCTCGCAGCAGCGCGGCACCGCGCTCGCCCCCCTGGACGGGGTGCGGCGGGAACGTGAGGAGTCGCAGGCTGCGATCGGCCATCAAAAGAGCGTCTTCCCCTAGGTGTCTACGGCTGTCCGACGTGAGCTTCTTCCCCGTCAACGCACCGCATGACGACCGCGTTCCCGAGGCTGCCCGTTCTCGATTCCCTGCGAACGCTACCTTCCGGCCAAGCCCCCGTCCCGCGGGGGCCGTCCGCAGTGCCGGTATCGTTGCTGACGGTCGGCCGCTTCGTAGACTTCCCCGTATCACGGGGCGTGAAGCATTGGTACGAACGCACAAAGCCGCCGGCCGGACATATCGCCACCCCGAGAAAGGGCCCCACCGTGGCCGCCACCCCCGCTGGCCCAGCGGTCAAGCGCCTCGTCGTGCTGGTCTCCGGATCCGGTACGAACCTGCAGGCGCTCCTGGACGAGATCGAGCGCACCGGCGCCGGGCCGTACGGCGCCCGGATCGTCGCCGTCGGGGCCGACCGCACCGGGGTGGAGGGGCTCGCCCGGGCCGAGCGGGCCGGCCTGCCGACCTTCGTGTGCAGGGTGAAGGACCACGCCTCCCGGGAGGAGTGGGACGCCGCTCTCGCCGAGACCGTGGCCGGGTACGAGCCCGACCTCGTCGTCTCCGCCGGGTTCATGAAGATCGTCGGCAAGGAGTTCCTCGCCCGGTTCGGCGGGCGGTTCGTGAACACCCACCCCGCCCTGCTGCCCAGTTTTCCGGGGGCCCACGGCGTGCGGGACGCGCTCGCGTACGGCGCCAGGGTCACCGGCTGCACCGTCCACTTCGTCGACGACGGCGTCGACACCGGACCGATCATCGCCCAGGGCGTGGTCGAGATCCGGGACGAGGACGACGAGAGCGCGCTGCACGAGCGCATCAAGGAAGTCGAGCGAAGGCTGCTCGTCGAGGTCGTGGGGCGGCTCGCCCGCAACGGCTATCGCATTGAGGGACGAAAGGTAGTTATCCAGTGACCGCCGAGAGCAACAAGCGGGCCATCCGTCGCGCGCTCGTCAGCGTCTACGACAAGACCGGTCTCGAGGACCTCGCGCGCGGGCTGCACGAGGCCGGTGTCGAGCTGGTCTCCACCGGCTCCACGGCCGGCCGGATCGCCGCCGCCGGCGTCCCCGTCACCAAGGTCGAGGAGCTGACCGGCTTCCCCGAGTGCCTGGACGGCCGGGTGAAGACCCTGCACCCGCGGGTGCACGCGGGCATCCTCGCCGACCTGCGTCTGGACAGCCATCGCGAACAGCTCGCCGAGCTGGGTGTGGAGCCGTTCGACCTGGTCGTCGTCAACCTCTACCCGTTCCGGGAGACCGTCGCCTCCGGCGCCTCGCCCGACGAGTGCGTGGAGCAGATCGACATCGGCGGCCCGTCGATGGTCCGCGCCGCCGCCAAGAACCACCCGTCCGTGGCCGTGGTGACCAGCCCCCGGCGCTACGCCGACGTCCTCGCCGCGGTACGGGACGGCGGCTTCGACCTCGCGGCCCGCAAGCACCTTGCGGCGGAGGCCTTCCGGCACACGGCGGAGTACGACATCGCCGTCGCCTCCTGGTTCGCCTCCTCGTACGCCCCCGCCGACGCCGAGTCCGGCAGCGGCTCCTCCGCGCAGCGGTTCCCCGACTTCATCGGCACCGCCCTGGAGCGGGCGCACACCCTGCGCTACGGCGAGAACCCGCACCAGCCCGCCGCGCTCTACACCTCCGGCGAGGGCGGTCTCGCGGCGGCCGAGCAGCTGCACGGCAAGGAGATGTCCTACAACAACTACACGGACACGGACGCCGCCCGCCGTGCCGCGTACGACCACGACGAGCCGTGCGTCGCGATCATCAAGCACGCCAACCCCTGCGGCATCGCGGTGGGCGCGGACGTCGCCGAGGCGCACCGCAGGGCGCACGCCTGCGACCCGGTCTCCGCCTACGGCGGGGTGATCGCGGTCAACCGTCCGGTCAGCAAGGAGCTGGCCGAGCAGGTCGCGGAGATCTTCACCGAGGTCATCGTGGCGCCCGGCTACGAGGAGGGCGCGCTGGAGGCCCTCACCAAGAAGAAGAACATCCGCGTGCTGCGCTGCCCCGAAGCCCCGGCCCACCCCGTCGAGGTCAAGCCGATCGACGGCGGCGCGCTGCTCCAGGTCGCCGACCGGCTCCAGGCCGAGGGCGACGAGCCCGCCAACTGGACGCTGGCCAGCGGCGAGGCGCTCGCCCCCGAGGAGCTGGCACAGCTGGCCTTCGCCTGGAAGGCGTGCCGCGCGGTGAAGTCCAACGCGATCCTCCTCGCGAAGGACGGCGCCTCGGTCGGTGTCGGCATGGGCCAGGTCAACCGGGTCGACTCCTGCAAGCTGGCCGTCGACCGGGCCGGCGAGGAGCGTGCCCGCGGTGCCTACGCGGCCTCCGACGCCTTCTTCCCCTTCCCCGACGGCCCGCAGATCCTCATCGACGCCGGCGTCCGGGCCATCGTCCAGCCGGGCGGCTCGATCCGTGACGAGCTGGTCGTCGAGGCCGCGAAGAAGGCCGGAGTGACCATGTACTTCACGGGCACGCGCCACTTCTTCCACTGAGACGAGGACGCCGTCGGTGTCCGCCGCGTCCGTCGGCGGACACCGACGGCGCGGGCGTACCGACGGCGCGGGCGTACCGACGGCGACCGGGCTGTGCCCCCCGCAGTGGGGGGCACAGCCCGGTCGAACGCCCGTCGCCGTTGCTCAGTAGCGCGGGCGGTTGAACCAGGCCGCACCCGACGGCGTGAGCATCGCCGCCGCCATCACGCCGCCGAAGCCGATCCACAGCAGCGCCCACACCAGTGCGGCGCTGGATTCGGTATTGGCCGCGCCGACCAGGATCAGGACGCCGACGAGAGCGCCCAGGATGCCGTAGACCATCGTGGTGATGCGGATCCCCTGACCGCCTCGGGAGGCCTTCACGCCCAGCGTGATCGACAGTGCGGCGAGCCCCAGCGCCAGCAGCGCGAAGACGAGGATGACGCCGGCTCCGTCATGCCCGATGTCGGAGAAGCCGTTGTCGCCGAAGGCGTCCTCACCTGCGTTCGAGGCGTCGTTGAGCGTCGCCGCGCCGAAGATGAGGATGATGCCGCCCACGATCTGCACGGCCGACACGATGTAGAGCAGCACCCGCGAGGCGGTCACGAGCCCGGGCATGGTCTGAGGCATCACGTTCGCCGCGGGGTAGCCGGGGTAGCCGGGCTGCTGCGGGTAGCCGTAACCCTGCGGGGGCACGCCCGGTTGCTGCGGGTAGCCGTAGCCCGGTGCGGCGGTCGGCGGCTGGGGCGGTGGCGGTCCGTAGGGATTGTTCGGGTCGCCGAAGCTCATGGCGGGCTTCCTCCGATGTTCAAGTGCGGGGACGACGCGGCACGGTTCGGAGGAGAGTTCTACAGATGCGGTCCGTCCCCCCGGTACTGCCCGCGACACTGTGTACTCATCGTACTCATCGTTCTTCGGCCGCCTCCTGCTTGTCCGGCCGCTGCCACGATGCGTTGTGCAAGTGCAACATCGACGATCATGCCGGGGCACATTCCCGATCGTCCGGTGGTGAGATCGAGGAGGCCTCCCGACACCCGGATTGGAACCGGGACCGGGTCATCCGCGAGGATGGGGGTATGACCGCCCAGATTCTCGATGGCAAGGCCACCGCAGCCGCGATCAAGTCCGATCTGACCGCCCGCGTGGCGGCGCTGAAGGAGAGGGGCGTCACGCCCGGCCTCGGCACGATCCTGGTCGGGGAGGACCCCGGCAGCCAGAAGTACGTAGCCGGCAAGCACCGCGACTGCGCCCAGGTCGGCATCGCCTCCATCCAGCGCGAGTTGCCCGCCACGGCGACCCAGGCGGAGATCGAGGCGGTGGTGCGCGAGCTGAACGAGGACCCGGCCTGCACCGGCTACATCGTCCAGCTGCCCCTGCCCAAGGGCATCGACGAGAACCGCATCCTGGAGCTGATGGACCCGGCCAAGGACGCGGACGGCCTGCACCCGATGAACCTCGGCCGGCTCGTCCTGAACGAGCCCGCCCCGCTGCCCTGCACGCCCAACGGCATCATCTCCCTGCTGCGGGCCCACGGCGTGGAGATCAAGGGCGCCGAGGTCGTGGTCGTCGGCCGTGGCGTGACCATCGGCCGCCCGATGCCGCTGCTGCTCACGCGGCGCAGCGAGAACGCCACCGTGACCCAGTGCCACACCGGCACCCGCGATCTGGCCGCCCACCTCAAGCGGGCCGACATCATCGTCGCGGCCGCCGGTTTCCCGCACCTGGTCCGGGCCGAGGACGTCAAGCCGGGCGCGGCCGTCCTGGACGTCGGCGTCTCCCGCAACGCCGAGGGCAAGATCGTCGGCGACGTCCACCCGGACGTGCTCGAGGTGGCCGGCTGGATCTCCCCCAACCCCGGCGGCGTCGGCCCGATGACCCGGGCGCAGCTGCTGGTCAACGTGGTCGAGGCGGCGGAGCGCAGTGCCGGCTGAGGACACCCGCGGACACGCGGAACCGAAGGTCCGGGACGCGATCAGCGCCCCCGACGCGCAGGGGCGCCCGCGGCGGGTCACCCGCCGCTTCCCGCTGTTCACCAGGGACACCGCGCGCCCCGAGGGCGGCGGCCGGGCCGCGCCCGGCGACGCTCCGGCCCCCGCCCGGCAGTGGCCGCTGCTGGTGGTGCTCGGCGCGGTCGCGCTCGGTCTGCTGCTGACCGCGCTCGACGTGTTCCGCTACGGAACCCTGCTGATCGGCGCGGGACTGCTGGCCGGCGCGGTCATGCGCTGGATCCTGCCGAGGGTCGGCATGCTCGCCGTGCGCTCCCGCTTCACGGACATCGCCACGTACGGCGTCCTCGGCGTGGCGATCGTCCTGCTGACGCTGATGGCCCAGCCCGACCCGTGGCTGCAGATCCCGTTCCTCAAGGGCACCCTGCACTTCACGATCACCAAGTAGCCGCGCAACCGGCCCCGGCCCCGGCGCCTTCGCCAGGTGCCTGGGCCCGCGCCTCCGCCCGGCGCCCCGGCCCGCGCCTTCGCCAGGAGCCCCGGCCCGCGCCTTGGCCAGGGGCCCCGCGCCTTCGCCAGGAGCCCCGCGCCTCCGCCCGGTGGCGCGGGCCGCCGCCGTCCGCCTCCCGTCTCCCGCCTGAATTTCCGTTGCACGCAAGGGAGGCCGCGGTCGGTGGGCAGCAACTTCCGCCGCACCGCGTAGGTATGACGTGCCGTCATACCGGTGAGCGCTACCCTGCGGCGGTGCGACCGAGGACTCCCCGCCCGCTCGTGGTGGACACGCTGATCGCGGTCGCCATGGCCGTGGTCGCCGTCCTGCTCGGGCGGGAGTCGCGATCGCAGGGCTGGCCGGACCTCGACGCCCGCGCCTACGCCCTGGTCGCCCTCGCCCATCTGCCGGTCGCCCTGCGCGGTCGCCGGCCCCTCGTCGTCTTCGCCGTCGTCGAGGCGGCCGCCACCGGCTACATCACCTTCGGCTACTGGCCGGTCGTGTGCACCTTCGGCGCCATGCTCGCGCTGTACACCGTGGCCTCCCTGCGCCCGGTGCGCACCGCCCTGGTCTGCGCCGCCTGTATGAGCGCGGTGTGGGTCTACGCCGGTGTGGTCAGCCACACCCCGTCCATGGCGTCGGTGCTGGGGCAGGCGCTGCTGTTCTCCTCGGTGCTGGTCTGGTTCGGGCAGCTGGCCCGCCGCTCCGCCGAGCTGACCCGGCGACTGCGCGCCGAGCAGGCCGAGCGGGCCCGGCGCGCGGTCGCCGAGGAACGCGGCCGGATCGCCCGCGAACTGCACGACGTCGTCGCCCACCACATGTCGGTGATCTCCGTACAGGCAGGCCTCGCCCGGTTCGTCCTCGACTCCGACCCCACCAAGGCCCGTGGCGCGCTCGGCACCATCGCGGACACCAGCGGCGAGGCGCTGGAGGAGCTGCGGCGCATGCTGCAGGTGCTGCGCGAGGAGGACCCCGAGGCCCCGGAACGGGCCCCGATGCCCACCCTGGCCCGGCTGGGTGAACTACTCGACCGGGTCCGGGCCGGCGGCCTGCCGGTGGACCTCGCCGTCGAGGGGACCGAACGCCCGCTGCCGCCCGGCACGGAACTGTGTGCCTACCGTGTCGTCCAGGAAGCCCTCACCAACGCCCTCAAGCACGCGGGCCCGGCACGCGCGCGCGTGGAACTCTCCTACGGCGCCCACGAGCTGACCGTCCGCGTCAGCGACGACGGGCGGGGGGCGATTCCGGCCAGAGTGCCGACGCGCGGCGGGCACGGCTTGATCGGCATGCGCGAGCGGGCCAAGCTCTACGGCGGGACGATCAGCGTCGGCCCGCGCCCCGCGGGCGGTTACGAGGTCCGGCTGACCCTGCCCACCTCGGCGGCCGGGCGGGGCCGAGGGGCCGTGCCGGAGGCGGAGCGGTAGACGCAGGGCGGGGGGACGACCGTACGGCATGATCAGAGTGCTCGTCGTGGACGACCAGTTCCTCATCCGCGCCGGACTCGTGGGCCTGCTCGAGGCCGCGCCCGGCTACGAGGTGGTGGGCGCGGCGGGGGACGGCGAGGAGGCCGTACGGCTCGCCGCTGAGATGCGCCCCGACGTGATCCTCATGGACATCCGGATGCCCGGCGTCAACGGCATCGAGGCCACCGAACGCATCCTCGCCCACGCCGCCGACCGACCGCCCCGGGTACTGGTGCTGACCACCTTCGACCTGGACGAGTACGTCTACGGGGCGTTGCGTGCCGGGGCCTCGGGATTCCTGCTCAAGGACTCCGGGCCCGAGCGTCTGCTCGCCGCGATCACCGCGGTCGACGGCGGTGACGCGCTGTTCGCGCCCACGGTCACCCGGCGCCTGGTGGAGGCGTTCGCCCGGCAGCGGACCACCGCCCGGGACGCCGCGGCCCCGTCCGACCTCGATGTGCTCACCTCGCGCGAGGTGGAGGTCCTGCGACTCACCGCACGCGGCCTGTCCAACATGCAGATCGCCGACCGCCTCTACATCAGCGAGGCCACCGTCAAGACCCATCTCAACCGCACGATGACCAAGCTGGATCTGGGCAGCCGGGCCCAGGCGGTGGTGCTCGCGTACGAGACGGGACTGGTGACGCCGGGCGGCTGAGGCCCCGTCACGACGGAACGACGGCCCATCCCTTCCCCCGAGCAGGGACGAGCCGCCGTCCGTGCTCAGCCTTCCGCCCCTGAACTCCCTGTTCAACGCCTGTCCCTGCGCTGTGGCACGGAAGTGACCGTTCCGCTACGGTGTCCGCGCGCACTGCCGTGGGCGCCCTTCAGGTGTCGATGTATCGATGGTTCGGGATATTTTACGAGGACCTCGCAGCACCGGGCGTACGGCCGCACCGCCGCGGCGGTGCACGCTCCCGTGCGCTCCGACTCCGGGAACTGGGATCCTTGGCCAGCGCATCCCTGTGGGTAGCCGGCACCGGTACCCGAACGCGGGGGCGGACCGGGGGGCCGTGCGTGAGAAACAAGAGCACCGACCGGGGGGAAGAGGGGGAGCGATGCCTCGTTGGAAGGCCTTGCCCGAGGATCTGGACCCGCAGATCGCGGAGTTCACCAGCCAGTTGCGGCGGCTCGTG
Source organism: Streptomyces sp. NPDC048514 (assembly GCF_043199955.1). Lineage (NCBI taxonomy): Bacteria > Bacillati > Actinomycetota > Actinomycetes > Kitasatosporales > Streptomycetaceae > Streptomyces > Streptomyces sp. NPDC048514. The sequence goes on along the minus strand of NZ_JBICWT010000004.1, from coordinate 99,723 downwards.
GACCGCAGCGGCCTGAGCGTCGCGGCACTGGCCGACAGCACGGGCTACGGCAAGGCGTCGTGGGAGCGTTATCTGGGCGGCCGGCTCCTCGCGCCCAAGGGCGCGATCGTCGCGCTCGCCGAGGCCACCGGTACCAACCCCGTCCACCTCGTCACCCTGTGGGAGCTGGCCGAACGGGCGTGGAGCCGGGCGGAGATGCGTCACGACCGCACGATGGAGGCCATGCGGATCGCGCAGGCGCGCGCCGCACTGGGAGAGTCCGGGACGGGCGGGGCGGCCGCGGCGAGCGGGGCGGCCAAGGCGGCCGCGGCGAGCGGGGCGGCCAAGGCGGGCGGGGCGAGCGCGGCGGCCAAGACGGGCGGGACGGGCAAGGCGGGCGGATGGCCGTCCGCCCGCAAGAACGGCGGTTCCGCCCTCACCCCGGGCGTCGCCGGTCCCGCGGGTGTCTCCCCGACGTTCCCCGGCCGGCCGGCGGCCCCCGGCGCAGGCGCCGGCGCCGCGGAGAGCGACAACCGCGAGGTGGCCGACGGCGGGAGCCGTGGGCCGTCCGCCGACGGCGGCGCGACGGGTGCGGGCTCCGGCGGCAACTCCTGGGGGCTGGCCGGATACCGGGGCCCCTCCCCGGCGAGCGCCCGCCCCGGTGCCGGTGGTAGTGGCAACGGCAGTGCGGGTGCCGGTGCCGGGGCGGGCGCGGACGCCTCCGTGAAGGCGGGTGCCGGTGCCGGTGCTGCTCTCGGCGCCGGTTCCTGGACGCGGCCGCCGGTCGTTCCCGAGGCTTCCGCCGGCACTCCGGGCGGGCGGTCCCCGAACGACGGCCGGCCGCAGGCGCCCGGGCCCGCGGGCGGCCCTCCCGGAGCGGGTTCCGGCCGGCGGCGGGTGACGATGTTCCTCGCGGGTCTCGTCGGCGTCCTGGTCGTCATCGCCGCCGTCTTCTTCTTCACCGAGCGGGGCGACCGCGACGGGAAGGGGGGCGCCGCCAAGTCGCCCTCGCCGGCCGCCGGCCGCCACGCGAGCCTGCCGCCCGGGGTGAAGTGCGCCGGTGCCGCGTGCACGGGCAAGGACGCCGAGGCCATGGGGTGCAGCGGCGACCTGGTGACCACGGCCGAGTCCGTCACCGTCGGCACCGCCACCCTGGAGGTCCGCTACAGCAAGACCTGTGGCACCGCCTGGGGCCGCGTCACCGGCGCCGTGCCGGGCGACGAGGTGCGGGTGAGCGCGGGCGGGGCGGAGCAGAAGGGCACCATCACCTCCGCGGGGGACACCATCGCGTACACCCCCATGGTCGCCGTGAAGAACGCGGCACAGGCGAAGTCCTGCGCCACCCTGGCGTCCGGGGCGACGGGCTGCACGAGGTAGCGCGGTGGCTCGGGCGTCCGGGGCGCCGGGCTGTCCGTCGTCAGCGCGATGGCCCGGGCGTCAGCGCGATGCCTCTGGCGTCAGAACGAACGGCTTGCACGAGTCAGGACGGTCGCTCCGGCGTCCGGGGCGACGGGCCGTCCGACGTCAACGCGGTGAGATTCCGGGAGAGGGCGCATGGCGGCCGCGATCCCGGGAACGCGAACCGTACCCCCACGGGAGTCCGGCAAGCCGGCATCCCCCCGGCGGCCGTCTCCGTCCCCCCTCTCCCGGACGGGCGGCCGCCTCCTCGTGTGCGGCCTCCCGGCCGGGCGGCCGCCCTCGTGTGCGGTGACGTTCCGGGGTCCCGCCCCGGTTGATCCCCTTGTGGGGTGAGCCACACGGCCCCGGACGTCTCGCATGCCGGATGCGCGATAGCCTGACCGGTGGATCTCTCTTGACGCCAAGAGATCGATCATCCGCCCGGGGCAGGGACGCCCCACCGCCAGCTGTCATACGGAGAACGCCATGACCCGCACTCCCGTGAACGTCACCGTCACCGGCGCGGCCGGCCAGATCGGTTACGCCCTGCTCTTCCGCATCGCCTCCGGCCAGCTGCTCGGCGCGGACGTGCCGGTCAAGCTGCGTCTGCTGGAGATCACCCCGGCGCTCAAGGCGGCCGAGGGCACGGCCATGGAGCTGGACGACTGCGCCTTCCCGCTGCTGCAGGGCATCGAGATCTCCGACGACCCGAACGTCGCCTTCGACGGCGCCAACGTGGCCCTGCTGGTGGGCGCCCGTCCGCGCACCAAGGGCATGGAGCGCGGTGACCTGCTGGAGGCCAACGGCGGCATCTTCAAGCCGCAGGGCAAGGCCATCAACGACCACGCCGCGGACGACATCAAGGTGCTCGTCGTCGGCAACCCGGCCAACACCAACGCGCTCATCGCGCAGGCCGCCGCGCCGGACGTCCCGGCCGAGCGCTTCACCGCGATGACCCGCCTGGACCACAACCGCGCGCTGACCCAGCTCGCGAAGAAGACGGGCTCGACGGTCGCCGACATCAAGCGCCTGACCATCTGGGGCAACCACTCCGCCACCCAGTACCCGGACATCTTCCACGCCACGGTCGCCGGCAAGAACGCCGCCGAGACCGTGAACGACGAGAAGTGGCTGGCCGAGGACTTCATCCCGACCGTCGCCAAGCGCGGTGCCGCGATCATCGAGGCCCGCGGTGCCTCGTCGGCCGCCTCCGCCGCGAACGCCGCCATCGACCACGTCCACACCTGGGTCAACGGCACCGCCGAAGGCGACTGGACCTCCATGGGCATCCCGTCGGACGGCTCCTACGGCGTTCCGGAGGGCCTGATCTCCTCCTTCCCGGTCACCACCAAGGACGGCAAGTACGAGATCGTCCAGGGCCTGGACATCAACGAGTTCTCCCGCGCCCGCATCGACGCCTCCGTCAAGGAGCTGGCGGAGGAGCGCGAGGCGGTACGCGCCCTCGGCCTCCTCTGAGCGAGCCTGCGGCGAGCACGCCGTGAAACCCGCGTGGGCCCCGCTCCGGTTCTCCCGGAGCAGGGCCCACGCGGTTCTTCCGGGAGCGGCGCCCGCACTCGGGCAGCACCCCGTCAAGGACGCTCCGCGCCCGCCGGTACCGGCTCCCGCTTCGCTCCGGACGCCACCGTGCCGCTGCCGCTGCCGCTGCCGCTGCCGCTGCCGCTGCCGGTCCCGCTCCCGTAGCCCTTCACCACCAGTGCCGTCGCCGCCAGCACGGCCAGCGCGACCGTGCGCAGGGCCGGCCCCATGCCGTCGGTGAGGTCGGCGTGGGAGGACAGCACGGTGCCGGTGACCGCGACGCCCAGGGCGGCGCCCGTCTCCCGGGCGGTGGTGCCGAGGCCGGAGCCTAGGCCCGACTGGTGGGCGGGGAGCGAGGTGACCACGCCGAGGGTCAGGGCGGGCATGGACAGCCCGGTGCCGGCCGAGATCACCAGCAGCCAGCCGGCGTACGCCCAGTAGGGGGTGGCCGCGCCGGCGGTGGACGCGCCGAGCAGGCCCAGGCCGATCAGGGCGAGACCGGTGCCGACGACGGCCCGGGGGTGCCTCGCCCAGCGGGTGGCCAGCCTCGGCGCCAGCATCATGCCGACGGTCAGCGGCAGGATCGCGAGGCCGGTGACGGCCGCGCCGAAGCCCTTGGTGCCCTGCAGGTACTGCGAGTTGACGAAGAACAGGGCGAACAGGCCGAAGAAGCCGGTGGCCATGCCGAGCGAGGCCGCCCGCAGCCGGGCGGAGGCGAAGACCCGCGGGTCGAACAGCGGGGCGGGGGAGCGCAGGGCGTTCCGGGTGAAGCCCGCGATCAGCAGCGCGCCCGCCGCGAAGGAACCGAGGATGCGCGCGGAGGCCCAGCCGTACGCCGGGCCCTCGATGACGCCGAACAGCACGGCGACCAGGCCCGCGGTCAGCAGTGCGGTGCCGAGCGGGTCTGGGTTGCTCCGGGCGGAGCGTTCCGTGCGTGGGGTGGTGATCGCGACGGCACCGGCCAGCAGGACCGCGAGCGGGACCATCACCGCGAACAGGGCACGCCAGGTGAGGAACTGGCCGGCCAGTCCGCCGCCCAGGTTGCCCACCGCGCCGCCGATGCCGAGGGCCGTGGTCCAGGCGGTCATCGAGCGGGCCCGGTGCTCGGGTGCGGACAGCCGCATCAGGATCGCCAGCGTGGCCGGGGTGATCAGGGCGGCTCCGGCGCCGGACAGGCCCCGCCCCGCGATCAGCACGGCGGGGGCGGTGGCGAGCGCGCTGGTGGCGGCGCCCGCCGCGAACAGTCCGAGCCCGGTGAGCAGGGCGCCCTTGCGGCCGTAGCGGTCGCCGAGCGCGCCGGCCGGAACGAGCAGCCCCGCGAAGACGATGACATAGGCGTCGATCGTCCACAGCAGCTCGGTGTGCGAGGGGTGCAGGGCGGACGAACCCAGTTGGGGGATCAGCAGGTTGATGGCGGCGACCATGCTCTGGGCGACCAGGACGCAGGCGCACAGGGTGAGCAGGACCGGGCGTTTCAGGGCGTGCGAGGGCACGGCTCCTCCGGGGAGCTAGGCGGTGGGTGTGGGCTGCGCTCTCGCGCGCTCTCACCGTAGGCTCGCCGGTGACCTGTCTTCCAGTGCAACCTTTGCAAGGGGTACCTGCACATGACGCAATCCGCGGGCCTGGATCTGAATCTGCTGGTCGCGCTGGACGTGCTGCTGGAGGAGCAGAGCGTGCAGGGCGCCGCCCGCCGGCTGCACCTGTCCGAGCCCGCCATGAGCCGGACGCTCGGCCGGATCCGCAAGGCGCTCGGCGATCCCGTGCTGGTGCGCGCCGGCCGCCGGATGGTGCCGACCCCGCATGCGCTGGCCGTGCGCGCCGAGGTGAGCGCGGTGGTGGAGCGGGCCCGCGCACTGTTCGCGCCGGGCCGGGACGCCGACCTGCGCACGGTCAGCCGCACCTTCACGATCATCGGCCACGACGCGATCGCCGCCACCCAGGGCGCGGCCCTCTTCGCCCGCGCCGCCCGCGAGGCGCCCGGGATCCGCCTGCGCTTCCTGTCCGAGAGCCACGAGGACGCCCCGTACCTGCGGCAGGGCACCGCCGACCTGGAGGTCGGCGTGATCGACTCGATCGCGCCCGAGGTGCATGTGGAGACCGTGCACGAGGACCGCCTGCTGGGTGTCGTACGGGCCGGACACCCCCTGCTCGACGGGGAGTTGACCGCCGAGCGGTTCGCCGGGGAGGCGGGGCACCTCATCGTCTCCCGGCGCGGCAGGCAGCGCGGCCCGATCGACGACGCGCTCGCCGGCCTCGGCCTGCGGCGGCGGGTGGTGGGCACCGTCGGCACCTACCCGGCCTCGCTGTTCGTGCTGCGCGAGACCGACCTGATCGGCCTGGTCAGCCACTGGGACCGCCCGCTCGCCGACGTCCTCGGCCTGGTCGTCTTCGAGATCCCCCTGCCCCTGCCCACGGTGCGGGTGGGGTTCGCCTGGCACCCGCGCCACGACGCCGACCCCGCGCACGCCTGGCTGCGCGGCTGCGTGCGGGAGCTGCTGCTGCGGGGGTCGGCGGCCGGTTAGCCCCTCCCCGGCCCGGCACCTCCGCCCGCTCCCGACCGCTCACGTTCGTCCCCGGACCGGTGCCTGCGCCCTGTCACGCCCGCCTGCTGAGCGGCGTCTGCGCTCCTCCCGGACCGGCGCCTCTTCCGGCGGCTCGGGGCGACCGCCCCCGCCCCACTTTTGTCCGCTTTCGACCACATTTTCAGTGACGCCGCGCACTTTCGGCCACGATTGCGCATGCCATCCGCAGGTCCTGGGCAGGCGGCCACGGTCCCCGAGCGTGACACCCACGTGACGCAGGGGTACGGCACCGGAACGGAAGGCAACACCGATCATGGCGGAAAGAACGGTACGACAGGCCCCGGAGACCATTCACGCGGGGGGCGAGTGGGCGGGCGCGAGCTCCGGCGCGACGCGCGAGATCCTCGACCCCGCGGACGCCCGGCCGTTCGCCGTGGTCGCCGAGGGTGACGAGACGGACGCGGAGCGGGCGGTGGCCGCCGCCCGGCAGGCGTTCGACCACGGTCCGTGGCCCCGCACCCCGGTCGCCGAGCGTGCCGCCCTGCTGCGCCGCGTCGCCGATCTCCTCACCCGTGACCGCGAGGAGCTGGGCCTGCTGGAGAGCCGGGACGCGGGCAAGACCGTCGAGGAGGGCCGCGTCGACATCGACTGTGTCGCCGACGCCTTCCGCTACTTCGCCGACCTGGTCGCCGCCGAGGCCCCGGGCCGGGTGGTCGACGCCGGCACACCCGACGTCCACAGCGTCGTCGTGCACGAGCCGGTCGGCGTCTGCGCGCTGATCACCCCCTGGAACTACCCCCTCCTCCAGGCCAGCTGGAAGGTCGCCCCGGCCCTCGCGGCCGGCAACACCTTCGTGATCAAGCCGAGCGAGATCACCCCGCTGACCACCGTCGCACTGATCGAGCTGCTGGCCGAGGCCGGGCTGCCCGCCGGTGTCGCCAACATCGTCACCGGCCCCGGCCACACCGTCGGCGCCCGGCTCGCCGAGCACCCCGACGTCGACCTGGTCTCCTTCACCGGCGGCCTGATCAGCGGCACCAAGGTCGCCCAGGCCGCCGCCCCGAGCGTGAAGAAGGTCGCCCTCGAACTCGGCGGCAAGAACCCCAACGTGGTCTTCGCCGACGCCTGCGCCACCGAGAAGGACTTCGACACCGCGGTCGACCAGGCCCTCAACGCCGCCTTCATCCACAGCGGCCAGGTCTGCTCGGCCGGCGCACGCCTCATCGTCGAGGAGTCGGTCCGCGACCGCTTCGTCGGCGAACTGGCCCGCCGCGCCCAGAAGATCAGGCTCGGCCGCGGCACCGGGGACGGCGTCGAGTGCGGCCCCCTCGTCTCCGAGCAGCAGCGCGCCAAGGTGGAGGCGTACGTCGCCTCCGCGCTCGCCGAGGGCGCCGTGCTGCGCTGCGGCGGCAAGCGGCCGGAACCGTCGCCCGAGCGGCCCGAGTCCGGCTACTTCTACGAGCCCACCATCCTCGACGCCTGCCACCGCGAGATGAAGGTCGTACGCGAGGAGGTCTTCGGTCCCGTCCTCACCGTCGAGACCTTCCAGACCGAGGAAGAGGCCGTCCGCCTCGCCAACGACACCGAGTACGGCCTGGCCGGTGCCGTGTGGACCACCGATCCCGGCAAGGCCCGCCGGGTCGCCGGCCGGCTGCGCCACGGCACCGTCTGGATCAACGACTTCCACCCCTACCTGCCGCAGGCGGAATGGGGCGGCTTCGGCAGGAGCGGCACCGGCCGCGAACTGGGCCCCGCCGGGCTCGCCGAGTACCGCGAGACCAAGCACATCTACCAGAACCTCGCGCCCGCGCCGGTGCGCTGGTTCGCCGGCTGAGACCCCGCGCCGGTCCGCCGGCCGGGACCCCACGCCCCGCCGGCGAACCAGCCGCAGCACTCCGTACGTCCTCCCACCCTGCAGGAGTAACCACCCCATGCCGGATCACACCCACGAATTCGACTACGTCGTCATCGGCGGCGGCACGGCGGGCTCCGTCATCGCCTCCCGCCTCACCGAGGACCCCGACGTCACCGTCGCCGTCATCGAGGGCGGCCCGAGCGACGTCGGCCGCGACGACGTCCTCACCCTGCGCCGCTGGATGGGCCTGCTCGGCGGGGAACTCGACTACGACTACCCGACGACGGAGCAGCCCCGCGGCAACTCCCACATCCGGCACAGCCGCGCCCGCGTCCTCGGCGGCTGCTCCTCGCACAACACCCTCATCTCCTTCAAGCCGCTGCCCTCCGACTGGGACGAGTGGGAGGCCGCCGGCGCCGAGGGCTGGGGCGCGGTCCCGATGGAGGCCTACTTCGCCCGCCTGAAGAACAACATCGTCTCCGTCGACGAGAAGGACCGCAACGCCATCGCCCGCGACTTCGTCGACGCCGCCGAATCGGCGCTCGGAGTGCCCCGGATCGAGGGCTTCAACAAGAAGCCGTTCACCGAGGGCGTCGGCTTCTTCGACCTCGCCTACCACCCGGAGAACAACAAGCGCTCCTCCGCCTCCGTCGCCTATCTCCACCCGGTGCTGGACGAGCGCCCGGGCCTGCGAATCTTCCTGGAGACCTGGGCGTACAGGCTGGAGCTGAACGGCACCCGCGCCGAGGGCGTCCACGTCCGCACCGCGGACGGCGAGGAACTGCTGATACGGGCCCGCAACGAGGTCGTCCTGTGCGCGGGCGCCGTCGACTCCCCGCGGCTGCTGCTGCATTCGGGCATCGGGCCCCGCAAGGACCTCGAGGCACTGGGCATCCCGGTCGCGCACGACCTGCCGGGCGTCGGTGAGAACCTGCTCGACCACCCCGAGTCGGTGATCGTCTGGGAGACCGACGGGCCGATCCCGGAGAACTCCGCGATGGACTCCGACGCGGGCCTGTTCGTGCGCCGCGACCCCGAACACGCGGGCCCGGACCTGATGTTCCACTTCTACCAGATCCCGTTCACGGACAACCCGGAGCGCCTCGGCTACGAACGCCCCGCCCACGGCGTCTCGATGACCCCCAACATCCCCAAGCCCAAGAGCCGCGGCCGCGTGTTCCTGACCAGCGCCGACCCGTCCGTGAAGCCGGCACTGGACTTCCGGTACTTCACCGACGAGGACGACTACGACGCCCGTACCCTCGTCGACGGCATCCGCATCGCCCGCGAGATCGCCAAGACCGAGCCGCTGGCCGGCTGGCTCAAGCGCGAGGTGTGCCCGGGTCCGGAGATCCTCGGCGACGCCGAACTGAGCGAGTACGCGCGCAAGGTCGCGCACACCGTCTACCACCCGGCCGGCACCTGCAAGATGGGCGCCGCCGACGACGAAACGGCCGTGGTCGACCCGGAGCTGCGCATCCGAGGTCTGTCCGGCATCCGCATCGCCGACGCCTCCGTCTTCCCGACCATGCCCGCCGTGAACCCGATGATCGGCGTGCTCATGGTCGGGGAGAAGGCCGTCGACCTTATCGGAGGTGACCTGCGATGACTCTCACCGTCCCCACCCGTAAGCCCCCCACCGACGCCCCCGTCTTCTCCGTGGACGGCCTGTGGAAGGTCTTCGGCCCGAAGGCCGACCGCGTTCCCGCCGACCCCGAACTGAGCGGCCTGGACGCCGCCGAACTGCGCTCCCGTACCGGCTGCACCGCCGCCGTCCGGGACGTCTCCTTCGACGTCCGCAAGGGCGAGGTCTTCGTCGTGATGGGCCTGTCGGGCTCCGGCAAGTCCACCCTCGTCCGCTGTCTGACCCGCCTGATCGAGCCGACGGCCGGGTCGATCTCCATCGACGGGGAGGACGTCCGCGCGATGGACAGGGGCCGCCTGCGCGAGCTGCGCCGGCACCGCGCCGCCATGGTCTTCCAGCACTTCGGCCTGCTGCCGCACCGCACCGTCCTCGACAACGTCGCCTACGGCCTGGAGATCCAGGGCGTCGGCCGGTCCGAGCGGCGTGAGCGGGCCGCCGAGGTCGTCGCAAAGGTCGGCCTCGAAGGCATGGAGAAGCGCCGCCCCGGCCAGCTCTCCGGCGGCCAGCGCCAGCGGGTGGGCCTGGCCCGCGCCCTGGCCGTGGACCCCGAGGTGCTGCTGTTCGACGAGCCGTTCAGCGCCCTCGACCCGCTCATCCGGCGCGACATGCAGGAAGAGGTGGTCCGCCTGCACCGTGAGGAGGGCCGCACGATGGTGTTCATCACCCACGACCTCTCCGAGGCGCTGAAGCTCGGCGACCGCATCGCCCTGATGCGCGACGGCCAGGTGGTCCAGCTCGGCACTCCGGAACAGATCGTCGGCTCCCCGGCCGACGACTACGTCCGCGAGTTCGTCCGGGACGTGCCGCGCGAACAGGTGCTGACGGTCCGTACGGCCATGCGTCCGGCGTCCGCCGAGGAGACGGCCGGCGGCCCGGCGGTCCGCCCGGAGGCCACGGTCGCGGAGGCGATCGAGGCGGTGGCCCGCGCGGGGGCTCCGGCCCGGGTGATGGACGCGGGCAGGTGCCTGGGCGTCGTGGACTCCGACGCCCTCCTGGGTGTGGTCGCGGGCACGACCCCGGCGGGCGGCCCCACCGCCCCGGCCGTGGCCGGCCCCGCCGCCGACGCCGCCGGTACCGGCGCGGTACGGCCCCGGCAGGCGACCCCGCCGAGCCCCCGCACCAGTCCGGAGGCCGTCTGATGGCAACGCTCACGGTCTCCGCGTCCCGCGCCGGCAGGCCCCGCATCCTCAAGAGCCGGGCCGCGGGCAAGCTCCTCCTGCTCGCCCTCCTCACCGCGGTCCTGCTGCCCTTCCTCACCCGTTGGGGCAGCGGAACATGGCCCCATGAGCTGACCGTCGACCTGACCAGACCCCTGCAGTCGGCCAGCGACTGGGTCATCGACAACCGGGACAGCCACCCCCTGTTCCTGTACTTCTTCGGCTACATCAGCAACGCGGTCGTCCTCTCGGTCCGCGCCGTCTACCTCACGCTGCTCGCCGCGGGCTGGGCCGGCGTCACGGTGTTCGGCGCCGTCGTCGCATGGCGCGTGGCGGGTGTCCGCCTGGCCTGCGGCACCGCGGCCGCCTTCCTCGCCTGCGGGGCCCTCGGCATGTGGGTCCCGACCATGCAGACCCTCGCCCTCATGGTCGTCGCCGTCGTGGCCTCCGTCGCCGTCGGCGCGGTCCTCGGCCTCGCCGCCGGGCTGTCCACGCGCCTGGAGCGCGCCCTGCGCCCGGTCCTGGACACCATGCAGGTGCTCCCGGCCTTCGCCTACCTCCTCCCCGTCGTGCTGGTCTTCGGCATCGGCGTCCCCGCGGCCGTCCTCGCCACCGTCGTGTACGCGGCCCCGCCCATGGCCCGTCTCACCGCGCTCGGTCTGCGCGCCGCGGACGCCGGGGTGATGGAGGCGGTGCAGTCGCTCGGCGCCACCTTCCGGCAGCGGCTGCTGACCGCCCGGCTGCCGCTCGCCCGCAAGGAGATCATGCTGGGCGTCAACCAGACGATCATGATGGCGCTGTCCATGGCCGTGATCGCCTCGATGATCGGCGCCGGCGGCCTGGGTGACCGCGTCTACCAGGCGCTGGCCTCCGTCGACGTCGGTGCCGCGCTGGCGGCCGGCATCCCCATCGTGCTGCTCGCCGTCGTGCTCGACCGGGTCACCGCGGCCGTCGGCGAACGGCTGGGCTCCGGCGCCGAGAGCGCATCGCAGGGCCCGGCGGCCCGCTGGGCCGTACCGGCCGCGGTGACGGTCGCCGTGCTCCTGGCCGGACGGCTCTCGGACCGGCTGACCTGGCCGGACTCCTGGGTCGCCGACATCGCCGCGCCGGTGAACACCGCCAAGGACTGGATGGTCGATCACCTCTACAGCGGCGTCCCCGTCGTCGGCGGCACCGCCGACTGGGCCGCCCACTTCACCACCTGGGTGCTGAACCCGATCCGGGACGGTCTGCAGGGGCTGCCCTGGTGGGGCCTGCTCCTGATCGTCGCCGCCGTGGCCTGGCTGATCGGCACCTGGCGCACGGCCCTCACCGCGGTGCTGGCGATGGCCGCGATCGGCGTCCTCGGGGTGTGGAACCCTTCCCTGGACACCCTCTCCCAGGTGCTGGCCGCGGTGGCCGTCACCCTGGTGATCGGCTTCGGCGCCGCCGTCGCCGCGGCCCGCAGCGCCCGCTGTGAGCGGCTGCTGCGACCGGTGCTGGACGTCTGCCAGACCATGCCGCAGTTCGTGTACCTGATCCCGGTCGTGGCGCTGTTCGGTGTGGGCCGGGCGCCCGCCGCCGCTGCCGCCGTGATCTACGCCCTGCCCGCCGTCGTACGCATCGTCAGCCAGGGGCTGCGCCAGGTCGACGCGGGCGCGCTGGAGTCGGCTCGCTCGCTGGGAGCCACCGGCGCCCAGCAACTGTGGCAGGTCCAGCTGCCGCTGGCCCGGCACGCCATGCTGCTCGCCGTCAACCAGTGCGTGGTGCTCGTCCTCGCCGTGGTCGTCGTCGGCGGCCTCGTCGGCGGTGGCGCGCTCGGCTACAACGTGGTGTTCGGCCTCGCCCAGGGCGACCTGGCGACCGGTCTGGTGGCCGGTGCGGCCATCGTCTGCCTGGGCCTGATGCTCGACCGGGTGACCCAGCCCACCGAACGGCGTCCGAGGAAGGGAGCCTGACATGCGATTCCGTACGACCGCCTCGGTCGCCGCCGCCGTCGCCGCACTGGGACTGACCGCCGGGTGCGGCGCGGCCGACATGACCAAGCAGGCCAGCCCGTTCGCCAACGCGCAGGGCTCGAAGACCGTCACGCTCTCCGTGCAGTCCTGGGTGGGCGCGCAGTCCGACGTGGCCGTCGCCCAGTACATCCTGGAACACAAGCTCGGCTACCGGGTCGACACCGTCCAGGTGGACGAGGTGCCCGCCTGGGACGCGCTCAGCCAGGGCCGGGTCGACGCCCTCCTGGAGGACTGGGGCCACCCGGAGCAGGAGAAGCGGTACGTCGAGGACAAGAAGACGATCGCCGACGCCGGCGGCCTCGGAGTGACCGGGCACATCGGCTGGTTCGTGCCGACCTACCTGGCCGAGCAGCACCCGGACATCACCGACTGGCGGAACCTGAACAAGTACGCCTCGCTCTTCCGCACCGCGGAGAGCGGCGGCAAGGGGCAGCTGATGGACGGCTCCCCGTCCTACGTCACCAACGACAAGGCGCTGGTGAAGAACCTGAAGCTGGACTACCAGGTCGTCTTCGCCGGTTCCGAGGCGGCGCAGATCACCCAGATGAAGCAGTTCGCCAAGGAGAAGAAGCCCTTCCTGACCTACTGGTACACGCCCCAGTGGCTGTCGAAGAAGGTCCCCATGACGGAGGTGAAGCTGCCGCCGTACAAGGAAGGCTGTGACGCGGACACGGCCAAGATCACCTGCGCCTATCCGCACACCCCGCTGAAGAAGTACCTCAACGCGGACTTCGCGAAGTCCGGCGGCAGGGCGGCGGCCTTCCTGAAGAAGTTCAAGTGGACGACGGAGGACCAGAACGAGGTCTCGCTGATGATCGCCGACCAGAAGCTGAGCCCCCAGGACGCGGCTAAGAAGTGGGTGGACAGCCACCCGGCCGTGTGGAAGCGGTGGCTGTCCTGAACCTCCCCGGGCGAGCGGGCCGCCGGTGCCGGGCGGGAAGGCCGGCGGTCCTGGCCGAGGGGACCGGCGTACCTACGCGAGCAGACCGGCCGCGGTCTCCCGCAGCGCGGCCAGCGTCCGCCGCTGGAGCCCCGGCCCGAAGGTGATCCGGGTGGCCCCGAGTCCGGCCAGTGCGCCGGGCGAGGGGCCGTCCCCGTCCAGTACGGCCAGGGCGTTCAGCGGACCCTGGATCCCGGCCCGCAGCAGTGGTAGTACGGCCGGCGGTGCCGCGATCGGATAGATGCAGTCCGCGCCCGCCGCCACGTACAACGCGGATCGCTCCAGGGCCCGTTCGGGGTCGCCGTCGCCGTGGACGAAGGTGTCGACCCGGGCGTTGACGAAGAGCCGGCCGGCCGCGGCCGAGCACACCTCGGCGAGGTACTCGGCGTGCCCGTGCGGATCCTTCAGAACGCCCCCGGGCGCCGAGTCCTCCAGGTTGCAGCCGACGGCACCCGCCTCCAGCAGCCGCTCCACCAGCTCCTGCGGGGCGAGCCCGTAGCCGCCCTCCACGTCCGCGGACACCGGCACGTCCACCGACCGGGCGATCCGGGCGACCGCCGCGAACATCTCGTCGGCCGGGGTGCTCCCGTCCTCGTACCCGAGAGAGGCGGCCACCCCGGCGCTCGGCGTGGCCAGTGCCGGGAACCCGGCCGCCGCGAAGGTCCGCGCACTCGCCGCGTCCCAGGGGCCGGGCAGCACCAGCGGGTCTCCCTGAGCCCGCCCGAGATGCAGCGCGCGGAAGTCGCCGACCTTGCCGGCCGTCCGGTCCGAGGCCTGGGCACGGCTCACTTGTGCTGCCCCGGCCGGTAGTGGCCCGGCGTCATCCGGGTGGTCACACCGAACCGGTTCCAGGCGTTGATCACCGTGATCGCGGCGATCAGCTGGGCCAGCTCGGCCTCCTCGAAGTGCTTGGCCGCCCGCTCGAACACCTCGTCCGGCACGAACCCGTCCGTCAGCACGGTGACCGCCTCGGTCAGCTCGATCGCCGCGATCTCCTTCTCCGTGTAGAAGTGCCGGGACTCCTCCCACGCGCTCAGCTGCACGATCCGCTCCACGCTCTCACCGGCCGCGAGCGCGTCCTTGGTGTGCATGTCGAGGCAGAACGCGCAGTGGTTGACCTGCGAGGCGCGGATCTTGACCAGCTCGTAGAGCTTCGGGTCCAGTCCCTGCTTGGCGGCGGTGTCCAGCCGGATCATCGCCTTGTACACCTCGGGTGCGTGCTGGGCCCAGGCCAGTCGCGGGGCCTGCTCGGATGCGTATGCGGGGGTTTCCTGTGCTGTGCTCATGCCCTCGACCCTAGGAGCCGGGCAGCCCAGGAGTATGGTCCATTTCCATGGCGAGATCCTGGGCCACTCTGGGCGTCGACCTGCACCTCGAACCGGCCGGTGCGGGGGGCCTGCGCCGGGGCCTGACCGACGCCCTGCGTGACGCGGTCCGCACCGGCCGCCTGGCTCCCGGCACCCGGCTGCCCTCCTCCCGCTCCCTCGCCGCCGATCTCGGCATCGCCCGCAACACCGTCGCCGAGGCCTACGCCGACCTGGTCGCCGAGGGCTGGCTCACCGCCCGGCAGGGCTCGGGCACCCGCGTGGCGGACCGGGCCGCCGTCGTACCGGCGCCAAACGCGGCCACGGCGCCCCATCACCGGGAGCCCGCCCGCCCGGCGTACAGCCTCGTCCCGGGCAGCCCCGACCTGGCCGCCTTCCCGCGCACCGAGTGGCTGAAGGCCGCCCGCCGCGCCCTGACCGCCGCCCCCCACGACTCCCTCGGCTACGGCGACCCGCGCGGCCGGGCCGAACTGCGCTGCGCACTCGCCGGCTACCTCGCCCGCGCGCGGGGCGTCCGCGCCGACCCGGACACCGTCCTGATCACCTCGGGTTTCGCGCACGCGCTGCGTATCCTCGCCACCGTGCTCGCGGCCCGCGGGGCGCGCACGGTGGCGGTGGAGTCGTACGGGCTCGACGCGCACTGGCGGCTGCTGCGGCGCGCGGGCCTCGTCACCCGCGCGCTGCCCTACGACGAACTCGGCACCGACCCGAGTCCGTTGACCACCGAAGGGGCCGTCCTGCTGACTCCGGCCCATCAGTTCCCGCTGGGTACGGCCCTGCACCCCGACCGGCGGGCGGCCGTCGTGGACTGGGCCCGGCGCACCGGCGGGCTGGTCCTGGAGGACGACTACGACGGCGAGTTCCGCTACGACCGGCAGCCCGTCGGCGCGCTCCAGGGCCTCGACCCCGACCGCGTGGTCCACCTCGGCACCGCCAGCAAGTCCCTCGCGCCCGGGCTGCGGCTGGGCTGGATGGTGCTGCCACCGGCCCTGGCGCAGGACGCGCTGTCGGCCAAGGGCGACATGGACACCGTCGGCGTGCTCGACCAGCTCACGCTCGCCGAGTTCATCGCCTCCGGCGCCTACGACCGGCACGTCCGCTCCTCCCGGCTGCGCTACCGGCGCCGCCGGGACGCCCTCACCGAGGCTGTGGCCGACCGCGCGCCCGAGGTGCGGGTGACGGGGATCGCGGCCGGGCTGCACGCGGTGCTGCGCCTGCCGCCGGGCACGGAACAGTCGGTGGTGCAGGCCGCGGCCTGGCAGGGACTGGCCCTGCACGGGCTGGCGTTCCACCGGCATCCGGAGGCGGTCGCGGAGGCGGTGGACGCACTGGTCGTGGGATACGCGACACCCCCGGACAGCGCCTGGACGGGCACGCTGGAGGCACTGTGCCGGGTGCTTCCCTAGTGCATGGAGGCAGTCCTCGACCGGCTCGCCCGGCCCTGGCCCGGCGACCCCGGCCAGGCGGCCTTCTACCGGCAGATCGCCCAGGCCGACCAGCTCTACACCGACGAGGTGCAGGACCGGTACGGCGAGATCAGCATCGGTCACAGCACTGGAGCCGCCCTCACCGGAGCCGGGAGGGGCTACCCCTTCCCCGCCGGAGCCGGGAGGGCCGCCCCCTCCTCCGCCGGCGCCTCGCCGAATCGCGCCAGCAGGAGCGCACCCGCCACCGCCACCGCGAAGCCCAGGACGGCGAGCCAGCCCAGCCCCTCCCGCGTGCGGTCGCCGAGCCAGACCACGCCGACCGCCGCCGGGCCGATCGTCTCGCCGATGACTATCCCGGCCGTCGCCGTGGTCACGGAGCCGCGCTGAAGGGCCGAGGTGAGCAGCAGGAACGCCGCTCCGCCGCCCAGCAGCAGCGCGTACGTCGCCGGGTTGGCCAGCAGCTCGGCCGGCCGCAGCGAGTCGATGAGCCGCACCGCGACCTCCACCACCCCGAACCCGAACCCGGCCCCGAGTCCCATCAGCAACGCCCGGGTCCGGCCGGACAGCCGCCCGCCGATCCCGCCGAGCAGCAGCACGCCCACCGCCACCGCCACCAGCGCGTATCCCAGCCAGTCCGGCCCCGTGCGCGCACCCTCCGCGCCCGAGGCCAGCCCGAGCATCCCGAGGCCCGCGCACACGACCGCCACCGCGGCCCACTCCAGCCCGCTCAGCCGTACACGGAGCAGCCGCGCCGCCACCACGGCCGTCACCGCGAGGCTGGCCGCCAGCGCCGCGCCCACCGCGTAGATCGGCACCGACCGCAGCGCCACGATCTGCAGCAGGAAGCCCACCCCGTCGAGCGCCAGCCCGGCGACGTACCGCCACTGCCGCAGCGCCCGCAGCAACAGCGCCGCATCCCCGCCACCCCCGTCCGTGCCCGCCGCCCGCGCGGCCACCGCCTGCAACACCGTCGCGGTGCCGAAGCAGACCGCCGCGCCGAGGGCGCACACCATTCCGAACAACACAGAGGGACTCTAGGCGACCGGGAAAGCACCGGGGTGCCTGTACGGCCGTCCCCGCCGGTCTCTACGCTGACGTGTCAGTGACAGAACAGCTCGGTCCGAGCACGGGGGAGACACGAGAGCATGACCACCACACACCCGCAGACCCGCAGGCGGCTGCGCTCCGGCACGGTCGTCCTCGGCGGCATGGGCCTGCTGGCCGCCGCCCTGACCGCCTGCTCGTCCGACCCGGACAAGCGCTGCGTGGACCGCGAC
Source organism: Streptomyces sp. NPDC048514 (assembly GCF_043199955.1). Taxonomy (NCBI): domain Bacteria; kingdom Bacillati; phylum Actinomycetota; class Actinomycetes; order Kitasatosporales; family Streptomycetaceae; genus Streptomyces; species Streptomyces sp. NPDC048514. The sequence continues at coordinate 82,665 of NZ_JBICWT010000004.1, read as the reverse complement.
AGCTACACCTACGGCAAGGGCTACAAGGTCGTCTCCGACAAGAACTGCAAGTCCACCAAGTCCTCTTCGCACACCGGCTGGTACTACGGCGGCAAGAAGAAGGGCTCCTGGGTGGGAAGCGGTTCCTTCACCAAGCCGAGCAAGGGCTCCGGCGGTTCCTCGGGCGGCGGCGGAGTCCACCGCGGCGGCTTCGGCGGCGGGAAGGGCGGCTCCGGCGGCTGACCGGGGAACACCACATGGAACGCCGTACGATCACCCCCCGCCCCGGCTGGCAGCAGACCGTCGAGGAGCAGGGGCTCGTCTATCCGCTCACCCGGCAGCCCGACGGCTCCCTGCGCCCCTACTGGGACGAGAGCGCCTACTACGTCTTCCCCCTCGGTGAGGTCGAGGCGCTGGAGGAGACCGTCGGGGAACTGCACCGCATGTGCCTCGCGGCCGCCGAGCACATCGTGGCCGAGGACCGCCTCGCCGACCTCGGCATCACCGACCCGCGGGTGGCCGCCGCGGTCACCGAGGCCTGGCACCGCCGCGCCGAACTCCCGTCCGTCTACGGCCGCTTCGACCTCCGCTACGACGGCACCGGACCGGCCAAACTGCTGGAGTACAACGCCGACACCCCGACCTCGCTGGTCGAGGCGGCCTCGCCGCAGTGGTTCTGGATGGAGGACCGCTTCCCCGGCGCCGACCAGTGGAACTCCCTGCACGAGCGCCTCGTCGACGCCTGGCGCGCGCAGGCCGCCCTGCTGCCCCCGGGCAGCCCGCTGCACTTCGCGCACTCCTCGGCCGACGAACTCGGCGAGGACCTGATGACGGTCGCCTACCTGAAGGAGACCGCCGAACAGGCCGGCCTCGACACGGACTGGCTGTCCATGGAGGAGATCGGCTGGGACACCCTCTCCGGCCGCTTCGTCGACAACCGGCTCAGGTTCATTCGGGCCCTGTTCAAGCTGTACCCCTGGGAGTGGCTCACCACCGACGCCTTCGCGGGGCACGTCCTGGACACCCTCGACAACGGCGGCGGCACCGGCAGCACCCTGTGGATCGAACCCGCCTGGAAGATGCTCCTCAGCAACAAGGCCCTGCTGGCGATCCTCTGGGAGCTGTACCCCGGCCATCCCAACCTGCTGCCCGCCCACCTCGACGGCCCCCGCGAGCTGGCGCGGTCGACCGGCTACGTCGCCAAACCCCTGCTCGGCCGCGAGGGCGAGGGCGTCACCGTGCACCCGCCCGGCGAGCCCGCGGTGCTCCGCGACGAGCCCTGCTGCTACCAGCAGCTCGCCCCGCTGCCCGCCTTCGACGGCAACCACGTCGTCCTCGGTGCCTGGGTCGTCGGCGAGGAGCCGGCGGGCCTCGGCATCCGCGAGTCCTCGGGCCTGATCACCGACGAGTACGCCCGCTTCCTGCCCCACGTGATCCTCTAGGCACCCCCGGCCCCGGCCCCGGACGTCCGGCACCGTCCGCAGCCGCTCCGGCCCCCGGTCCGGGCCGGCCCCGCCGACGACCCGTGGCGGCGCGAGCCGCACCGTGGACCCGCGGGCGATCCTCGCTCGCATGGTGGACGCGGGACCTGCCCGGAACGGCGCGCCCGGTAGGCTGACGAGCGGGCCGTGACTGGCGCGCTGGGATGGGACGGACCATCGGGAAGCGGCCCGAACGGGAAACAGTGCCGTGCGCCTGGGCCGAACGCGAACGCTGTCCGCACACCGTCCGGAGGTCCCCATGCCAGAGCAGCCGCTCTCCACCGAGTCCACCGCCTTCCGCGCCGCCCTCGACGTGATCCGCGCCGTCGAACCGCGCATCGCCGACGCCATCGGCCAGGAGGTCACCGACCAGCGCGAGATGCTCAAGCTGATCGCCTCCGAGAACTACGCCTCCCCGGCCACCCTCCTGGCGATGGGCAACTGGTTCAGCGACAAGTACGCCGAGGGCACCGTCGGCCGCCGCTTCTACGCCGGCTGCCGCAACGTCGACACCGTGGAGTCCCTGGCCGCCGAGCACGCCCGCGAGCTCTTCGGCGCCCGCCACGCCTACGTCCAGCCGCACTCCGGCATCGACGCCAACCTCGTCGCCTTCTGGGCCGTCCTGGCCGACCGCGTCGAGGCACCCTTCCTGCAGAAGACGGGCGTCCGCCAGGTCAACGACCTCAGCGAGGCCGACTGGGCCGAACTGCGCCAGGCCTTCGGCAACCAGCGCATGCTCGGCATGTCCCTGGACGCCGGCGGCCACCTCACCCACGGCTTCCGCCCGAACATCTCCGGCAAGATGTTCGACCAGCGCTCCTACGGCACCGACCCGGCCACCGGTCTCATCGACTACGAGGCCCTGCGCGCCCAGGCCCGCGAGTTCAAGCCGCTGATCATCGTCGCCGGTTACTCCGCCTACCCCCGGCTCGTGAACTTCCGGATCATGCGCGAGATCGCCGACGAGGTGGGGGCGACCCTGATGGTCGACATGGCCCACTTCGCGGGCCTCGTCGCCGGCAAGGTCCTCACCGGCGACTTCGACCCGGTGCCGCACGCCCAGATCGTCACCACCACCACCCACAAGTCGCTGCGCGGCCCCCGCGGCGGCATGGTCCTGTGCGACGACTCGCTGAAGGACCAGGTCGACCGCGGCTGCCCGATGGTCCTCGGCGGACCGCTCCCGCACGTCATGGCCGCCAAGGCGGTCGCCCTCGCGGAGGCCCGCCGTCCCGACTTCCAGGACTACGCCCGGCGCATCGTGGACAACTCCCGTGCGCTGGCCGAGGGGCTGGGGCGGCGCGGCGCCACCCTGGTGACCGGCGGCACGGACAACCATCTCAACCTGATCGACGTCGCCACCTCCTACGGCCTCACCGGCCGTCAGGCCGAGGCCGCCCTGCTGCAATCCGGCATCGTCACCAACCGCAACGCCATCCCCGCCGACCCCAACGGCGCCTGGTACACCTCCGGCATCCGCATCGGCACCCCCGCCCTGACCACCCGTGGCCTCGGCACCGCCGAGATGGACGAGGTCGCCGGCCTCATCGACCGCGTCCTGACCACCACCGAGCCGGGCACCACCGGCAAGGGCGCCCCGTCCAAGGCCCAGCACATCCTCGACCCCAAGGTCGCGGACGAGATCTCCCAGCGGGCGACCGACCTGGTGGCCGGCTTCCCGCTCTACCCGGAGATCGACCTCGGCTGACCTGCCCCGGGCAACACCGGCCGCCACCGGCCGGTCGGCCCCCGGCGAGGCTCCTCCCGCACGGCGGCCCGGCACTGCGCCGGGCCGCCGTGCGGCGTGTCGGAGGACCGCCGGGGCCGAGGACGCCCGGCCAGTTCCGGATCGGCCCCCGACACCTGAGAGAATGGTGGGCATGGCGACTGACCGACCCCGCGTGCTCTCCGGTATCCAGCCCACCGCCGGCTCGTTCCACCTCGGCAACTACCTCGGCGCCGTCCGCCAGTGGGTGGCCCTGCAGGAGACCCACGACGCGTTCTACATGGTCGTCGACCTGCACGCGATCACGGTCGCGCAGGACCCCCGGGAACTGCGTGCCAACACCCGGCTCGCCGCGGCCCAGCTGCTGGCCGCCGGCCTCGACCCGGACCGCTGCACGCTCTTCGTGCAGAGCCACGTCCCGGAGCACGCCCAGCTCGCCTGGGTCATGAACTGCCTCACCGGCTTCGGCGAGGCCTCCCGCATGACCCAGTTCAAGGACAAGTCCGCGAAGCAGGGCGCCGACCGCGCCTCCGTCGGGCTCTTCACGTACCCGATCCTGCAGGTCGCCGACATCCTGCTGTACCAGGCCAACGAGGTGCCGGTCGGCGAGGACCAGCGCCAGCACATCGAGCTGACCCGCGACCTCGCCGAGCGGTTCAACGGCCGGTTCGGCCAGACCTTCACCGTCCCGAGCCCGTACATCCTCAAGGAGACGGCGAAGATCTACGACCTGCAGGATCCGTCGATCAAGATGAGCAAGTCGGCGTCCACGCCGAAGGGCCTGATCAACCTGCTGGACGAGCCGAAGACGACGGCGAAGAAGGTCAGGAGCGCGGTCACGGACACCGACACGGTGATCCGCTTCGACAGCGAGAACAAGCCGGGTGTCAGCAACCTGCTCACGATCTACTCCACGCTCACCGGCGAGGGCATCGCCGGCCTGGAGGCGAAGTACGAGGGCAAGGGCTACGGCGCGCTCAAGACGGATCTCGCCGACGTCATGGTGGAGTTCGTGACGCCGTTCCGGGAGCGCACCCAGCAGTACCTGGACGACCCCGAGACCCTCGACTCGATCCTGGCCAAGGGTGTGGAGAAGGCTCGTGCGGTCGCCGCCGAGACGCTCGCGCAGGCGTACGACCGGGTGGGCTTCCTGCCCGCGAAGCACTGAGGCGTACGACCGCACGTGGGTCCCGAGTGCGGAGCGCTGCACATCACTTCGGTTGCGCCTGCCCCCAGGACGGTCATGGCCGTACAGTCGATACCCGGACGACTGAGAACACAACAGACGCGACGACAGGAGACGACGTGGGGACCGTAACGATCGGCGTGTCGATCGCGGTTCCGGAGCCTCACGGCAGCCTGCTCCAGGAGCGGCGCGCGGGCTTCGGCGACGCCGCGGCCCACGGCATCCCCACGCACGTCACGCTGCTCCCGCCGACCGAGGTCGACGAGGCCGCGCTGCCGGCCGTCGAGGCGCACCTCGCCGGGGTCGCCGCGGCCGGCCGGCCGTTCCCGATGCGGCTGTCCGGCACCGGCACCTTCCGCCCCCTGTCACCGGTGGTCTACGTCCGGGTCGTGCAGGGCGCCGAGGCGTGCGCCTGGCTGCAGCTGCGGGTGCGCGACGAGTCCGGGCCGGTGGAGCGCGAGCTGCAGTTCCCGTACCACCCGCACGTCACCGTCGCGCACGGTATCGACGACGCGGCGATGGACCGCGCCTTCGAGGAGCTGGCGGACTTCGAGGCCGAGTGGCCGTGCACCGGGTTCGCGCTCTACGAGCAGGGCGCCGACGGGGTGTGGCGCAAGCTGCGGGAGTACACCTTCGGGGGTTCCGTGGTGCCGCCGCAGGCCGGCCACGCCGGCGTCGAGCGCGGGACGATCGCCAGCCGCTAGACCGCACGGCACCCCGCGCCGCCCCCGCGGCACACCGTCCGCCCCGCCGCGACCGGCCCCTGCGACACCGCCCCGCCCCGCCCCGCCCCGCCGCGACCGCGCCACGCGCCGCCGAGAACGGGGCCCCACGGAGCCCCGCTCAGATCGGCAGTCTGCGGAAGACCGATCGCGGCGCGTGCCGCAGGGCCGACATCACCAGGCGAAGGGCGCCGGGTACCCACACCGCCTCCGAGCGGCGGCGCAGGCCCAGCTCGATCGCCGCGGCGACCGCGTCCGGGGTGGTCGTGAGCGCGGCCTGCCGCCGGCCGGCCGGCACCCTCGCACGGACGGCGCCGGGGCGTACGACCATGACGTGCACGCCGGTGCCGTGCAGCGCGTCACCGAGGCCCTGCGCGAAGGCGTCGAGGCCGGCCTTGCTGGAGCCGTAGATGAAGTCGGCGCGGCGCGCCCGTTCGCCGGCGACGGAGGAGAGGACCACCAGGGAGCCGTGTCCCTGGGTCTGCAGCGCCCGGGCGGCGACCAGGCCCGCGGAGACGGCTCCCGTGTAGTTCGTCTGGGCGACCCGCACCGCGCGCACCGGGTCGCGCTCGTCGTGGGCCTGGTCGCCGTGGATGCCGAAGGCGAGCAGCACCAAGTCGATGTCGCCCTCGGTGAAGACCTTGCCGAGGACCGTCTCGTGGGACTCGGGATCGAGGGCGTCGAAGGCGACCGTACGGGCGTCGGCACCCAGCGCGCGCAGGCTCTCCGCGGCCTGTTCCAGGGCGGCGCAGGGGCGGCCCGCCAGCCACACCGTACGGGTGCGGCGGCCGATCAGACGGCGCGCGGTGGCCAGCGCGATCTCGGACGTGCCGCCGAGGACGAGCAGGGACTGGGGGAGGCCGAAGGCGTCCTTCACGTCAGCTCCTAGGGGTCTGGAGGAGGCCGGGAATCCGGCGGGGGGAGTCCGGGGAGGAGTCCGGGGACGGGGCTCCGGAGAGGGGAGCGGCGGGGTGGCGGGGCGGCGCCCGAGGGGGAGCGGCGGGGTGGGGGTCCGGACGGGAGCGGGTGGACCGGAGGAGGGACGGGGCCGCCGGCCCGGGTGCGGGGACGGGGGTGCGTGGCTCAGGGGTCAGAGGTGGAGCCGGCGGGCGAGGTCGGAGACGAACACCCCCCGCGGATCGAGCCGCGCGCGCAGGTCCCGGAAGTCGGCCACACGCGGGTACATGGCGCCGAGCAGGTCCGGGCGCAGCCGGGAGTCCTCCGCGAGGCAGACCCGCCCGCCGGCCGCGGCGACCGCCTCGTCGAGTTCGTCCAGGAACGCGGCGAGCCCGGGCAGCGCGGCCGGGATGTCCACGGTGAGCGTCCAGCCGGGCGCGGGGAAGGAGAGCCAGCCGGGGCCGGCGTCCCCGAAGCGCTTGAGGACGGCCGGGAAGGACGGGAGGCGGCGTTCGGCGAGGCGGCGCACGATCCGGTGCAGCGCCTCCTCCCGGCCGTGGCCGATGACGAACTGGTACTGCACGGAGCCGCCGCGGCCGTGCAGGCGGCTGCGGTGGGGCATGCCGTCGAGGGGGTGGAAGAAGGCGGACAGGCGCTGGATCTCGCCGGTACGCGCGCGGGGCGCCGTGCGGAACCACAGTTCGTTGACGAGGGCGACGGCGGCCGGGCCGAGCAGACCGCCCGGGAGCAGGGCGGCCGGGCCGGGCAGACCGCCCGGGAGCAGGGCGGCCGGGCCGGGCAGACCGCCCGGGAGCAGGGCGGGCGCGGACGGGACGCGGGCGGCGAGGGACGGGACGCGGGCGGGGACGGACGGGACCAGGGCGGGGGTGGACGGAAGCCGGCGCGGGCGGACGGACAGCGGGTGCCGCCACCCGCGCGTGCCCTTGCCGAGGGCGTCCAGGGGCGCGTGTTCGGCTCGGGTGAGGACGCCGCGGCCGGTCGCCGCGCCGCGGGCCAGCAGGTCGATCCGGGCGGCCGAGTAGCGGTAGCGGTGGTCGCCGGCGCTCAGCCGGGCCATCAGGTCGTCGAGGTCGGCGGCGCGTTCGGTGTCCACCGTCAGGTACGCCGTCTCCACCGGCAACAGCCGGAAGGTGGCCGTCAGGATGATCCCGGTCAGGCCCATGCCACCGGCCGTCGCCTCGAACAGCGGGGTGCCGGGACTCACCGTGCGGACCTCACCGTCGGCGGTGAGCAGTTCCAGGGACAGCACATGGCGGGAGAAGGAGCCGGAGACGTGGTGGTTCCTGCCGTGCAGGTCGGCGCCGATGGCCCCGCCGACCGTCACCCGGCGGGTACCGGCGGTGACCGGCACGAACCAGCCGAGCGGCAGCAGGACGTCCGTCAGCCGCCGCAGGGAGACTCCGGCGTCGCACAGCACGATGCCCTCGCTCGCGTCGACCACATGGATGCGGTCGAGGCCCGTCATGTCGAGGACGGCGCCGCCGGCGTTCTGCGCCGCGTCGCCGTGGGCCCGTCCCAGTCCGCGGGGGACGGCCCCGCGCACTCCGCAGTCGCGGACGGCCGCCGCGGCCTCCTCGTAGCTGCGCGGGCGGATCAGACGGGCGGCGGTGGGGGCGGTGCGTCCCCAGCCGGTGACGGCAACTGTGTCTCCAGACATGCCGGTGACCGTATCGCCCTGATACAGCCCATTAGTTACAAAACATCCCCACCCTTCCTGAGAACGGGTGATTAGTGGGATGTCCCCTGATATTGACGTCATTTCAGCGGTGTGGAGAGGGACCGCGGGGGCAGGAACGGATCATGGACTGGCTGAAGAGACTGCCGGGCATCGGGCCGATCATCACCCGGCTCATGACCACGCACGCGTGGCGCAGCTACGAGCGGCTGGACCGGGTGAAGTGGACCCGGCTGGCCGCCGCCATGACGTTCGTCAGCTTCGTCGCGCTGTTCCCGCTGCTGACCGTGGCCGCGGCCCTCACCGCCGCCACGCTCAGCCCGTCCCGCCAGAAGACGGTCGAGCACAAGATCGCCGACCAGTTCCCGGGCCTCTCCCAGCAGTTGGACGTCAGCTCCCTGGCGCAGAACGCCGGCACCGTCGGCGTCATCGCGGGCGCCGCGCTGCTGTTCACCGGCATCGGCTGGGTCGGCCAGGTGCGGGACTGCCTGCGCGCGGTCTGGGAGCTGCCCGACCGCGAGGAGAACCCGGTGCTCGCCAAGGCCAAGGACGCCGGCATCCTCCTCGGTCTCGGCGGCGCCCTGCTGGTCACGCTCGCCGCGTCCACGCTCGCCTCGGCCGCCGTCGGCTGGCTGTCCCGGCAGATCGGCCTGGACGAGCAGAGCTGGGGCAGTCTGCTGCTGCGGATCGCCGCGTTCACCGTCGCGGTCCTCGCCGACTTCCTCGTCCTGCTCTACGTCCTGACCCTGCTGCCCGGGGTCGAGCCGCAGCGGCGCCGCCTGCTGGTCGCCGCGCTGCTCGGCGCGATCGGCTTCGAGGTGCTGAAGCTGCTGATCAGCGGCTACATCCAGGGGGTCGCCGGGAAGAGCGTGTACGGCGCGTTCGGCGTCCCGGTGGCACTGCTGCTGTGGATCAACTTCACCGCGAAACTCGTCCTGTTCTGCGCCTCCTGGACGGCGACGAAGAGCAAGGAGGTCGAACTCAGGGGCGCGTCCGGCGCCGCACCAGGTCCGGCAGCGGCCAGCGGCGGTTGATCAGGAACACGCCGCCCCCGAGCAGCACCAGCAACCCGCCGGCGACGGCCAGGGCGATGCCGATGCCACGGGAGCCGGACCCCGTGGCGGCGCTCGCCACCGGCCTCGAGCCGACCCCGGTCCCCCCGGCCGCCCGCCCGGTGGCGGAGGCGCGGGGATTCGGCTCCGTGGAGCTCGGCGCGGCGCTCCGCGGAGGCACCAGCTCGCCCACCGGAGTGACCTTGCCGGCCGCCTGGAAGCCCCAGTCGAGCAGCTTCGCGGTCTCCTTGTAGACCTCGTTGTGCTCGTGCTTCTCCGGGTTCATCACCGTGACCAGCAGTACCTTGCCGCCCCGCTCGGCGACTCCGGTGAAGGTGGCGCCAGCGTGGGTGGTGTTGCCGTTCTTGACACCCGCGATGCCCTGGTACACGGGCACGTCGGTGTCGCCGCTCAGCAACCGGTTGGTGTTCCGGATCTCACCGGCCCCGAACGTCGCCCGCACCGTCGAGCAGTAGTCGCGGAAGTCCTTCTTCTGCAGTCCGGAACGGGCGAACAGCGTCAGGTCGTAGGCGGACGACACCTGCTCGGGCTCGTCGTAGCCGTCGGGGGAGACCACATGGGTGTCCAGGGCCTGCAGTTCCTCGGCGTGGGCCTGCATGTCCCGCACGGTCTGCTTGATGCCGCCGTTCATCCGGGACAGCACGTGCACGGCGTCGTTGCCGGAGCGAAGGAAGACCCCGAGCCACAGGTCGTGGACCGTGTAGGTGTCCCCCTCCTTTATCCCGACCACGCTGGAGCCGGCGCCCATGCCCGCGAGGTCCGAGGGCACCACCTTGTGCTCGGTGGCCTTGGGGAACCTGGGCAGCACGGTGTCCGCGAACAGCATCTTCAGGGTGCTCGCCGGGGGCAGCCGCCAGTGCGCGTTGTGCGCGGCTAGCACCTGACCGGACTCGGCGTCGGAGACGATCCACGAACGCGCGGTGAGGTCCTTGGGCAGCACGGGCACGCCGTGCGCGAGGTTCACCTGGGTGCCGGGCAGACCGAGCCGGGCGCCGCCCACCCCCGACATCCGGGCCGGTGGCGTGGCCGTCGGACTCGCCGAGGGGGTCGGCGCGGCGAGGGCGGCGGGCGCGGTGACGGAGAGGGACAGCAGGGTGGCGGAGGTGACCAGCAACGATCGCCGGACGGTCTTCTTGACTGCGGGCACGACCGAGAACGTACCCGGAGCAAACGGCGAAGTCGCGCCTCCCGCCCCACCCCCGGCACGGAACCGGACACGGGACGGCGATACTGGGGCTATGAAGCTCAGCCGCCCGGTCTCCTGGTTCCTGCTCGCCTTCGGGGTGTGGAGCTGGGTCATCTGGGTCACTTTCGTCAAGAACCTCGTCAAGGACAGCAGCGGGCTCGCCTTCGACGACGGTCACCCGACCGCGTACTTCTGGGTGCACCTGCTGCTGGCGGTCGTCTCCTTCGTATTGGGGACGGTCATAGGGGTCATCGGGTTGCGCGGACTGCGCGCACTGCGCCGTACGTCATAGCGGGGGACGGCCCGGGGCGGTCATCGCCCCCGCGCTCGTCGCCCTGGCCGTCCGCCGTACGTCAGCCGGGGCGCGGGCGCCTGGGGCCCGCCCACCCGCGTGGGCACCCGGATACCTGTGAAGGTGCTATGTATCGGGCGGAAACAACGCCTCGGTAAGTTCTTTCTCATCTCGCCAGAAAGGCCTTCCCCCACCTGAAACAGGTGTGATTAGGTGAGCCGCGCCACTTAGGGGAGTGGCCGAATCGTGCTGGCCAGGGGTAGGGCCCTGGGGGGCCTGGGGAGGGCACCACCATGCGATCTGTTCGCATGCGCATTCTCGTGACACTGCTCGTGCTGGCGGTCGTGGGAATCGGCGGCTGGCAGCTGTTGCCGTCGCAGGAGAACAAGAACAAGACGATCACGGTCGGCACGACGGACGCCGTCACCGCACTGGATCCGGCCGGCGCCTATGACGCCGGTTCCTGGGCGTTGTTCAGCAACGTCTTCCAGTCGCTGCTGACCTTCGAGCCGGGCGGGGTCGAACCGGTCCCGGACGCGGCGAAGAGCTGCGGTTTCGAGGGCAGCGGCCTGAAGACGTACCAGTGCAGGCTGCGCACGGGGATCACCTTCCCGAGCGGCCGCGAGATGACGGCCGCTGACGTGAAGTACTCCTTCGACCGCATGAAGAAGATCGATTCCGATGTGGGCCCCGTGTCCCTGTTCAGCACGCTCGGCTCGGTGACCGCCGACGACGCGCAGACGGTCACCTTCCATCTGTCCTCGCCGGACGCCACCTTCCCGCTGAAGGTCGCCACGGGCGCCGGTTCGATCGTGGACAAGGACAAGTACCCGTTCGGTGCCCTGCGTTCCGGCTCGGCGGTCGACGGCACCGGGCCGTACACGCTGACGGGGTACGCCAAGGACCAGAAGGCCGACCTCGAGCCGAACACGCACTACAAGGGCTACCTCGGCGGCACCGGCCGCCCCATCGCGCTGCGTTACTACCCCGACTCGCAGAAGCTCGACGGCGCCTGGAAGGCCAGGCAGGTCGACGTCGCCACCCGGACGCTGTCACCGGACGTGCTGTCGCAGCTGAATCCGAGCGACCCCGCCATGCGGGTCACCGAGTCCGACAGTTCCGAGACCCGCAACCTGTACCTCAACACCCGCGCCGCCTCCCCGCTGCACGACGCCCGTGTGCGGCGGGCGATGGCCTGGCTGGTCAACCGCGAGCAGCTGGCCGCGACGGTCTACGAGGGCACGGTCGATCCGCTGTACTCCCTGGTCCCGACCGGCATCATCGGCCACACCACGTCGTTCTTCGACGACTACCCGGCGCGCAGTGCCGAGAAGGCGCGCGCGCTGCTCACCGAGGCCGGCGTGAGCCTGCCGGTACGGTTCACCTTCGGCTACGGCATCGGCCGCGGCGCCGGTGCGGAGGAGGCCGCGGCGCTGAAGAAGCAGCTGGAGGCGGACGGCCTGTTCAAGGTCGACGTCAAGGGCTACGAGTGGACCGACTTCCAGAAGCGCTGGGCCGCCGGGAAGATGGACGCCTGGGCGGTGGGCTGGGTGGCGGACTATCCCGACCCGGACACCTTCGGCGGCCCGCTCGTCGGCACCGGCTCCACCATGAGCACCGGGTACAGCAACAAGCTGGTCGACCATCTCATCCTGGACAGCCAGCAGTTCGCCGACCGCAGCCGGGTGACCAACGACTTCCGCGACCTGCAGGCCGACGTGGCCAGGGACGTGCCGCTGATCCCGCTGTGGCAGCGCAAGGAGTACGTGGTCAGCACGGAGGACGTGGGCGGCGGCCAGTACCTGGACGACGGCACGGGCGTCTTCCGGCTGTGGCGGCTGGGCTGGATCTGATCAGCCGGCCTTCTTCTGCCCGGCCTCGACGATCTGCCCGGCGTCGAGCGTGACCCCGGCCATGCTCGACGCCGAGCGTGACCCCGGCGCCATGCCCGACTCCGAGCGTGACCCCGGCGCCGATCGAGTCGGGCAGCGTGACGGTCTCGCCGGGAGCGCGGACGCGGTGGGCGCGTGTCCCCTCCCGCGCCTTCACCCGAAAGCGATCACTCGTCCCGCTTGCGTCCCGGGTCCGGCAGTGCCTTCGTCATGCCCGGCAGGAAGTCCGTGAACAGCTCGTGGATCTCCAGCACGAGCGGGCGCAGGACGCGGAACCGGGCCAGGGCGACCCCGCGCGCGGTCAGCCGGGCCCCGCGCCGCGCCAGCCGATAGCTGCGCTCGCGCCCCTCCGTGCGGTCGAAGACCCAGTACAGGACCAGCCCCATCTGGGAGAGCCACATCAACTCCGGCAGCACCTCTCGCAGTTCGGGCGCCACCTTGGACCTGGAGCCGGCCAGTACCTCCCGGTGCACGCTGATCGCCTGCTCGCGGGCGTGCTCGCTCTCCGGGGAGAAGGGACTGAGCGGGCTGTCGGGGTCGGCGGCGTTCTTGAAGAACTGCACGGCGAACTCGTGGTACGGCCGGGCGATGTCGAGCCAGGCGGTGAGCACGCCGGCCAGCCGTGCCTCCAGGTCCGTCTCCCGGTCCAGGACCTCCCGGACCGCCGCCTGGTGCTCGGTGGCGATCCGGTCGTAGAACCCCTGGATCAGGTGTTCCTTGCCCGCGAAGTAGTAGTAGGCGTTGCCCACGGAGACCCCGGCCTCCTTGGCGATGGCCCGCATGGTCGTCTTGTCGTACCCGCCCTCCTGGAACAACCGCATCGCGGTCTCCAGGATCAGCGCGCGGGTCTGCTCGGACTTGCTGCTCTGGGGGCCGGCCGCGTCGGGGCCGGCGTTCTTCGCGGACACGGTAGAAGAGACTAACGACTTGCGCAGGCGCCGTCGGAGCAGGTCGGCGGCTCGTGGCTCCAGCCCGAGCCCGGGCGGTACACCCAGCCGTCCGCGCGGCCGTACGCCTGACCTCCCCACTGCGGACCGCGCCAAGGTGCGCCGCCCACCTGCTGCGGCCGCCCTTGCCGTGGCCCCGGCCCCTGTCCCCGCCCGTGCGCGCCACGCCATTTCGCGGCGGCGAGCACGGCACCCCGGGCCAGCGGGGCACCGGCCGGGCCGGCGAGCCGGTGGGCGAGCGGGCGGTGCGCGCGCAGCGCCCACAGGACGACGATCCAGGCGCGCGGGCCCCGGTAGACCTGTCCGAGGTCGCCGACGACGGTGAGCTCGTCGAGGGTGGCCGAGTGGCCGAGCCCCGGGAAGCGGCCGCGCGCCTCGGCCGAGCCGGCCGGCACCAGCCTCAGCGGCACCAGCTGCGGCTGCCGCGCCAGCCAGTCGCGCAGATGAGTGCAGAGGGCGCACTCGGCGTCGTACAGGACGGTCAGCCCGTGGACCGGGGCGCTCGTGGCGCCCCGCCCCTGCGTGGTGGTCACGGGGGTCATGACCGTCACGCGCCGGCCGTCGGGGCGACCCACTCCTGCGGGGTGACGGGAGGCACCTGCTCCCGTTCCATCATCCCGCGCCGGCGGATCTTGTTGAGGACGTACACGTTGCCCAGGTGCATCACGCCGAGCACCAGCAGGACCACGCCGAGCTTGGTCGACAGGGCCTCGAAGATGCCGCGGGTGTCCTCGATCGTCGCGTCGTCGCTCAGGTACAGCGCCACGAAGCCCAGGTTGACGAGGTAGAAGCCGACCACCAGCAGGTGGTTGACGGCGTCCGCGAGCTTCTCGTTGCCCCGCAGGACGTCGGCGAGGAAGATCCGGCCGTTCTGGCTGAGCGTGCGGGCCACCCAGACCGTGAGCGCGATGCTGACGACCAGGTAGATGACGTAGGCGATGACGGTGCGGTCCATGCCCCACCCCTTCTTGAACGCGTTCAAAACGCTGACGGGGATGACTGTAGACCTGTTTTTGAACGTGTTCAAGTCAAGGTCGGCCGGACGTCGGCTCGGACTCGGGCCCCTCCGGCCGGGCCCTCCGGCCGGTCGTGGGGCGCCGGCCGGGTGCTCCACCCGGTCGCGGGGCGCCGGTCAGGCTCTCCGGCCCAGCGCGGGGCGCTTGGTGTAGTCCGTGAGGCCGAGGATGTTCCCCCAGGGGTCGGCGATCTCCAGGGTCCAGCCGGTGGCCCCCGGGAACACCCCGTCCAGGGGCTCGATGCCCGCCGCGGCCAGCTCCCGCGCCGCCACCCGCGCGTCCGGCACCTCCAGCCAGATGCGCGGCGAGGGCCAGGGCGGCGTCCGGTGCGCCACCGCCTCCTCGGCGCGCAGCAGGAGGCCGGGCGTCTCCCCGCCGACCTTCAGCAGCGCGATCCCGGCCTCGTCGAACCGGAATCCGACGGTGAACCCGGCCCGCTCGTAGAATCCGATCGCCTCGGCGAGGTCGCCGACGGGCAGCAGCACGTTGTCGAAACCGAGCAGCTCGTACGACTGGTCATCTGACATGCCATCAGATTAGGTGTCAGGTCGGCCGGAACCGGACATTGCCGGTGTCGTGTGATCGGTCCGCGCCGGAATCGACTTCTCAGCGGCCGTCGTTCTCCGGCAAGATGTGCTTTCGCCGTCGAACGCCGTATTTCCGGCCATCCGACGGTCAGCCAAGTCAGTCCAGTCAAGGCCACCGGAGAACGACCGTGACCGAACAGCCGCAGCAGCCGCCCCAGCCCGGATACGGCTACCCCCAGCCCCCCGGCCATCCGGCGGGCGCTGCCCCCCAGGGGGGCCAGCCGCAGGGCGGCTACCCCCAGGGCGGCTACCCCCAGGGCGGCTACCCCCAGGGCGGCTATCCGCCGCCCGGCTACCCCGGCCCCGGGGCCTACGTGCCCCCGCCCGGGACCTACACCGGTGACCCCAACGCCCCCTACGGCTACGACCTCTACGGGCGGCCCTACTCCGACAAGTCGAAGATCGTCGCCGGTGTGCTCCAGCTGACCCTCGGCACCTTGGGTGTGGGCCGGTTCTACATAGGCAGCGTCGGCATCGGCCTGGCGCAGCTGTTCACCTGCGGCGGCCTCGGCATCTGGGCACTCATCGACGGCATCATGCTGCTGGTCAGCGACAACCAGACCGACGGTCAGGGACGCGTCCTGCGTGGCTGATGCGCTGGGCCGGCCCCTGCTGCGCAACCCCGCGACCGCACCGGTCGCGGTGCTCGTCGCGGGCGCGGCGGGGCTGGCCCACCTCTACGGCACCGACCCGCACCGGCCGGGGCGGTTCCTGCCGCGGTGCCCGTTCCATCTGGTCACCGGCCTGCTCTGCCCGGCCTGTGGCGGCACGCGCATGGTCTACGACCTGATGCACGGTCACCTCGCCCAGGCGTGGCTGGACAACCGCGCCCTGCTGCTCGCCGCGCCCTTCGCGCTGGCGCTGTGGGGCCGTTGGACGTGGGAGGGGCTTCGCGGGCGCGCCTGGCGCCCCCGGCCGGCCCGGTGGGTGCAGGTGGCGGTGCCGGCGACCGCCCTCGTCTGGGCGGTCGTTCGCAACCTCGCCGGGTGACCCCGGCCGGTGGCCGCACGGCGCCCGGCCGCGAACGATCACGAAAAACGAACAATCGGCCACCTGGCGTTTTTTCGTTCTTTACGCTCCCTATACTCGCGGACACAGGGGGGACGGCGGTCGTGTGCCGCGTCGGGTTCTCCCCTGCGCGCACGTCGGAGCACCCCGTCCCCGGGGCTCCTCACTTCCGTCTTCACGGCACTTCAGGAGCACGAACATGTCCGTCCCCACTCCCCAGGCCCCCTACGGCGTCGACCCGCAGGGCCGCCCCTACTCCGAGAAGTCGAAGATCGTCGCGGGCATCCTGCAGATCTTCCTCGGCAGCTTCGGCGCCGGCCGCTTCTACGTCGGCTCCACGGGTGTCGCCATCGCGCAGCTGTTCACCTGCGGCGGCCTCGGCGTCTGGGCGCTGATCGACGGCATCCTGTTCCTGACCAGCAACGACCGCACGGACAAGCAGGGCAACCCGCTGCGCGGCTGACACCGTCCGAACACGGCCGAGGGCCCCGCCTCCTGACGGAGACGGGGCCCTCGGCCGTGCTGCGGTGTGGATCAGAAGCGGCGCGTGATCAGGGCGCGCTTCACTTCCTGGATCGCCTTCGTGACCTCGATACCGCGCGGGCAGGCGTCCGTGCAGTTGAAGGTCGTGCGGCAACGCCACACACCGTCGCGGTCGTTGAGGATCTCCAGCCGCTGCTCCGCGGCCTCGTCGCGCGAGTCGAAGATGAAGCGGTGGGCGTTGACGATCGCGGCCGGACCGAAGTACTGGCCGTCGTTCCAGAACACCGGGCAGGACGACGTGCACGCGGCGCACAGGATGCACTTGGTGGTGTCGTCGAAGCGCTCGCGGTCCTCGGCGGACTGCAGCCGCTCACGGGTCGGCTCGTTGGTGTCGTTCGTGACCAGGAACGGCATGACGTCCCGGTACGCCTGGAAGAACGGCTCCATGTCCACGACCAGGTCCTTCAGGACCGTCAGGCCCTTGATGGGCTCGACCGTGATGGGCTTCTCGGGGTTGATGTCCTTGATCAGCGTCTTGCAGGCGAGGCGGTTCTTGCCGTTGATCCGCATCGCGTCCGAGCCGCAGATGCCGTGCGCACACGAGCGGCGGAAGGTGAGGGTGCCGTCGACGTCCCACTTGATCTTGTGGAGGCCGTCGAGGACCCGCTCCTTGGGGTCGATCTCCAGCTGGAAGTCTTCCCAGGTGGCCTCCGCCGAGACCTCCGGGTTGAACCGCCGGACGCGGAAGGTGACCGTGATGTAGGGGGAGTCGGCGAAGCCGGGCTCGGGCTGGCCGGCCGCGTCCGCCTTGTCCAGAACAGGGGTAGCCATCAGTACTTACGCTCCATCGGCTGGTAGCGGGTCTGGACGACCGGCTTGTAGTCGAGACGGACGGTTTCCGAACCGTCGGCGCCGACCTCGCGGTACGCCATGGTGTGGCGCATGAAGTTGACGTCGTCGCGGTTCGGGTAGTCCTCGCGGTAGTGACCGCCGCGGGACTCCTTGCGGGCCAGGGCGGACACCGCCATGACCTCGGCCAGGTCGAGCAGGTTGCCCAGCTCGATGGCCTCGAGGAGGTCGGTGTTGAACCGCTTGCCCTTGTCCTGGATCGACACGTTCTTGTAGCGCTCGCGCAGCTCGGCGATCTTCTCGACGGCCGTCTTGATCGTCTGCTCGGTGCGGAACACCATGACGTTCGCGTCCATGGTCTCCTGCAGCTCGCGACGGAGCGTGGCCACCCGCTCGTTGCCGGTGGAGGAGCGCAGCCGCTCGATCTGCTCGACGACCAGGGACTCCGGGGCCTCGGGCAGCTCGACGAAGTCCTCCTTCGCCGAGTACTCGGCGGCGGCGATGCCGGCGCGGCGGCCGAAGACGTTGATGTCCAGCAGCGAGTTGGTGCCGAGGCGGTTGGCGCCGTGCACCGACACGCAGGCGACCTCGCCGGCCGCGTACAGGCCCGGGACGACGGTGGTGTTGTCCGCCAGGACCTCACCCTCGACGTTCGTCGGGATGCCGCCCATCGCGTAGTGCGCGGTCGGCTGGATCGGGATCGGGTCCGTGTAGGGCTCGATACCGAGGTAGGTGCGCGCGAACTCGGTGATGTCCGGGAGCTTGGCGTCCAGCTGCTCCGGCGGCAGGTGGGTCAGGTCCAGGTAGACGTGGTCGCCCTCGGGACCGCAGCCGCGGCCCTCGCGGATCTCCGTGTAGATGGAGCGGGAGACGACGTCACGGGACGCGAGGTCCTTCATGACCGGCGCGTACTTCTCCATGAAGCGCTCGCCGTCCTTGTTGCGCAGGATGCCGCCCTCACCGCGGGCGCCCTCGGTGAGCAGGATGCCCATGCGCCAGATGCCGGTCGGGTGGAACTGGAAGAACTCCATGTCCTCCAGCGGCAGGCCCCGGCGGTAGACGGCGGCCTGGCCGTCACCGGTGAGGGTGTGCGCGTTGGACGTCACCTTGAAGAACTTGCCGGTGCCGCCGGAGGCGTAGATCACGGCCTTCGCCTGGAAGATGTGGATCTCGCCGGTGGCCAGCTCGTACGCCACCACGCCGGCCGACCTCTTGACGCCGTCGACCTCGGTGATCAGCTGGTCAAGGACGTAGAACTCGTTGAAGAACTCCACACCCTCCTTCACGCAGTTCTGGTACAGCGTCTGGAGGATCATGTGGCCGGTGCGGTCCGCGGCGTAGCAGGACCGGCGGACCGGGGCCTCGCCGTGGTTGCGGGAGTGACCGCCGAAGCGGCGCTGGTCGATGGTGCCGTTCGGGGTCCGGTTGAACGGCAGGCCCATCTTCTCCAGGTCGAGGACGGCGTCGATGGCCTCCTTCGCCAGGATCTCGGCGGCGTCCTGGTCGACCAGGTAGTCACCGCCCTTGACCGTGTCGAAGGTGTGCCACTCCCAGTTGTCCTCCTCCACGTTGGCGAGCGCGGCGGCCATGCCGCCCTGCGCGGCGCCCGTGTGGGAGCGGGTGGGGTAGAGCTTGGTCAGCACGGCGGTGCGGCTGCGCTTCGTCGCCTCGATGGCGGCGCGCATGCCCGCGCCGCCGGCGCCGACGATGACGGTGTCGTACTTGTGGATCTTCATGATTCTCGCAGCCCCGTGCCTAGCGGATGTTCGGGTCGAAGGTGAAGATCACCAGCGTGCCCAGCAGGATGGTGAACACCGTGGCGGTGTAGAGCAGGCCCTTGAGCCACAGCCGGGAGTTCGCCCGCTCGGCGTAGTCGTTGATGACCGTACGCAGGCCGTTGGCACCGTGCAGCATCGCCAGCCACAGCATCAGAAGGTCCCAGACCTGCCAGAACGGGGACGCCCAGCGGCCGGCCACGAAGGCGAAGCCGATCTTGGAGACGCCGCCGTCCAGCACCAGCTGGATCAGCAGGTGGCCGATGACCAGGACGACCAGCACGATGCCGGACAGGCGCATGAACAGCCAGGCCGCCATCTCGAAGTTGCCCCGGGTCGACTTCGGGGACTTCTTGGTGCGCTTGCGCGGCGCCTCGATGAGCGGGGCGGGGTTGTCGACGGTGTACACGGGGGCGCCCTCGACGGGGCCGACTCCGGAGGCGATTTCAGTCGTGGACATGCGCGTCAGCTCCCGAACAGAACACGAGCGGCGTGGCCGAGGACGGGTTTGAGCGCCCCCGCCATCAGGGCGAGCCAGAGGACGCCGACGCACCAGAGCATCTGCTTCTGGTAGCGCGGGCCCTTCGACCAGAAGTCGACGGCGATGACGCGCAGGCCGTTGAGAGCGTGGAAGAGGACGGCGGCGACGAGGCCGTACTCCAGCAGCGCGACGATCGGTGTCTTGTACGTGGCTACGACCTTGTCGTAGTCCTCGGGGGAGACACGCACGAGAGCGGTGTCCAGGACATGGACGAACAGGAAGAAGAAGATGAGGACGCCGGTGACTCGATGAGCCACCCAGGACCACATTCCTTCCCGGCCGCGGTACAGCGTTCCAGCCGGCACGGAAGAACCCTCCGGGAGCGGGGACTAGGGCCGCGCCGGCTTCACTGTCGGTCGGGCCCGGCCGGGTACGGTCCACCGGCCCCCAGCATCGTAGCGAGGCGCTGCGCCGTGCCCGACGGGGGGCCTGACTGTGTGATCAAAGTGGCACCGGACGGGCTAGAGACGCGGCATTCGGGTAGGTATGCGGCGTCATTTACCCGCCGCGGGCGCGTTGTGGCCGGTCGCGCAGCTTCCCGCGGCCTTCAAGAGCTCCTCCAGCCGGCCCCTCGCGAGGCGCCGCAGCTCCTCCGCGGCCATGACCCGCTCCTCCTCGGGATCGTTCGCCAATCGTGATCGGATCGCTTCCAGGATGCGATCGAGGGCCTCGTCCGGGTGCACATCACCCAGAAAGATGACGAACGCGTGTCCGAATCTGGCCTCGTAGGCCGCGTTCGCCGCGCTCAGCGCCATGTGGGCCGCCGAGTAGGCGTCCTCGGGCAGCTCGGGCAGCGACTCCCCGGCCAGCGCCTCCGACAGGTCGGCCGGCGACAGGTCGTAGGCCGCCTCGTCCGCGGCGGCCAGGAGGGCGCCGAGGTCGGGGTAGGGGCGGTGCTCCGCGAGCCGGTGGGCCCAGCGCAGGCTGTGCAGGCAGTGCAGCAGAAGGGCACGGGCCTCGTCGGCCGGGGCGCCGTTGAAGGCGCCGAGGGGCGTGGGGAGATACGGAAGGCGGTGGGCGGGCAGCGTGGGTCCTCGCGTCACATGCGGTGTGGCAGGGGATGCTGTGAAAGGTGTGTCGTCAGGTTATCGAGAATGGTCACTGTGTGTCCGCACGATGCCCGAATTTCACCCGGACGGAAGAGTTTCGGGATGCCTGGGTGACGAATAAGGCGGCGATCGGTCGTACGTTGGCAGAGTGACCCAGCACAAGCGCCGGGGTACGGCGCAGCAGGTGATACGGAAGCGCGCGGTGGTGACCGCCGCGTTCGTCGGGACCGTCGCGCTCGGCACCGGCGTGGGCGTGTGGGCCTCGGCGAACGGCGACGACGCGAACGCGAAGGGCGGTACGCGGCAGTCCTCCGCCCGGGTCTCCGGTGCCGACGCCGGCAGAGAGGCCGCACCGTCGGCGAGTCCGTCGCCGAGCCGGTCCTATCCGCTGTCGCAGGCACCGCACACCATCCCCGCGGTCCGCTCCCACACCCCGGCGCGCGGCCCCGGCTGGAAGCCGCAGCGGGGCGAGCGGGTGGTGGTCGCCGACGCCGGCCTGGCCGACGAGGGGAAGCTGCTGGCCGGCGAGCTGGGGCTGGCCTACGCGGGGAAGAAGGACGACGTGCGCGCCGGTGACGTACGGCTCGCGCTCGGCGGCGGCGGGAACCCGGAGTCGTACACGATGACCGTCCGCGACGGGCGGGTCGACGTACGCGGGCCCGGCCAGGCCGGGGTCTTCTACGGCACCCGCACGCTGAAGCAGGAGGTCCACGGCGGCGGCACGGCTCCGGAGGGGGTCGTGCGGGACGAGCCCGCCAAACCGGTGCGCGGGTTCATGGTGGACATCGCGCGCAAGCCGTACAGCGAGGCCTGGATCGAGGACCGCGTCCGCGAGCTGGGCGACCTGAAGTACAACGAGCTGGGGCTGCACTTCTCCGACGACCAGGCCTTCCGGATCGAATCCGGCACCCACCCCGAGATCGTCTCCAAGGACCATCTGACCAAGGCGCAGGTCAAGAGGATCGTGGACCTGGCGAACAGCCGGCACATCACCGTCGTGCCCGAGATCGACTCGCCGGGCCACCTGGGCGCCGTCATCGCCGCCCACCCGGACCTGCAGCTGCGCAACGCGAACGGGGTGGCGACCCGGGGCGCCGTCGACATCTCGAAGCCGGCCGCCGCGAAGATCGTCGACGATCTGCTGAACGAGTACGCGGGCCTGTTCACCGGCGGCCAGTGGCATCTCGGCGGCGACGAGTACCAGGCGCTGACGGTGAAGGACCCGCAGGCGTCCTATCCGCAGCTGGCCGCGGCGGCACGGCGGGCCTACGGCTCCGGCGGCACCGTCGCCGACCTCACCACGGGCTGGCTGAACGACCGGGCCGGCACCGTCCGCGCCCACGACAAGACGATCCGGGCCTGGAACGACGGCTTCTTCCGGGGCACCTCCGTACAGCCCGCCAAGGACCTCCAGGTCGCCTACTGGACCGGCAAGGAGATCGGCGCCCGGGAGCCGGTGGAGTATCTGGGCGCGGGGCGGAAGATGATCAACTACAACGACGAGTTCCTGTACTACGTGCTCGGGCAGCCGCAGACCTTCGTGTATCCGACGGGGCAGCGGATCTACGAGCAGTGGAACCCGCGGGTGGTGCGCGGCACGACCGCCGTGCCGGCGCGCTACGACGGGCAGATCCTCGGCGGGACGTTCGCCGTGTGGGGCGACTTCCCGAACGCGCAGACGCAGGACCAGGTCGCCGCCGGGATCCGGATGCCGTTGCGGGCCACCGCGCAGAAGCTGTGGGACCCGGGCAAGCCCGCACTGACCTGGGCCGACTTCAAGCAGCTGGCGGACCGGCTGGGCTGAGGCACCCGCCGGGAACCGAGTGGACGACCGAGTGGACGGAGGCCGGTCCCGGAACGTAGGTTCCGCTGGTTCCCCACGCGCGCCGGGCTCAGGGGAGAGAGCCCGCGAGCCGCGTGGGTTCCCTCGTCCTTCCCGTTCCGTCCGTTCCCGGGGGATCCCCAGCATGATCTGCGTGCGCTGTCGCGACTTCACCGCGACGTCCGGCAGCACCCTGTGTCACCGGTGCGCCGACACGCCGCCGCCCGCACCGCCTCACGAGGCACCGCCGTACGCCGGGGCGCCCCACGGCGCCTGGCTGCGCTCACCGGCCGTACTCGGCCGGGCCACCGCCGCCCTGCTCGGGCTCGTCGTCGTGGCCGACCTGTTCGCCGTCCTCGCGGACCGCACGACGGAGGCCGTCGCGGGAGACCTCGCGGACGGCCTCGGCGGAGCGGACGTAGCGCACCGGATCGACCGTGCCGACATGCTCTACAGCGCCGCCGGTGTCGCCCAGACGATCACGATGCTGGCGACCATGGCCGTCTACCTGTGCTGGCTGTGGCGGGTGAGGGTGAACGCCGAGGTGTTCGACGCCTCCCGGCACAGCCTCAAGCGCGGCTGGGCGATCGCCGGCTGGTTCTGCCCGGTCGTGAACCTGTGGTTCCCCCGCCGGATCGTCCTGGACAGCTGGGACGCCAGCGCCCCCCGGGACGGATGGGCCGGGCACGTGGTGGTCAACGCCTGGTGGGCGACGTGGCTCGTCTCCCTCGTCGCCGGCCGGTTCGCGTCCTCCCGGTCCGAGCGGGCCGGGACGGCGGCCGACATGCGCGACGCGGCCCGGCTGATGCTCGTCGGCGATTCTCTCGACATCGCGGGCGCCGTGCTCTGCGCCGTGGTGGTCCTCAAACTGACCGCCATGCAGGGCCGCAAGGTGCTCGAGGGCCCGCCGCCGTCCCCGGTGCTTGGCTGAAACCCTTCGACAGTGACACTCCCGGGCCGTCGCACGCAGTAAGGGGAAGTGCGGGCTCCGTACCGGGCGGTGCCCTGGCGAGGGAGGCTTTCATGAGCCTGGTGGAACTGATCGCACAGGCCGACGAGCGCGGACTGGCGGCCAGCGGCTTGGCTTGTTTGGATCGGTGCCTGCCCCTGCTCGGCGGTGACGACGAACTGCTGCGCCCGCTGTGGGCGGCCCTAGCCGACAACTCCGACTGGGGCGGCGGCCTGGACAAGGCGCGCGCCGCGCTCGGTACCGCACCGGCCGCCGAGGACGAGGCCGCCCGGCTCACCCGCCGCATGCTGGACGCCGCCCCGACCGAGCGCACCGCGGGCACGGTGAGGCCCTGGGCCGACGCCTGCTCGGTCGCCTCCCTGCGTGTCCACCGGCTGCTCGACCCCGCCACCGGCAGCACGGACGAGGGCGGCCTCGACGCCGGGCGCGCGGGTGCCACGGAGGATCTCCGGCCGCTGGTCGCCGCCGAGCTGCGCCGGCAGATCGCCGTCCTGGAACTCCTCGCCGGCCACGGCGCGAACGGCCTGCGCCACGCCCTGGAGGTCTCGGTCGAGGGTCGCCGGGTACTGCGCGCGGTGGTCTCCCGCCGGGCCCGGGGCACGGCGGAGACCGCGGACGCCGGAGAGTAGGACTCCGAAGCCGGGGACCCCCGAGCGCGGGACTCCGCCGCGGAGGGCCCCGCGCGCCCGGACTCCCGCCGCCGGCAGACCCGGGGAAAGGGCGCTTCGGCGGCTCAAACCCCGTGGCCGGGCGGGTCCTGTGACTGTCGTGCGGTGGACATGGGGCGGTCCTGCGCCGGTTGGCGAAACGCGCCGGAATTCCGTGACGGATACCCCTCCCAGGCCGCTTTTCCCTATGTGACAGCCCAGTACGTGACAGCACAGCAGCAGATCAGGCCGCACGCCGCGGCGAAGCCCGTGCGGTGGGCGGCGGACGTGGTCGCGACCATGCGCGAGGGAGCGCGGATACGGCTCGACTACTCGGCGCAGAGCCTGTGGCGGGTGGACCGGATCATCGAGGAGATACGCCACGAGCGGCCGCCGTACGTCGCGGTGGAGACCGAACTGCGCGCCTTCGGCGCCTACGCCGGCGAGGTGATCGTGCGCCGGGCCGGCGCCGAGTGGTGGGCGACCGGCGGGGAGTACTGGGTGCGCACCCCGGACGGCCGGCTGTGGGACCCCATCGACGAGGCCCGGCGCTGCTTCGGCGGTCACGGGTCGCTGCGCCTGCTGTGCCGGGACGCGACAACCCCGGCCTGATCCGGTCCGGCGGGGGCGCGCCGGCGTAGGCGTACCGGAAACCGGCACAGGCGTACCGGAAACCGGTGCAGGCGTGCCGGAATCCGGCGCAGGCGTACCGGACGCCGGCGTGGACGTGGCGGACACCGGCCCGTGACGAGGGAACCGGCACGAGGACTGCCGTCGCGCGTGCCCAGGGCCGCTGTGACACTTCCGTGTGGCCCGGCGCTGATGACCGTGGAGGACGCGGACACGGCCGCAGCCAGGCGCACCCCGGGGGGCGCGCCACGCGGCGGCCCGAACTGGGCACGGACGAGGACGGTCTTGGACCAGGGAGGGGAACGCCGGCCGCGACCGCGGGACGCGGAGCTGGGCGCGGCCGTCGCGCGGGCCCAGGCCGGGGACGAGACCGCCTTCGCGGTGGCCTACCGGATCGTGCAGCCCGCGCTGCTCGGCTATCTGCGGGGTCTGGTCGGCGACGACGCCGAGGACGTGGCGTCCGAGGCCTGGCTGGAGATCGCCCGGGATCTCGGCCGGTTCAAGGGCGACGGCGCCGGATTCCGCGGCTGGACCGCGACCATCGCCCGGCACCGCGCTCTGGACCAGCTGCGCCGCCGGCGTACCCGGCCCCGGGCGGCCGCGCTCGACCAGGCCGCCCTGGACCTGCCCGGCCGGCACAGCACGCACGACCAGGCCCTGGAGTCCCTGTCCACCGAGCGGGCGCTGGAGCTGGTGCGGGCGCTGCCGCGGGACCAGGCCGAGGCCGTGCTGCTGCGGGTGGTCGTCGGCCTCGACGGGCCGGCCGCCGCACGCGTCCTCGGCAAGCGTCCCGGCGCGGTCCGCACGGCCGCCCACCGCGGGCTGCGCCGGCTGGCCCGGCAACTCGGCCTGCCGAACGCGGCGGACGGGGGCGCGGCGGACGCGGCGGACGGGGCGGACAGGGGTGTGCCGGGTGCGGCGGGCGCGGGTGTGACGGATGCGGAGCCCCGGGCGCTGGGGGAGCCGGAGTGAGCGGACAGGACCGTGGGACGAACGGCCCGGCGTACGGGACGAGGACGGGACCGGTGGCGGACATGATGCGACGGCACGGCACAGGCGGGCCGTCCGCCGTCCCCGGACGGCCTGGACTGCCCGAACCCGTCCCCGGACGGCCTGGACTGCCCGAACCCGTCCCCGGACGGCCTGGACTGCCCGAACCCGGGTCCGGACGGCCTGGACTGCCCGAACCCGTCCCCGGACGGCCTGGACTGCCCGAAATCGAGACGCGGTTCGGTGCGGCACTGCGTGCGGGCGGCGGCGCACCCGAACGGGAGCGGGAGGCCGAGCGGCGGGCCGTGGCCGCCTTCCGCGCCGCCCGTGCGGCGGGGGTGCACCGGGCGCGGACCCGGCCCCGTGACGACTGGGCCCCGAACGGCCGTGCGGACGGCTCTCGCTGACGGGAAACCCCACTGCGGCGGGCCCGCCGGGGCGGAACGCCGGCGCTCGCCGGCCGTACCGGTGAGGGCAACGGCCGGGGCCGCCACCCCCCACAGGAGAGGCCCCGGCCGTCGCGCGTACGGACCGTGCACGGCCCGTATCTTCCTCAGCGCCATGAGTGCGTTTTCTGTCACACCCCGCCACGCCCGAAGCTCACCCTGCGCACATTCGTACCTGGTCACGAGTTAGTTGCATCTTCTACAGACATGGACGGGTAGCGGTTTCACGCCGTAACGTGCCTTTCGCGCCGACCGAAGACAGGCGTTAAAGGGAGTGCGGTGCTGGGGGACGACGCGGAGCTGACCGCCGCAGTACGTGCAGCACAGAACGGTGACGAGACCGCCTTCCGTGCGGTGTACCGCGCGGTTCATCCACGCCTGCTCGGATACGTGCGCACGCTGGTCGGCGACCCCGACGCCGAGGACGTGGCGTCCGAGGCCTGGCTCCAGATCGCCCGCGACCTCGACCGGTTCAGCGGCGACGCCGACCGGTTCCGCGGCTGGGCCGCCCGGATCGCCCGCAATCGCGCCCTGGACCACATACGCATGCGCGGCCGCCGCCCCGCCATAGGCGGCGACGAGACGGAACTGGCCGCTCGGGCCGCCGAGTCCGACACGGCGGGTGAGGCCATCGAGGCCCTGGCCACCGGCAGCGCGCTCTCCCTCATCGCCCGGCTCCCGCAGGACCAGGCCGAAGCGGTCGTCCTGCGGGTGGTGATGGGGCTCGACGCCAAGACCGCCGCCGAGACGCTCGGCAAACGTGCCGGCGCGGTACGCACCGCCGCGCACCGGGGCCTGAAGCGGCTCGCGGAGCTGCTCGGCGACGATCCGGAATCGGCGGGCGGCCTCGACGGGCTGCCGCCCCAGCGAGAACCGCGTCGTCGCGCGGTGACGTCCGCAACTGTGACGCATACGCGTGCGCGGACGCAGAAGGACATGTGATGGCCGACGAGCGATACGAGTGGCTGAACCGGTCGACGGCAGAACGCCTGCTGCGCGGTGAGCCGCTGGAAGCCGTCGACGCCTCCGGCCGTGACCAGGCCGAACCTCTCTCCAGGGTGCTCGGTGCGCTGTCCGCGGAGGCGTCCCGCGCCCCAGGCGAACTCCCCGGTGAGCAGGCCGCCCTGGCCGCGTTCCGTAAGGTCCGTGAGGCGGCCGAGGCCGAGCGCGCCACCACGGCCCGCGCCGACGGCGCCCCGGGCCGGCGCGCGGGCGCGCCCGTCCACGACGGCGAGGTGGGCCTGGTGCGGATCGCCGGGCCGGCCCGTAGCGGAATCCCTGCCCGGCGCCCCCGCCGGGCCCGTCCGGTGCGCCTCGCCCTCGCGGCCGCCGTGGTCGCGGGCACGCTCGGCGGGGTCGCCGTCGCCGCCGGCAGCGGGGTGCTGCCCGCGCCGTTCGGTGACGAACACCCCGGGCCCGCCGCGTCCGTCACCGCCGGGACCTCCGCGCAGCCGCTCGACTCCGCCTCTCCGCCCGCCACGTACGGCGGCGGCCCCGGGGCGCCGAGCGGCTCGGGCGCGTCCACGTCCCGGGGCGACACCTCCGACGAGGCCGCCGGACCGGACGGGGGCAGGGGCCCGGGCGCCGACACCGGCTCGGGCGCGCCCTCCCGGAGCCCCGGCCCCGGCTCGCCGGCCGCCGCCAAGTCCTGCCGGGCCCTCAGGGACGGCACGGAACTGGACGCCGGCCGCAAGCGCGCCCTGGCGAACCTGGCGGGCGGCTCGGCGCGCGTCGACAAGTTCTGCAAGGTCGTCCTGGCCGTCGGGGGCCCCTTCTCCGGTCCCACGAACGGCGGCAAGGGCGACACGGGCAAGGACCGGGACAGGACCCACGGCAAGGGCAGGGACCGGGACAAGGGCCATGGCACGGGCAAGGGCCGGGGCGACGGCGGCGAGAAGGGCGACGACCGGGGCGGCGACGAGGACGCACACCCCGGCAGGGCCCGGAGCGAGCACGGGCGTCACGGCGGCAGGAACCGGCGTCACGGCGGCGGTGACCGGCGCCACGAGGCCCTGCCCGCTCCCTCCGCCTTCGCCCCGGCCGCCCGCCCCGGCCACCCCGCTCGGCACCCGGCGCCCCCCGCCACCCCGGCGACCTCACCGACCTCCGCGCCGAGTCCGGCACACACCGCGCCGTGAAGGGCACACACCGCGCCGTGAAGGGCGCAGAGCGCTTCTGAACTGCGGTTTCGTGAGCCTGGGGAAAAATTTCCGCGCCAGGTGTGACGTTTCTGGAGCCCACGGCGCAGTACTGAGTGAGCCGACTGGTCATCGGCCGTCGCACTGAGCCGGGGTTCCCCCCGTACCTACGGCTCGTGCACCCGGCGCGGGCGGGACACGTTCCCCCGGTCCCGCCCGCGCCCCAAGATCGACGTGCCGGAACAGGGCGTCGCGTCCCCCGCAGTACCCCGCGGCCCGGCCCTCACCAGTGGACGACGACCTTGTCGCCGATCCGGACCTGCGCGAACAGCCGGGCGATCTCCGTCTCGTCCCGGACGTTCACGCATCCGTGCGAGCCCCCCGCGTAACCGCGCGCCGCGAAGTCGTACGAGTAGTGCACCGCCTGGCCGCCGCTGAAGAACATCGCGTACGGCATCGGCGAGTGATAGAGGGTCGACACATGATGCCGTGACTTCCAGTAGATGTGGAACACACCCTCCCGGGTCGGGGTGTACTGGGTGCCGAAGCGCACGGAGACCGTCGACACGGTCCGCCCGTCCACCATCCAGCGCAGCGTCCGGGTGGTCTTGCTGATGCACAGCACCCGCCCGGACAGACAGCGGGGATCGGGCGCCCCGGCCGGCTGACCGCCCATCAGGTACAGCTCCCACTTCCCCGGCGGCCGGGTCATGGCCAGCAGCCGCTGCCAGGTCACGGCATCCGTCGCGCCGGTCCGCGGCAGCCCGCGCTTGCCCTGGAAGCCCTGCACGGCCCGCTCGGTCAGATCGTCGTACGACCCCGTCGGACCGTCGAACAGCCACTCCACCTGGCGCAGCCGCGCCTGCAGTTCGCGTACGCCGGGCCCGCTGTCACCGCGCGACCACAGGACGCGCGCCGCCGCCGCGCCGGGCGCGCCCGGGGCCGTACGGGTGGGTTCGGTGCCCCGGTCCGACGGCATGCGGATGCGCACCGGCAGGCCGTGCTTGCCGTCGGCCTCCGTGGGCTGCACCGTGCAGCCGCAGAGGGCCGCGAGAGCGGCGGCCGAGGCGAGTACGGCGGCGAGCGGGCCCGGGATCCTCATGCGGGGGATGTTTCCCCGCGTGACCGCCGCCGAACTACGGGGCATGGTGAGGGGGGAGCGAGACGTCCTGCGGAGGCATCCATGGCACGTGAGTCGGAGTCGGGTCTGCCGATCGAGCCGGTCTACGGGCCGGCGGAGCGGGCCGGCTGGGACCCGGCCGAGAAGCTGGGCGAGCCGGGCGCGTACCCGTTCACCCGCGGGGTGTATCCGACCATGTACACCGGCCGCCCCTGGACCATGCGCCAGTACGCGGGCTTCGGCACGGCCGCCGAGTCCAACGCCCGCTACCGGCAGCTGATCGCGCACGGCACCACCGGCCTGTCCGTCGCCTTCGACCTGCCCACCCAGATGGGTCACGACTCCGACGCGCCCCTCGCCCACGGCGAGGTGGGCAAGGTGGGCGTGGCGATCGACTCGATCGAGGACATGCGGGTGCTGTTCGGCGGTATCCCGCTCGGCGAGGTGTCGACGTCCATGACGATCAACGCCCCCGCGGCACTGCTGCTCCTGCTCCACCAACTGGTCGCGGAGGAGCAGGGGGTCCCGGCCGGGCGCCTGACCGGCACGATCCAGAACGACGTGCTGAAGGAGTACATCGCGCGGGGCACGTACATCTTCCCGCCCAAGCCCTCCCTGCGCCTGACCGCCGACATCTTCCGGTACTGCACCGCCGAGATCCCGAAGTGGAACACGATCTCGATCTCCGGCTATCACATGGCCGAGGCGGGCGCCTCCCCCGTCCAGGAGGTCGCCTTCACCCTCGCCGACGGCATCGAGTACGTCCTTACCGCGGTGGCGGCCGGCATGGACGTGGACGACTTCGCCCCGCGCCTGTCCTTCTTCTTCGTGGCGCGTACGACCCTGCTCGAGGAGGTCGCCAAGTTCCGCGCGGCGCGCCGGATCTGGGCACGGGTGATGCGGGAGGAGTTCGGCGCCCGCAACCCCAAGTCGCTGATGCTGCGCTTCCACACCCAGACGGCCGGCGTGCAACTGACGGCGCAGCAGCCGGAGGTGAACCTGGCCCGGGTCACCGTCCAGGCCCTGGCCGCGGTCCTCGGCGGCACCCAGTCCCTGCACACCAACTCCTTCGACGAGGCGATCGCCCTGCCGACCGACAAGAGCGCGCGGCTCGCGCTGCGGACCCAGCAGGTGCTGGCGCACGAGACGGACGTGCCGGCGACGGTGGACCCGTTCGCCGGCTCCTACGCGGTGGAGCGGATGACGGACGACGTGGAGGAGGCGGCCGTCGACCTCATGCGCAGGGTCGAGGACCTGGGCGGCGCGGCGGCGGCGATCGAACGGGGCTTCCAGAAGGCCGAGATCGAACGGAACGCGTACCGCATCGCGCGGGAGACCGACTCCGGTGAGCGGGTGGTGGTCGGCGTCAACCGCTTCCGGCTGGACGAGGAGGAACCGTACGCGCCGCTGCGCGTGGACCCGGCGATCGAGGCCCGGCAGGTGGAGCGGCTGGCCCTGCTGCGGGCCGAGCGGGACCAGAGGGCGGTGGACTCGGCTCTGGACGCGCTGCGGAAGGCGGCCGAGGGCCGGGACAACGTGCTGTATCCGATGAAGGAGGCGCTGCGGGGGCGGGCGACCGTGGGGGAGGTGTGCGGGGCGCTGCGGGAGGTCTGGGGAAGTTACGTACCGAGCGACGCGTTCTGATCCCACGGCCGGCCGATCCCGGCCCACCGGATGACGACGGTTCATCGACCCCGCCCGACTCCCGGCTGTCCGCCCGCCGGCCGACGTCCGCTCGCCGATCCCGGCCCACCGTCTGACGTCCGCCCGCCGAACCGGGGCCGACCGTGTGCCGCGCGCCTCCGGCCGCTTCCCGCCTCCGGCCCCCTGCCGCCGCTTCCCGCCTCCGGCCCCCTGCCGCCGCTTCCGGCCTCCGGCCCCCTGCCGCCGCTTCCGGCCTCCGGACCCTTGCCGCCGCTTCCCGCCTCCGGCCCCTTGCCGCCTCCGGTCGCTTCCCGCTCCGGCCGACGTCTGCCGGGGTGTGACGGCCGTCTGTTGGACGGGGCCGACTCGATGTCGTACCGCCGTGCGACACTCCCTCTCATGTTCGGCGTCATCGATCTCCCCACCTACCTGGCAGGCCTGGTCCTGATCGTCCTGCTGCCCGGTCCCAACTCGCTCTACGTCCTCTCCGTCGCCGCCCGCCGCGGAGTGCGGTCCGGCTACACCGCCGCCGCCGGTGTGTGGTGCGGGGACACCGTGCTGATGACCCTGTCGGCGGCCGGGGTCGCCTCCCTCCTGCAGGCCAACGCCGTGCTGTTCGGGATCGTGAAGTACGCCGGCGCCGGCTATCTGACCTGGCTGGCGATCGGGATGATGCGGGCGGCGTGGGCGATGTGGCGGACCCGGCGGGAACCTGCCGTGGCGGACGCCGGGCAGGCCGCGGAAGCCGAGGAACGGCCGTTCCGCCGGGCCCTCGTCGTCAGCCTGTTCAACCCCAAGGCGATCCTGTTCTTCGTCGCCTTCTTCGTGCAGTTCGTGGACCCGGGCTACGCCTACCCGGCCCTCTCCTTCGTCGTCCTCGGCGCCTTCGCCCAGCTGGCCAGCTTCCTGTACCTCAGCGCGCTGATCTTCGGCGGCACCCGGCTCGCCGCCGCCTTCCGCCGCCGCAGGCGGCTGTCGGCGACGGCCACCTCGGCGGCGGGCGCGCTGTTCCTCGGCTTCGCGGTGAAGCTGTCGCTGGCCGGCGCCTAGGCGCACGGCACGCGGCCTCGGCGCAGGCCGAACCGGGCCAGATACGCGTCCGCGCCGGCCGCCGTCCCGCCCGCCCAGCCGACGTAGCCGTCCGGGCGGATCAGGAAGACACCGGTGCCGTAGGACTCCGGGGCCGCCGGGAGCGCCCTGACGCCCGGTGCCGGTGCCGGC
Source organism: Streptomyces sp. NPDC048514 (assembly GCF_043199955.1). Classification (NCBI taxonomy): domain Bacteria; kingdom Bacillati; phylum Actinomycetota; class Actinomycetes; order Kitasatosporales; family Streptomycetaceae; genus Streptomyces; species Streptomyces sp. NPDC048514. Next base: position 50,652 of record NZ_JBICWT010000004.1, on the reverse strand, counting down.
GCGCCCAGCAGCGTCCAGTGCGGCCCGCGGAACGTGTCGAAGAGCCGTACGCCGTCCACCGTGCCGTCGGGTGCCCGGCCGCCCGCCCGCACCCCCGCAGGGGCGGCGCGCGTCTCGGCGCTCAGGGACGAGTCCGGGTATCCCAGTCCGAGCTGCACCGTCGCCCCGCCCCGCCGCACCTCGCCGCGGTGGACCCCGGTCGTCAGGCCCAGCATGGCCGCGGCATTGGGACGCCGCTCCTCCTCGTAGGTGTCCAGCAGCGCCTCGGGGGCCCCGTCGCGCAGCACCGCGCCGAGCTTCCAGCCCAGGTTGTAGGCGTCCTGCACGCTGGTGTTCAGGCCCTGCCCGCCGGCCGGTGAGTGCAGGTGCGCCGCGTCCCCGGCGAGGAAGACGCGGCCGGAGCGGAAGCGGTCCGCCAGTGCGGCGCGCGGCCGGAAGCCCGAGGCCCAGCGCAGCTCGGTCACGTCGTCGGAGCCGAGGTGGGTGTAGCCGGCGACCAGCCGGCGGATGCCGTCCGGGGACAGGTCGGGCGCCGTGCCCTCCGGGAGGCGGGCCTGCAGCTGGAAGTCGTCGGTGCCGGCCAGCGGGCACAGAGCCACACCGCTGCCGTCGTCCTTCGGGAACGTGTGCCAGTGGTCCCGGTCGAGCCCGCGCACCCGTACGTCCGCCACCAGGAACGGCGCGGGGTCCACGGTCTCCCCGGCCATGCCGACGCCCAGCGTGCGCCGGACGGCCGACCGGCCGCCGTCGGCCGCCACGACGTAGCGCGCACGGGCGGCCGTGCCGTCGGCGAACCGTAGGGTCACGCCTTCCGCGTCCTGCTCCAGGCCCGTCACCTCGCGCCCGAAGGCGACCCGGCCCCCCAGCTCGGTCAGCCGCGCGTACAGGACCTCCTGGGTCCGCCACTGCGCGACCATCAGCGGCTCGGTGTACGGCGCACCCTCGTCCGCCGCCACCCTCTCGAACATCGGCTCCTCGCCGGCCCGCTCGCCGTCCTTCCAGATCATCCGTGCGGGGTAGGGGCCACCGGCCGCCCGGATCGCCTCGAGCACCCCGAGGTCGTCGAAGACCTCCTGGGTGCGGGGCTGGATCCCCTTGCCGCGCGAGCCGGGGAACAGCCCCCCGGTCCGCTCCACCACCAGCGCGTCCACTCCGCGCCGGGCGAGGTCGATGCCGAGGGTGAGACCCGTCGGGCCCGCGCCCACGATCAGGACATCCATCACGATTCCCCTTAACGTTGTTAAGTTCCGTGCTGACGAGAGTGCCCTTAACGCTGTTAAGCTGTCAAGGGTGGAGACGGAGAGACGAGCACCCCTGGACCGCAAGCGGGTCGCGGACACCGCGCTGCGGCTGCTGAACGAGGTCGGCCTGGACGGGCTCACCCTGCGCGCCATCGCGAAGGAACTGGACGTCAAGGCGCCCGCGCTGTACTGGCACTTCAAGGACAAGCAGGCGCTGCTGGACGAGATGGCGACGGAGATGTACCGGCGGATGGTCGCCGGCACCGCGCTCGATCCCGCGGACACCTGGCGGGAGCGGCTGCTGAAGGCCAATCGCGGGCTGCGGGCCGCGCTGCTCGGCTACCGCGACGGCGCCAAGGTCTACAGCGGCTCACGGTTCACGGGCACGGCACACGCCCGCGAGATGGAGGAGCATCTGAGGGTCCTCACCGCCACCGGTCTCACCCTGGCCCAGGCGGTCAACGCGGCCCGGACCGGCACGATGTTCACCATCGGCTTCGTCACGGAGGAACAGGGCGTCCTGCCCCTGCCGGGCGAGCGCCGGCAGGGGTACGAGATCGAGGAACGTGCCCGGAGGCTGGCCGACTTCCCGCTCACCGCCGAGGCCGGGAAGGTGCTCTTCGACGACTACGACCAGCAGTTCGAGGAGGGCCTGGCGCTGGTGATCGCCGGCATCGAGGCGCGGTACGGGATCGGCTGAGCGGCCGGCGCGCCGCCGCCCCTCGGCCGTGGGTGTTCAGCCCCTGGCGGTGCGTGCCTTGCGTATCGCCCTGGTGACGACCGGCGGCAGCAGGTCGACGGCGATCCGGCGCGCCCGCCGGCCGGGCCGGGGCGCGGGGCGGGCCGGTGGTGCCACGGGCGCCGGTGCCGGGCTCGCGGGCGGCTCCGGGGCGGGCTCCTCGGCGTACCTGGAGAGCGGGAACTCCGGCGCCGGCATCCCCTTGGACTTCAGGCGGACGATCCGGTCCCCGGCGGCCTCCTGGACGCTCAGGTGGCAGTCGGACCGTTCGCGCACCATGGTCATCAGCTCCTCACGGACCGGCTCCGGGTCACCCCAGGTGCCGTAGAGCTTCTGGGTGCTCAGGCAGACGGGGCGCAGGCCGCGGTTGAGCACGGCCTCCCAGGTGGCTATGGACACGCCGGGCGTGTGCTCGGAGCGGAAGTCGTCCAGCACCACGATGCCGTCGGGCAGCAGCAGCTCCCGCGCCGCCCCTATGTCGGCGTGCACGTGCTCGTACAGATGCGAGCCGTCGATGTGCACGAACCGGCAGGAGCGGGGCTCGATCTCGGCGGGCACCAGGGAGCTGGGCCCCTGGAGCACGCGGGGGAGTGCCTCGTGGAAGGCGCGGTAGTTGTCCTCGAAGCGGCGCCGGGTCAGCGCGCGGTAGGACTTGGCGGACTCGGCCCGGTTGGCGTCGTCCGGGGCGTCGCCCTCGAACAGGTCGCACACGGTGTACTTCTCGTCCGGTTGCAGATGGCGGCCGGTGAAGATCGCGCTCTTGCCCATGTAGACCCCGATCTCCAGCAGGTCGCCGTGCGTGCCGGCGGCCTCCTGCCTGCTCAGGAACCAGTCGAAGAGCAGCTGGTCGAGCACCGGGAACCAGCCCGGGACGTCGTCCAGGCGATGGGGCGGTCGTGTCGCTTCCTGGATGGTGGCCATGCGGCGGAGGCACTCCCTCGGTACGGCAGTCGGTGATCCCTGCGGAAAGCCTGTGCTGTGGGGGCAAGGGCACTACGGTGCCTGCCCCGATGGCCTGTTCGAAACCCAAGGCGAGATGAACGGCAGCCCAACTTCCGGCCGGCCCCGCAGGCTCAGCCGGACGTCCCGCCGTCTTTCGCCACGGTGAACCCGGCGGGAACCCCCGGTGTACGCGACCTCTTCAGCGACCTCTTCAGCCGGGGGCCGAAGGGCTTCTCCACGAACCGGTGGATCAGCCGGGCCAGCAGCAGCATGCCGAACACGGTCAGGGCGAGCGTCGGCCACGGCGGCAGCCCGAGACCCCGGTGCAGCACCCGGATGACGAACCAGCCCAGGTGCTCGTGGACCAGATAGAACGGGTACGTCAGCGCACCGGCCGTGACCAGCCAGGACCAGTTCGCTCGCCCCGTCCAGCCCAGGGCGACGGCGGCGACCGCGGCGAAGGCGAGGGTGACGATCGCCGTGATGACCCACGGGTCGCGGTGGAAGTCGCCCTGGGCGCCGGCGTGCCACAGACCGCGCGTGGCGTTGCTCTGCCCGAGCAGCCAGGACACCGCGACGATGCCCCACAGCAGCAGGTCGCCGCCGAAGCGGTGGATCAGGTAGAGCGCCAGACCGCCGACGAAGAACGGGGCGTAGTCCGGCATGATCAGCTGGTCCGTCAGCGTGTTGCCGTTCGTGCGGCACACCACCGCCGCCAGCGTCCAAACGCAGCAGAACAGCACGACGCCGCGGTAGGTGACGCCACGCAGGACGACGAACAGGGCGAACAGGGCGTAGAAGCGCACCTCGACCCAGAGCGTCCAGCACACGCCCAGCACGCGGGCCGCGCCCATGGGCTGTTGCAGCATCGTCAGGTTGACCAGGAACTCGTCGGGGCGGACCGGGTGGACGACCACCGGGAGGACGACGGCCGCCGCGGTGACCAGCACCAGGGCGACCCAGTAGGCGGGGTAGAGGCGGGCGACCCGGGACCGGAAGAAGTCGCCGAGGGTGCGGCCCCAACTGCTCATGCAGATGACGAAACCGCTGATGACGAAGAAGAACTGCACGCCCAGGCAGCCGTAGGTGGCCGCCCTGGACAGGGTCGGGAAGACCTCGGCCGGGGTCTGGTGCCAGGACCCGGAGACCGGGCCGCCGCGGCCGGCGTAGTGGTAGAGGCAGACCATCAGGGCGGCCACGAGCCGCAGGCCGTCCAGGGCGAGCAGCCGGCCCCGGCGGGCGGGGAGGGGAGCGGAGGCCGTCCCGGAAACGGGGGGAGCGGGATCGGCGGCGAGAGTGAGGGGGGAAGGAGCCATGGTGCTCGGCGCCTACCCGAAGAGCAGCTGATCATCTCGGATTCTTTTGTGAAGGTCCCCGATATGAGGGGGCCGCACCACCGGCACCTGGGCGAATCACGGAAATGACTTGGTTGACAGTCCAACCATTCGCTCACCTGTCCGAGTTCGTTAACCCGCCCGTCGTTTTACCTTCCTAGTTTCTCCATCCACCCCCACGTTTCGGCAAACGCATGGCAGCCGGCCGTAAAGGCCGTATTCGCCTGGCAAAAACAGGAGAGCTATGACAAGGGTCCAGAATCGGCGGACGCCTGTGCGTGGAGGAGAGCTGGACGACTGCCTGCGTGACTGTGCCGTGCACAGCGGCAAACTCGTCGGCAGCCTCGACCGCCGCCGCGCGGAACTGGCCGAGCAACTGCGCAAACTGCTCGTGGTGGTCAGCACCACCGGCGTCACCGCCCCCGTGCCCGCCCCGCCCGGTGGCGCGACCGCCCTGCTCAAGCGGGCCGTCAAAGGCGCCCCCACGCCGCCCGGCGGCATCGGCGACGACCTCCTGGACGCCCTGCTCGCCGTCGCCAGCAAGGCCCTTGAGTGCGGCTACGACGACGAGCTGCGCCTCGCCCTGCAGATCAGCGACACCGTCCTCGTCCAGCGCAAGAACTCCCGGGCCGGCTGGCGGCTGCGCGCCCGCGTCCTGGAGGCGCTCGGCGAGGAGCGCGAGGCCGTCGAGGCCTACGCGCGCTACCTGGAGCTGACCACGCAGGACGGCTTCGGCGTCGCCGCCCGGATCGCCGGCCTGCACCGGGCCGCCGAGCGCGAGCGTGAACTGCTGGACCTGCTGCGGCACCGGTGCCCGCGCGCCGCGGAGTTCGCCGCCGGCCCCGCCACCGACGTATGGGCCGAGGGCCTCGCCCTGCACGCCCTCGGCGACTGGGACGCGGCCGAGCCCCGGCTGGTCGGCGCCCTGCTCGCCCTGGCCGCCGACGAGGCCCCGGTCGCCGACCGGCAGGATCTGCTCAGCCAGTACCTGGACCTGCTCACCGGCGTCCCCGGCGCGGACCCCGCCGCGCTCGGCGAGGCCGTCGCCCTCTACGCCGAGCAGCGCCGCGTCCGCATGCGCGGCCCGGTCGCCGACCCGACCTTCGGCGGAGTGCACTGGATCGGCCTCGGCGAGTTCCGCAACCGGATCGCGGGCAAGTCCGTCTGCCTGATCGCCAACTCGGGCCGGGTGGGCGAGAGCGCGATGGGCGGCGAGATCGATGGCTACGACCTCGTCGTGCGCTTCAACTCCTTCCGCATCGACCCGAAGCACACCGGCGGCCGCACCGACATCCACGCCACGATCCACAAGCACGGCTTCAACTGGGACGAGCCGGTGACCACCCGGCTCGTCTTCGGCGGCGTCAGCGGCGACTGGAAGCACAGCCTGCGCACCCGCCTGGTGCCCGGCGCCCAGCGATACCTCGGCGACGAGTCGCTGCGCTGGCCCGTCCGCAACATCGGGCGGCTCGGGAGCGACGTCTGGTCCGGCATCCCCACCACCGGCTTCAACATGCTGTGGCTGCTGGACTTCCTGGACGTCAGCCCGAAGCTCGACCTGATCGGCTTCGACTTCTACGAGAGCGGCGCCTACCGGGTGCCCGAGGCGATGAAGCTCGCCATCACCTCCGTGCACGAGTACACCAGCGAGAAGGCATGGGTCATGGACCGGGCCCAGAGCGTGACCGACATGAGGATATCCCTGCGATGACCACCACCCTGAGCCCGGCCGTGCCGGACACCTCCGCGCACGCGCTGACCGGCAAGCGGCGCATCGCCTTCGCCTCGTTCGTGGACGAGAACTACCTGCCCGGCTTCCTCGCCCTGCTGCGCAGCCTCGCCCTGTCCAACCCGGGCGTCTGCGAGGACTTCGTCGTCCTGCACGACGACCTGAGACCCTCCTCCGTCGCCCGCATCCGCGCCCTGCACCCCAGGATCGTGCTGCGCCGGGTCGACGCCGGCCACTACGACTCCTACGTCAAGGGCGACCAGGACAACTACCTGGTGCGCAAGGCCTACTTCATCCTCGACGTCTTCAAGCTCCGCGACTACGACACGGTCATCACCCTGGACACCGACATGGTCGTCCTCGGTGACCTGGGCGAACTGCTCAGGCTGCGCGAGGGGCTCGCGGCCGTCCCGCAGTTCTTCTACGGGCGGCACAAGCTGAACTCCGGGCTGCTGGTCATCCAGCGCGAGTACCTGTCCGACGCGTTCTGCGCGAAGATCGACCAGGCCGGGCGCACCGGCGCCTACGAGCTGGACAAGCACGACCAGGGCATCCTCAACGCCGTCCTGGACGGTGACTTCGTGCGGCTGGACGCCCGCTACAACTTCGTCAAGCGGCGGCTCTCCGGCGACCTCCCGGTCCCGGACGACACGGCGATCCTGCACTTCACCGGCCGGCACAAGCCCTGGCAGGGCGGGGAGGCCGGATACGCGCGGGCCGAGGAGCGCTGGCGCGACTTCGAGCTGGACGAGGCGGACTTCCACGCGGCCTACCTGGCCAAGGGCGGCCACCACCACGACCTGCTGGTGCACTACGGCACGCCGCACGTGCGGCGCACCGGTGACGTCGAGGCCGCCCGCAAGGTCGCCGCCGCGCACATCGCGGCCGGCGAGTACCAGGACGCCGTCGACATCCTGAGCGGTGTCCGCATCCCGCTGGACGAGGCCTGGCCGCACGAGATCCTCGGGCACGCCCTGCAGAGCGTCTCCCGCTACGAGGAGGCCAGGACCCAGCTGCTGATGGCCACCGCCGCTCCCAACCGGGCCGCCACCGCCTACGCCCGCCTCGCCCAGACGGCCTGGGTGCACGGCGACGACGCCGAGGCCCTGCGGTACGCCACGGCCGGCCTCTCCGTCGACCCCACCCACCGCTCCAGCCGGCTGTGGGCCCAGCGCGCCGCCGCCGTGCCGGCCCAGGAGCAGGGCGCCGCCGAGGACCAGCTCGCCCACGTCGCCTTCTACATGGACCGGCAGGGCAACGCGGGCGACAAACTGCTGCCCGAGACCGTCCGGCTCGCCTTCGGTGCCGACACCTCCTCCCGGCGCTGGCACTCCGTCCACGCCCACCGGCTGTTCGACAAGGCGGCCGTGGAGCGGGTCAACGCCCGCCGCGGCCTCGTCATCGGCGGCGGGGGACTGTTCATCCCGGACACCATGCCCAACGGCAACAGCGCCTGGCAGTGGAACGTCCCGGACGAGCACCTGAACGCCATCGACGTGCCGATCATGGTGTTCGCGGTCGGCTTCAACGCCTTCGACGGGCAGTCGTACCGGGCCCGGCGGTTCAACGAGAGCCTACGGCTGCTGGTGGAGAGGTCCGCCTTCTTCGGCCTGCGCAACCACGGCTCCATCGCCAGGGTCCGCTCCCTCATCCCGCCGGAGCTGCACGACAAGGTCGTCTTCCAGCCCTGCCCTACCACGGTCATGCGGCAGCTGCTGCCCGGCTGGAGCGACCCGCTGCACCGCGAGGACACGGTGCTGCTGAACGCCGCCTACGACCGCGCGGGCCTGCGCTTCGGCCACGACTACGGCCACTTCCTCGCCGAGCTGGCGAAGGCCGTGCGCGCGATCGGCACCCACACCGAGGTCCGGTGCGCCGCGCACTCACTGGACGACGAGCGGATCGCCTTCGACCTGCGCCGTGAGCACGGGATCTCGCTGCCGGTGATCCCGATGTACGACTTCGGCAACGACACGATCCGCGAGACCTACGCCAGGACCCGGCTGGTCATCGGCATGCGCGGGCACGCCGGCATGATCCCCTTCGGGGTCGGCACGCCCGTCGTCAGCCTGATCTCGCACCCGAAGATGGCGTACTTCCTGCGTGACATCGAGCGCCCGGAGTGGGGCGTCTCCGTCCACGAGAGGCACCTCGGCGCGGTGCTCACCGAGCGGGCGCTGGACATCCTCGACCACCACGGCCGGACCGTGGCCGACGTGCACGACCGGCAGGAACTGCTGTGGAAGGCGACACAGGACAACGCGGCCCGGATCCGGACCGTTCTGGGCCGGTGACGACGGCGGGGCGGGCCCGGTGACCGGGCCCGCCCCGAACGCGGCACAAGACGCTCAGCGGCGCACGACCCGGCGCAGGCCGCGCGCCTTGCGGGCCATCCGGCGGACCGTCGCGTTGCGCGGGATGAACGACAGCTGGGCCGGCACCCCGCCGGGCAGCGCGAGCGAGGTCAGACGCTTGCGCTTGAAGTAGCGCAGGGTCCGCTCGTTCAGGTTCTTCGCGAGATAGGCCTCCGTCTCCCGGCGCAGCCGCGGCAGGATCTTCGGCTGCATCGCGAAGCCCACGGCACGCACCAGGGCGCCCAGCTCGGCCACGTCCATGCCCCGGCGCTGCCCGGCGACGGCGGCCCGGTCGCCCAGCTCCGGCAGAGTCGCGTCGACGAGGGTGACCGGGATGCGGTTGCTGTTCTCGAACGGCGTCAGCCGCTCCAGCAGCAGATCGGTGCCGACCCGGGCGACCGGCAGGCCGTACAGCGCGGAGGCGGTGAGCAGCGCGGTGGAGAAGCAGCCGACGACCAGCGCGGGACGCATCCGCTGGTACAGCACCTCGGCCAGCACCGGCGTGTCCACCACGGTCAGTTCGACCCCGAGCCGCACCGCCTCCTGCTCCAGCGAGCGGGTGAAGCGGGCCGGGGCGGACGGGTGCGGCTTGAACACCACCTCGGTGTGCCCGAGCGCGGCCGCCCCCTCGAGCATCCGCACATGCAGGTCCTCCTCCTGCCCGGGGGAGAGGATGTCGAGCGCGGACAGGTACTGGCCGAGCAGCAGCGCCGGCTCCTCGACCGCCGGCAGGCCGTCGCCGCTCGGCGCGAGTTCGGCGAGCACCTTGGTGAAGGCCGGCGTCGCGACCACCTCGGCGGGCACCTCGAACTCCGTCAGCAGCAGCGGCTCCAGACCGGGCACCAGGTCCAGGTGGAGCACCCGGTCCACCCGGGTGCCGACCAGCGGGTCCATCTTGTTGCGGGTGGGGCCGTAGCTCATCAGGCCGTCGGCGTAGACGGTGACCGGGGCGCCGGTGAAGATCTGCGCGAGGCTGAGCGACGGGTTGACCTGGATGGACTCCACGGCCAGTTCCACGTCCTCGTCGGCCAGTCGCCACTCGTGGCGCAGATAGCGCTCCCAGAGCGGCAGGTCGTCCGGGCGTGGCGCCCAGCCGCCCGGGTGGAACGGGGAGATCGCCGCGTTGTACGACACCACCTCGTCGAACCGGTCGCGCAGCCGCTCGAACCCGGGCATCTCGTCCAGGCCGGGCGTGGTCTCGGGGGTGGTCGCGTTGTTGCAGACCAGCAGGATCCGCCGGTCGGCCGGGCGGAAGCAGCCGGAGTCCAGGGCGGCGGCGAGCGTGGCCGTGCCGTACAGCGTCGACGCCTGGAAGATCTGAGTGGTCACGCGGCGACCCCCGCGGGGGCGGGCCGGCGGCGCAGCCGGCGCAGCTTGGTGGCGCGCAGGAGGTCCATGGAGTCCAGCGCCTCGTCCAGCACGCCCTGCGGCATGCGCCGCAGGGCGCCGGCGCTCAGGGATTTCAGCTTCTTCGCCACCGCCGGCTCGAACCTTTCGATGGATCCCAGATGATGGGAGATGATCGCGCAATAGGTGCGGACGGCCTTCGGCAGCAGCTCGCCGGCGTCCGGGTCCTGGGCGGTTTCCGCGATCACCTGATCGAACGCACGAATGAAGTCGAGCTGCCGCACATCACCGATCTGGGTGAGCGACGAGGCGACTCCGCGCCGGTAGAACACGCCGAGCAGACCGACCGCGGCGAAGGACTCCGCCTCCCGGTGCAGCCGCCAGATCCACGGCCGGTCCTCGGCCGTGCGCAGACCGTCGGTGAAGTGCAGCAGCCCCTTGTCCACCAGCCTCCGGTGGTAGACGCCCGCCCAGGCGAAGGCGTAGTCCACGGAGGTGGACCGGTCGGCGGGCAGGATCGCCGCACGCGGGTTCAGCACCACGTTCCGCCGACCGACGGGCACCCGGTGCACGCTGCGCGCCCGGGCGGTGCACTGCACATGGTCGGTGCGCAGGAAGTCGCAGCCCAGGCCCTCGATGGCCGCGACCAGCTGCGCGTAGTAGCCGGGGGCGAGCCAGTCGTCGCCGTCCAGGAATGTCAGGTACTCGCCGCGCGCCCGGTCGATCCCGGTGTTGCGCGCGGTCGCCAGCCCCCCGTTCTGTTCGTGCCGGACGAGCACCGCGCCCGGCAGCTCGCGCTCCGCGCGCGCGAGGATCTCTGGTGTCCCGTCGCGGGAACAGTCGTCGACGAGAATGAATTCGAAGTCCTCACGCACATTCGCCTGCAGGCTCCTGAGCGTGTCGGGCGCATATTGCTGCACGTTGTAGAACGGCACGATGACGGAGAGCTTGACCACGTCAGGGACGTTAGGGCGAAGCCCGTCATTCGTCTTGACGGCCTGCTTGATACGGGGTGAACGACACGTGGCGAAGCTGTGAACCAGGCCTATTTCCAGTGTGATCACGGGTCGATTCGCCATTCGGCGATGTGCTGTTAACCGTTTGTTGTGCTCGGGTTGGGCGGAACCTCGAAATGGCTTCCTAGCGTCTTGGACGTGCCAGCAAGTGCAACGAAGTCCCTGCGGGTCGCCGTCCTCGCGGACTCCGACACCCGGTGGAAGTGGGGCGCGCTCACCGCGCAGCGTCTCACCCCCGCGGATGCCGAGGTCCGGCTCGACGGCTACCTCCTGCGGGGACGCGCCACCCCGACAGCCCGCCAGCTCCAGGAGGTCGGTGTCCAGGCGGACTCGCTCCGCGAGGTCACCGGCCCGGAGTTCCTCCGCGCGCTGGCCGAGGAGCCGTACGACGTCCTCGTCCTCGCCCTGGTCGGCGGCGGCGTGCAGGCGATGCTGCACGGACTGCGTGCCGCCTGGGGTACGGGCAGGCGTCCCGTCGTGGTCACCGGCTACGTCGGCGTCGTCTACGAGAAGCTCACCGACGGGCTGCTGCTGCGGCACGGCGCGGACCTCGTACTCGCCAACTCCCGGCACGACGCGGACCGCTTCCGGGCCGTGTACGAGGGCGTGGGCGCCGACGCCTCCTCGGTCACCGAGGTCGCGCTGCCCTTCCTCGACGGGCAGCCGTACACCGGCGGACACGAGCCCTACACGGTCGTGTTCGCGGCCCAGCCGTCCGTCCCGGACAACCGCAGGGACCGCGTCTACCTCCTCGACCGCATGATCGAGCACGCCCGCCGGCACCCCGAGCGCGAGGTGCTGCTGAAGCTGCGCTCCAAGCCCGGCGAACACACCACGCACATCGAGGAGCTGCCCTACCAGAAGCTCGTCCAGGGCAAGGACCTGCCGGCCAACTTCCGGCTGGTCTACGGTCACATGGGCGAGGTGCTCGACCGCACCGACCTGCTGGTCACGGTCAGCTCCACGGCCGCCCTGGAGGCCCTGCACCGGCGTGTCCCGACGGTCGTCCTGACCGACCTCGGCGTACGCGAGGTGCTCGGCAACCACCACTTCACCGGCTCCGGGTGCCTCGCCTCCTGGGACCAGCTGGACGCCGGGCACCGCCCGGTGCCGGACGAGGAGTGGGTGGCCCGGCAGGGTGTCGCGGCCGGGGGCAGCGCCTCCGGCGAAGGCGGCTACGCCACCGCGTACGACACCGCCCGCGAACGCATCGCCGAACTGCTGGACCGCTCCGGCGGCCTGCCGCCCCTGAACCCCTACTACACCCCCCGGTCCGCGCCCGGCTACCTGCCCGGAATCCTGGCCCGCCACCACCTCGGCCCCGACGGCGCCCCGCTGCCCGGCGCGCCCACCGCCGACAAGGCGCCCGGCCCCGTCCGCCAGATCGTGCGCCGGGCGGCGCGCGGCGCCTACCGCCACGGCGTGCAGCGGGTCGCTCCGGTGATCCGGCGGATGGGAGAGCTGTGACCTTCGTCCAAGGAGTAGAAGCCATGTCCAACCCGGAAGCGGGCCAAGGCGCTTCGGTGCGCCGGGTGCTCGCGGTGATCCCCGCCCGAGGCGGCTCCAAGGGCGTACCCGCGAAGAACCTCGCGCCGGTGGGCGGCATCCCGCTCGTGGCGCGTGCGGTGCGCGAGTGCCGGGCCACCCGGCTGGTGACCGACGTCGTCGTGTCCACCGACGACCAGGCCATCGCGGCCGCCGCCCGCGAGGCCGGCGCCGAGGTCGTGCTGCGGCCCGCCGCCATCGCCGGAGACACGGCGACCTCGGAGGCCGCGGTCCTGCACGCCATGGACGCGCACGAGGCCCTGCACGGCTCGGCGGTCGACGCGGTGCTGCTCGTGCAGTGCACCAGCCCGTTCATCGCCCGGGAGGACATCGACGGCGTCGCCGCCGCGGTCGTCGAGAACGGCGCCGACACGGCCGTCACCGTCGCCGCCTTCCACGGCTTCGTCTGGCGGGACGGCACCGACGAGATCAACACCCCGGAGACGGCCGGCGGATACGGCGTCAACCACGACAAGTCCTTCCGCCCGCGCCGCCAGGACCGCCCCCAGGACCTGCTGGAGACCGGCGCCGCCTACGCGATGGACGCGGCCGGTTTCCGCGAGCACAACCACCGCTTCTTCGGCCGCACCGAGCTGGTGCGCACCGACCCGGCCCGGGTGCTGGAGATCGACGACCCGCACGACCTGGCCCGGGCCCGGGCCCTCGCGCCCCTCTTCGACGCGGACCGCCCCGGTTCGCTGCCGACCGCCGACGACGTCGACGCGGTCGTACTGGACTTCGACGGCACCCAGACCGACGACCGGGTGCTGATCGACTCCGACGGACGGGAGTTCGTCTCCGTGCACCGCGGGGACGGACTCGGCATCGCGGCGCTGCGCAGGAGCGGCCTGAAGATGCTGATCCTGTCCACGGAACAGAACCCTGTGGTCGCCGCCCGCGCCCGGAAGCTGAAGCTCCCGGTGCTGCACGGCATCGACCGCAAGGACCTCGCCCTCAAACAGTGGTGCGAGGAGCAGGGCATCGCGCCGGAGCGCGTGCTCTACGTCGGCAACGACGTCAACGACCTCCCGTGCTTCGCCCTCGTGGGCTGGCCCGTGGCGGTCGGAAGCGCCCACGACGTCGTACGCGGCGCCGCCCGCGCGGTCACCACCGTCCACGGCGGCGACGGCGCGATCCGAGAGATCGCCAGCTGGATCCTCGGCCCCTCTCTCGACTCCCTCCCCAAGTAAGGACATCCCCCGATGACCACCAACTCCCGTCTGCGCACGTTCGGTTCGCGTGAGGTCGGCCCCGGCCGCCCCGTCTACATCTGCGGCGAGATCGGCATCAACCACAACGGTGAGCTGGAGAACGCCTTCAAGCTGATCGACGTGGCCGCCGAGGCCGGCTGCGACGCCGTGAAGTTCCAGAAGCGCACCCCGGAGATCTGCACCCCGCGCGACCAGTGGGACATCGAGCGCGACACCCCCTGGGGCCGGATGACCTACATCGACTACCGCCACCGGGTGGAGTTCGGCGAGGACGAGTACCGCCAGATCGACGAGTACTGCAAGAGCAGGAACATCGACTGGTTCGCCTCCCCGTGGGACACCGAGGCCGTCGCCTTCCTGGAGAAGTTCGACGTCCCCGCCCACAAGGTGGCCTCCGCCTCCCTCACCGACGACGAGCTGCTGCGCGCCCTGCGCGCCACCGGCCGCTCGGTCATCCTCTCCACCGGCATGTCGACGCCCAAGCAGATCCGCCACGCGGTCGAGGTCCTGGGCAGCGACAACATCCTCATGTGCCACGCCACCTCCACCTACCCGGCGAAGGCCGAGGAGCTGAACCTCCGCGCGATCAACACCCTGGAGAAGGAGTTCCCGAACGTCCCGATCGGCTACTCCGGCCACGAGACCGGCCTGCAGACCACCCTCGCCGCCGTCGCCCTCGGTGCCACCTTCGTCGAGCGCCACATCACCCTCGACCGTGCCATGTGGGGCTCCGACCAGGCCGCCTCCGTGGAGCCGCAGGGCCTCACCCGCCTGGTGCGCGACATCCGCACCATCGAGGCCTCCCTCGGTGACGGCGTCAAGAAGGTCTACGACTCCGAGCTGGGCCCGATGAAGAAGCTGCGCCGCGTGGCCGGCGTCGTCGCCGAGGCGGAGATCGCCGCGGCCGCGGGCGAGCCCGTCTCGGTCTGAGCACCCCGATTGACTGACGGATTGCCCTACGACGGGACGGTCGTACGCCGATGAGCCCCCGCGCCGGTCACGCCGGCCACCCTCCCCGCACGCTCGCCTTCGTGGAGAGCCCGGTCCAGCTGCTGAACGTACTGGAGTGGGCGCATCTGCACCGCCTGCACGGCGCCGTGCCGGACACGGTGCCGTCCGTGCCCGTGCAGATACGGCGGACGGTGGCCGGCGAGAACCCGGCGGCCGGCGCGGAGCTCACCGTCGTCGTCCTGTCCCCGACCGACCCGATGACCCGCGGCCAGCTGCGCCGCATGGCCGACCTGGCGCGGGACGAGGGGTACCGGGTGCGCTGGGAGGAGGCGCGGGGCGGGACGACCGCGCCCTTCCACACGATCGGCGGCCTGGCGGGTCCGCTGCGCCGGGCCGAGCGTGTCGTCATGGGCGACCCCTTCTCCCGCTACGTACAACTGCTGCTGACGATCACCAGGGCCAGGGATCTGGTCGTGGTCGACGACGGCACGGCGACGATGGAGTTCGTCGCCCAGCTGGCCCGGGGCGAGCGCCTGGTCCGCTGGCACCGCAAGGGCGGCCGTCCCGGAGCGCGTGACCTGCTCTTCGCGCCGGTGTCCTCCTCGGCCCGCCGCCGCCTCACCCCGAGCGCCGGCCGCCGGGTCGAGGTGTTCTCCTCCATGCCGGTGACCGAGACGCCCGACGGCGTCACCGTCACCGCCAGCGACTTCGCCTGGACCCGCGCCCGCTTCGGTCCGCCGCGCATCACCAAGGGCGCGGACATGGTCGGTACCTCCCTGGTGGAGACCGGGGTGGTGGACGGCGACCGCTATCTGGGGGCCGTCCGCACCCTGGCCAGGGCGCACGGCGCGACGCGTTACTTCGCGCACCGCCGTGAGAGCGCGGACAAGCTGCACCGCCTGGCCGCGGAGACCGGCCTGGAGATCGTCCGCCCCGACCTGCCCCTGGAACTGATCGCCCGCCGGGGCCCCATCGGCCGCACGATCCTGAGCTTCCCCTCCACGGTCGTCCACACGCTGCCGCTCGCGCTGGCCGGCACCGGGGTGCGGGTGGCGGTCTGCGACATCGACCCCTCGTGGCTGACCGAGAACGCCTCGCCCCGGGCCCAGGGCTTCCTGTCGGGTGTCACGGGCACGGCCAGGGACGTACACCGGCTGGCGGCGGTGGCGCCTGCGTAGGGAGCGGCGAAAAGGGCGGTCGGCGGCTCCCGCACACCGGCCGGGCGCCCTCAGCCCGGCGGTCGGCGGCTCCCGCACACCGGCCGGGCGCCCTCAGCCGGCTTCCAGGGGCCTTCTGGCCAGTACGAACGCCCGGGCGCGCCTCTCCTCCCCGGCCGGCTCCCGGACCGTCGTCGCCACCGGTTCCAGGCCCGCGCCGGTCAGTGCCGCGGTGACCTGTTCGGGCGTACGCCAGTAGTAGTCGAGCGTGATGCCGTGGCCGAAGCGTTCGGCCAGCTGGAGGTGGTCGGGTCCCTCGCCGGCCGCCTGGAAGGCGAGCAGGGCGTGACCGCCCGGGACCAGCGTGCGACGGAACTCCGCGCAGGCCCGTGGCAGGTGATCGTCGGGCACGTGGATGGTCGAGTACAGGGCGAGGATGCCGCCCAGGGTGCCGTCCGGCAGATCCAGGGCCGTCATGGAGCCCAAGTGGAAACGCAGTTGAGGATGGTCTGGCGGGCCAGGGCCACCATGGCGGGGGAGAGGTCGACTCCGACGGCCGGCACCCCCCTCGCGTGGAGCAGCGCGGTGACGTGACCGGGACCGCTGCCGAGGTCGGCCACGGGGCGGGTGCCGTTCGCCGTGACCAGCTCCGCGAAGGCGCCGACCAGGGCGTGGTCCACGGGGTGGGACAGGCCGCTGGGGAAGGCGGCCGTGTACTCCTTGGCGATCGTGTCGTACGAGCCGCGGGTGGTCCGCAGGAAGTCGGGTGTCCAGTCGCTCACGTGCGCGGACACTAGCGGGACGCGAGCCGCTCAGGGGTCCGGTTCCTGGACATGACGAGCGTGACTCCGGCGATGCGTGGTATCCGTGGAAGGAGGAAACAATGGTTTTACCCATCAGAGTCCGCCGCCATGCGTCCGCCGGTCAGATTTTTCTTCCCCTAACGGGCTGAAGTTTTGTTGATCGAGGGGTAGTTGACCAGCCGGGCGTCCTACCCTTCAGAGGGTGAAGCAATTGATGTCCCTAGAGTCCGAGGCCGGCCTCCCGGGGGATGTGCTCCCCGGCGTGCTGAGCGAGTCCCTGCACGCCGAACTCGTCGCTTTCCGTCGCGACTTGCACATGCATCCCGAGCTGGGCAATCAGGAGTTCCGTACGACCGCCGCGATCAAGGAGCGGCTCGAGCTGGCCGGTCTGCGGCCCCGCGTCCTCGCCACCGGAACCGGACTCGTCTGTGACATCGGGCTCGCGGAGGGTGAGCGCCCGGCGGTGCCGGTGCTGGCCCTGCGCGCGGACATCGACGCCCTGCCCATCCCGGACACCAAGACGGACTGCCCCTACCGGTCCACCATCCCGGACCGCGCCCACGCCTGCGGCCACGACGTGCACACCACGATCGTGCTCGGTGCCGGGCTCGTCCTCGCCGACCTGCACGCCAAGGGGCTGCTGTCCCGCCCTGTGCGGCTGGTGTTCCAGCCCGCCGAGGAGGTGCTGCCCGGCGGTGCGCTCGGGGCCATCTCGGACGGGGCGCTGGACGGGGTGGGCCGGATCCTGGCCGTGCACTGCGACCCCAAGGTGGACGTCGGAAAGGTCGGCCTGCGGCACGGCCCCATCACCAGTGCCTGCGACCGGCTGGAGATCGCACTGGACGGGCCCGGCGGGCACACCGCCCGCCCGCACCTGACCACCGACCTGGTCACCGCCGCCGCCCGCGTCGCGCTCGACGTGCCCGCGCTGGTCGCCCGGCGCGTCGACACCCGCGCGGGGCTCGCCGTGACCTGGGGCCGGATCGAGTCCGGCCACGCCCCGAACGTCGTACCGCAGCACGCCGAGCTGTCCGGCACGGTCCGCTGCCTGGACCTGAACGCCTGGCGGGACGCGCCCGACATCGTGCACGCCGCCATCGACGAGGTCGCCACCCTGCACCGCGCCAAGTCGGAGATCAACTACATGCGGGGCGTGCCGCCCGTGGTCAACGACCGGGAGTCCACCGACCTGCTGCGCAGGGCCATGGTCGCCCGGCGCGGCATGCGCTCCGTCGAGAGCACCGAGCAGAGCCTCGGCGGCGAGGACTTCTCCTGGTACCTGGAGGAGGTGCCCGGCGCGATGGCCCGCCTCGGCGTCCGCGCCCCCGGCGACCGCACGGTGCGTGACCTGCACCAGGGCGACTTCGACGCGGACGAGCACGCGATCACGGTCGGCGTGGAGATGTTCACCGCGGCGGCGTTCCTGGAGGCCGACGCGACCGGGGGCTGAGGCGGCCACCACCGGGAACCGGGGAGCGAACGGGCGGCCCCCGCTGCGGGGCGGCCCCCTCCAGCACCTTCCCCTGTCCGGCGCAACACGCTCGTGAGCCATTCGTACGCGGGGCGCAACAGTGGTGTGGGAGGGGTTCGAGGTCGAGTTCAGACGCTGTTTGCCTCGAATCGATAACGGCTTCCCTAGAGGGTTTTTTGCGACATCTACGCGCGTTACGATGCCGCGAAGCCGACGCCAATGGGGGCGTCCCGGCTGGAGCGCTGTCAAGGTGCTCCCATCAAGCGCCGACACGGCGCTCAGGTCAGGTGAAGGAGCCTCCCGTGCGCCGGGTAGCCAAGCTTTCCGCTGCGTGTATCGCCACCGCAGCTCTCGCCATGACTGCCACCGCGTGTGGCAGCACCTCCTCCGACAACGACACCGACTCGTCCTCCTCGGGCGGCGGCAAGGGCATCAAGATCGGCCTCGCCTACGACGTCGGCGGCCGCGGCGACCGTTCCTTCAACGACTCCGCCGCGCGCGGTGCCGACAAGGCCAAGACGGAGTTCGGCGGTTCCATCAAGGAGCTGACCGCCAAGTCCTCGGACACCCCGGCCGACCGCGAGCAGCGCCTCACGGACCTGGCGCAGGCCGGGTACAGCCCGATCATCGCCGTCGGCTACACCTACGCGCCCGCGGTCGACAAGGTCTCCAAGCAGTTCCCGAAGACGTCGTTCGGTCTGATCGACGCCGTGGTGGACGGCAAGAACGTCGACAGCATCACCTTCACCGAGGAGCAGGGCTCCTACCTGGCCGGTGTCGCGGCCGCGCTGAAGACGAAGAAGGACCACGTCGGCTTCATCGGCGGTGTCGACAGCCCGCTGATCAAGAAGTTCGAGGCGGGTTACGTCCAGGGCGTCAAGGACACCAACTCGAAGATCAAGGTCGACACGCAGTACCTGTCGCACGGCTCGGACACCTCCGGCTTCGCCAGCCCCGACAAGGGCAAGCAGGCCGCGCAGGGCATGCTGGACAACGGCGCCGACGTGGTCTACTCGGCGGCCGGCTCCTCCGGCAACGGCGCGATCGAGGCCGTCAACGGCGTCAAGGGTGCCTGGGCCATCGGCGTGGACTCCGACCAGTACAAGATCCCGGGCCTGGCCAAGTACAAGAACTCGGTCCTGACCTCGATGGTCAAGAACGTCGACGTCGGTGTCTACGACTTCGTCAAGTCGGTCCACGAGGGCAAGCCGCTGGCCGGCACCAACACCTACTCGCTCGAGAAGGACGGCGTCTCGCTGTCCACGAGCGGCGGCTTCATCGACGACATCCAGGCCAAGCTGGACGCGGCGAAGAAGAAGATCGTCGACGGCTCGATCAAGGTCAAGTCCACCCCGTGACCTGACGGGTCCCGTCGGACCTGAGGCTCGGCGTGGGGGCGCCTTCCGGAGCTCCCCGCCGAGCCATAACAATGTGTCAACTCTACGCGTGTAGCGTCGGGTTGCCGCGCTAGCGTCGCCGACGCCTGCCCCCTCCCCGCAGCCCCTTTTCCCCGAGGAGAGTGCGCCATCAACGCGTCCAGCCCTCCCGCTGCCGTCGAACTGCGCGGCATCACCAAGCGTTTCCCCGGCGTCGTCGCCAACCGCGACATCGACATCACGGTCCGCACGGGCACCGTCCACGCCCTGTGCGGCGAGAACGGCGCCGGCAAGTCCACCCTGATGAAGATCCTGTACGGCATGCAGCAGCCGGACGAGGGCACCATCACGGTGGGCGGTGAACAGGTCACCTTCCACAACCCCGGCGACGCCATCGCCCGCGGTATCGGCATGGTGCACCAGCACTTCATGCTCGCCGACAACCTCACCGTCCTGGAGAACGTGGCTCTGGGCGCGGAGAAGCTGCACGGCATCGGCGGCAGGGCCCGCGCCCGGATCAAGGAGATCTCCGACGCGTACGGCCTGAACGTCCGCCCCGACGTCCTCGTCGAGGAGCTGGGCGTCGCCGACCGCCAGCGCGTGGAGATCCTCAAGGTCCTCTACCGGGGCGCCAAGACCCTCATCCTGGACGAGCCCACCGCCGTCCTGGTGCCGCAGGAGGTCGACGCGCTCTTCGACAACCTGCGCGAGCTCAAGGCCGAGGGCCTCACCGTCATCTTCATCTCCCACAAGCTGGGCGAGGTGCTCTCCGTCGCCGACGAGATCACCGTCATCCGGCGCGGCACCACCGTCGGCACCGTCGAGCCCCGGGGCACCACCCCCAAGCAGCTCGCCGAGCTGATGGTCGGCAGCGAGCTGCCCACGCCGGAGACCGAGGAGTCCACCGTCACGGACGTCCCGATGCTGAAGGTGGACGGGCTGCACCTGTCGCAGACCGACCTGGACGGCATCGAGCGCATCATCCTCGACGAGGTCTCCCTCACCATCCACAAGGGCGAGGTCCTCGGCATCGCCGGTGTGGAGGGCAACGGCCAGTCCGAGCTGGTCGAGGCGATCATGGGCATGCGCCACCCCGACGCCGGCGTCATCACGCTCGACGGCACCGACATCTCCCGGGTGCCCACCCGCCACCGCCGCGAGGCGGGCATCGGCTACATCCCCGAGGACCGCCACCGCCACGGCCTGCTCCTGGAAGCGCCGCTGTGGGAGAACCGCATCCTCGGCCACGTCTCCGAGCGGCCCAACTCGCGCGGCGGACTGCTGGACACGAAGGCTGCCCGCGCCGACACCGAGCGGATCGTCCGGGAGTACGACGTCCGCACCCCCGGCATCGACGTGACCGCGGCCTCGCTGTCCGGCGGCAACCAGCAGAAGCTGATCGTCGGCCGCGAGATGAGCCACGCCCCCAAGCTGCTCATCGCCGCCCACCCCACCCGCGGCGTGGACGTCGGCGCCCAGGCGGCCATCTGGGACTACATCCGCGAGGCCCGCCGCGACGGCCTGGCCGTGCTGCTGATCTCCGCCGACCTGGACGAGCTGATCGGGCTCTCCGACACCCTGCGGGTCATGTACCGCGGCCGCCTGGTCGCCGACGCCGACCCCGCCACGATCACCCCCGAAGAGCTGGGCTCCGCCATGACGGGTGCGGCCACCGGCCACCTGGAGCACACAGAGGACGACGAGCGATGAAGAAGCTGACCTCACGGATCGACAAGGAGCGGCTGGCCCTCGGGATCGCCGCGCCGCTGCTGGCGGTCGTCGCCGCGCTCGTCGTCACCGCCCTGGTGATCCTCGCGACCGGCAAGAACCCCGGTGACGCCTTCAGCGACATGGTGACCTACGGCTTCGCCAGCGACAGCCAGGTCTACATCCTGAACAAGGCGACGACGTACTACCTGGCGGGTGTCGCGGTGGCCATCGGCTTCCGCATGAACCTGTTCAACATCGGCGTCGACGGCCAGTACCGGCTCGCCGCGTTCATCGCCGCCGTCCTCGGCGGGGCGCTCACCGTGCCCGGCTGGATCGCCATCCCGCTGATCATCGTCGCGGCCATGGTGACCGGCGCCCTGTGGGCCGCCATCGCCGGCATCCTCAAGGTGACCCGGGGCGTCAGCGAGGTCATCTCGACCATCATGCTGAACTCGATCGCCACCGCGATCATCGCCTACCTGCTGCAGCCCGGGAAGCTCGCCCGGCTGGAGCAGGGCGGCACCGTCGTCTCCACCAAGCCGCTGCCCTCGTCGTCGTACTTCTTCACGATCGACGCCGGCCCGGCCGGTCAGCTGTGGGGCTTCGTCGTCATCGCCGTGCTCGTCGGCGTCGCGTACTGGTTCGTGCTCGGCCGCACCCGGTTCGGCTTCGACCTGCGCACCGTCGGCCAGTCCGAGAGCGCGGCCGGCGCGAGCGGCGTGTCGGTGAAGAAGATGGTCGCCACCAGCATGATCATCTCGGGTGCGGTGGCCGGTCTGATCGGCATGCCGACCCTGCTCAACGACAGCCACGCGTTCAGCAACGACTTCCCGGCGGGCATCGGCTTCACCGGCATCGCCATCGCCCTGCTCGGCCGCAACAACCCGGTCGGCATAGCCCTCGGCGCCCTGCTCTGGGGCTTCCTGGAGCGCACCACCAACCACCTTGAGTTCCAGGGCTACGACAAGGAGATCCTCGGCGTCATCCAGGGCGTCATCGTCCTCTGCGTCGTGATCGCCTACGAGGTCGTACGACGCTACGGCCTCAAGCGCCAGCAGCAGAAGGTCGGCGCCGAACTCGCCGCCCAGGCCGCCGCGACGAAGAAGCAGGAGGTGGCGTCATGACCGCCACGATGACCGACGCGCCGCCGCCGGCGGCCCCCAAGGCGGGCAACGCCCCCAAGGGCTCCAACCGTTCCCTCGGCATGATCCTGCTGATCGTCGCCGGTGCGCTGCTGCTCGTGGCCGCGGTGCGCGTGATCACCGGAGCCAACCAGCTCGACTCCGCCGGCCAGGTCGCCGCCGCGCTCGGCCTCGCCGTGCCGATCGGCCTCGCCGGACTCGCCGGTCTGTGGTCCGAGCGGGCCGGCGTGGTCAACATCGGCCTCGAAGGCATGATGATCCTCGGCACCTTCGGCGCCGGCTGGATCGGCTGGCAGTCCAGCCCCTGGCTCGGTTTGGTGTGCGGCATCGGCTTCGGTGTCCTCGGCGGCCTGGTGCACGCCGTCGCCACCATCACCTTCGGCGTCGACCACATCGTCTCCGGTGTCGCGGTCAACCTGCTCGCGCTCGGTGCCACCCAGTACCTCGCCAAGCTGTTCTTCGCCGGCGGCAACGCCGCGGAGGCGGGCGGCAACCCCAAGCAGTCGCCGCCCGCGGACTCGCTGCCGGACGTCACCGTGCCCGGCCTCTCGGACGCCCTCTCCTCGCTCGAGCAGCACCACTGGTTCCTGGTCTCCGACATCGCCGGCGTCCTCGGCGGCCTGGTGACCAACCTGTCCGTGGTGACGATCATCGCCGTGCTGCTGTTCGTCGGCAGCTGGTGGCTGCTGTGGCGGACCCCGTTCGGTCTGCGGCTGCGCTCCTGCGGCGAGAACCCGATCGCCGCGGAGTCCCTCGGCGTCAACGTCTACCGCTACAAGTACGCGGCCGTGGCCGTCTCCGGCGGCCTCGCCGGCCTCGGCGGCGCCTTCCTCGCGCTGGTCACCTCCCACACCTACCTGGAGGGCCAGACCGGCGGCCGCGGCTACATCGGCCTCGCGGCGATGATCTTCGGCAACTGGCGTCCCGGCGGTCTGGCGATGGGCGCGGGCCTGTTCGGCTACTCCGACGCGCTGCAGCTGCGCAACGGCGGTGTGACCGTCCACGCGCTGCTCCTGCTGCTGGTCGTCCTGCTCGCGCTGCTGGCCGGCTGGAAGATGTACCGGAAGGCCATGTGGCAGGGCGTGATCAGCGCCGTCATGGCCGCCCTCGTCCTGGTCTGGTACCTGCTCACCGACGAGGTCCCGAGCGACTTCGTGGGCGCCACCCCGTACGTCGTCACGCTGCTCGTGCTGTCGCTGTCCGCGCAGCGCCTGCGGATGCCGAAGGCGGACGGCATGCGCTACCGCAAGGGCCAGGGCAAGTGACGGCCGCCCCGGACGCCGGGTTCGGCTGGGAGGCGCTGCGCGCCGAGGCGCGCGAGGCCATGAGCCACGCCTACGCCCCCTACTCGGGGTACCCGGTCGGCGCGGCGGCTCTGGTCGACGACGGGCGCACGGTCACCGGCTGCAACGTCGAGAACGCCTCCTACGGGCTCGGCCTGTGCGCCGAGTGCGGTCTCGTCTCGCAGTTGCAGCGCACCGGCGGTGGCCGGCTGACGCACTTCACCTGCGTGGACGGCACGGGCGCCCTGCTGGTGCCGTGCGGCCGCTGCCGCCAGCTGCTGTACGAGTTCGGCGGGCCCGGACTGCTGCTGGACACCCCCGCGGGCGTCCTCCCGCTCTCCGAGATGCTGCCTCAGGCCTTCGGCCCGGACCATCTCACCAAGTAAGTCCCGTACGGCCCCCCTGGCCCGCTCAGGGGGGCCGTGCACTTCGCACCTCCCGGAAGGAAGCCATCAGCCATGGCCATGGACGCCATCTCCGTCATCCGCAGCAAGCGGGACCGCGGCGAGCTGACCGACGAGCAGATCGACTGGGTCATCGACGCGTACACCCGTGGTGAGGTCGCCGACTACCAGATGGCCGCGCTCAACATGGCGATCCTGCTGAACGGCATGAACCGCCGCGAGATCGCCCGCTGGACGGCGGCCATGATCGCCTCCGGCGAGCGCATGGACTTCTCGGCGCTGTCCCGCCCGACGGCCGACAAGCACTCCACGGGTGGCGTCGGCGACAAGATCACGCTGCCCCTGGCGCCGCTCGTCGCCGCCTGCGGCGCGGCCGTGCCCCAGCTCTCCGGCCGCGGCCTCGGCCACACCGGCGGCACCCTGGACAAGCTGGAGTCGATCCCCGGCTGGCGCGCCCTGCTCTCCAACGAGGAGATGCTGCACGTCCTCGACACCACCGGCGCGGTGATCTGCGCGGCCGGCGACGGCCTGGCCCCCGCGGACAAGAAGCTGTACGCGCTGCGCGACGTCACCGGTACGGTCGAGGCGATCCCGCTGATCGCCTCCTCGATCATGTCGAAGAAGATCGCCGAGGGCACCGGCTCGCTGGTGCTCGACGTGAAGGTCGGCACCGGTGCCTTCATGAAGACGATCGAGGACGCCCGCGAACTGGCGTCCACGATGGTCGGACTCGGCACGGACCACGGTGTGAAGACGGTCGCGCTCCTGACGGACATGTCCACCCCGCTGGGTCTGACCGCGGGCAACGCCCTCGAGGTCCGCGAGTCGGTCGAGGTGCTGGCCGGCGGCGGCCCCGCGGACGTCGTGGAGCTGACGATCGCCCTGGCCCGCGAGATGCTCGACGCGGCCGGCATCAAGGACGCCGACCCCGCGAAGGCGCTGGCCGACGGCTCGGCGATGGACGTGTGGCGCCGGATGATCGCGGCGCAGGGCGGCGACCCGGACGCCGCGCTGCCCACCTCCAAGGAGCAGCACGTCGTCAAGGCCCCGTCCTCCGGTGTCCTCACCCGTCTGGACGCCTACGGCGTCGGTGTCGCCGCCTGGCGGCTGGGCGCCGGCCGCGCCCGCAAGGAGGACCCGGTGCAGGCCGGTGCGGGTGTCGAGCTGCACGCCAAGCCGGGCGACACGGTGACCGAGGGCCAGCCCCTCCTCACCCTGCACACCGACACCCCCGAGCGCTTCGACTACGCGCTCCGGGCGGTGGCCGACTCGTACGACATCGCGGCCCCGGGCACGGACTTCCAGGCCACCCCGGTGGTGCGGGAACGTATCGCCTGACCTGCACTTCCCTCTGTCGGGCGAACGGGACCGGTGGACCTCCACCGGTCCCGTCCGCCCGGAGACACCGCCGGGTTCCCCGTCGACCGGCCCGGGCGTCAGCCCAGTACCGCCGTCACCCCCACCAGGACCGGTACCGAGACGATCGTCGACAGCAGGACCGACTCGCGGGCCAGGGATTCGGCGACCCGGTAGCTGCTGGCGTACGTGAAGAGGTTCTGGGCCGCGGGCAGGGCCGAGGTGACGACCACGTCCAGCAGGGAGGCGCCGCGCAGGCCGAACGCGGTCGTGGCCAGGATCCAGGCGACCAGCGGCTGGCCCAGTGCCTTGAGCGCGACCGACAGCAGGACCGGCCGCCGCTCGCGCCCCCGGCCTGGGACCGCGCTGCCGTGCAGGGACATGCCGAAGGCCAGCAGGGCTGCCGGGACGGACATGTTGCCGATCAGGGTGAGCGGGTCCATGACCGGCCCGGGAACGCGCCAGGCCGCCGCCGACACCACCACCCCGGACAGGGACCCCACGGCGATCGGATTGCGCAGCGGGGTCAGCAGGCGCCGCCACACCGTGCCCTTCTCGCCTCCGCCGGACAGGTCCAGGACCGTGAGGGCGACGGGGGTGACCAGCACGACCTGGAAGAGCAGCACCGGCGCCACCAGGGAAGCGTCGCCCAGCACGTACGCGGCGATCGGGATCCCGAGGTTGCCCGAGTTGACGTAACCCGAGCACAGGGCGCCGATCGTCGTACGGCCCACGCCCCAGCGCCGTAGCACGCCGACCGTCACGAAGGCGCCGCAGACCGCCGCCGTGCTCAGGGCGGTGACGAGCAGCCGGCCGGAGAAGAGGACCGAGAGGTCGGCCTCGGCGAGGGTGGTGAAGAGGAGCGCCGGGCCGGCCACGGTGAAGGCCAGCCTCGTCAGCACCTCCCGGGCCTGTTCGCCGAGCGTCCCGCGCCGCCCCAGCACATAGCCCAGCCCGATGACCACCGCGATCACCGCGAACCCGCTCAGCACCCCCGCCACGACCCCCACCCTCCGGCGTGGGAGGCGGGCCGGTCAATGTGATCTTCGACGACCTCGGCGGGCGGAGGGAGGTCACCGGGCGGAGCGGCAGATCCGGGCCCACGGTCCTGGCCCGGTCCCGGGCGACGAGTTCCGGCCCGGTGCCGGGCGACGAGTTCCGGCCCGGTCCCGGGCGACGAGTCCCGGCCCGGTCCCGGGCGATGAGTTCCGCCCGCCCCGCCGGTCTACCGCACGTGGATGCCAGGACTCCCGCCGTGCTCGTGCTGCCCGGCCCCGTCAGTCGTGACCGGGTGCCGGGGCTGTGCGCCGACGTACGCGCCCTGCTGGAGGGCGGTGAGAGCGAGGTCGTGGTGTGCGACGTGGGCGGTCTCGGGCCGCCGGGGCTCGGCGCCGTGGACCTGCTGGCCAGGCTGCAGCTGGCCGCCCGCCGGAGCGGCGGGCGGATACGGCTGCGGGACCCGGATCCCGCGCTACACGCCCTTCTCGACCTCGTCGGACTCCGCTTCCAGGTGGAGGGGCAGCCCGAAGAGGGGGAACCAGCGCTGGGTGTCGAGGAAGCAGTGGAATCCGGTGATCCGGCCTTCTGACAGCTCCAGCACCTGCACCGCCCACGGGCTGAACCCGCCGCCCTCCGGGTCCGGCTTGTAGTGCGCGAAGCCCGGCAGGCCGTTGGCCCGGACCGGCAGCAGCCGGGACCCGGCGCAGGAGGCGCCGATGGTGGTCATGAAGCCGGTGATGTCGGCGGTGCCCCGCAGCCACAGGTCGAACGGCGGCATCGTCATGACGGCGTCCTCGTGCAGCAGCGCCGTCAGGGCCGTCATGTCGTAGCCCTCGAAGGCCTTGACGTACCGCTCCAGGAGCTTCTGCTGCTCCTCGTCGAGCGGGTCGGACACGGCGCCCTCGCCACCCGAGTCCCCGCGCTCGGCGAGTGTGGCCCTGGCCCGCTGCAACGCGCTGTTGACCGAGGCGACCGAGGTGTCGAGCAGCTCGGCGACCTCGCTGGCCTTCCACGCCAGCACCTCGCGCAGGATCAGCACCGCCCGCTGCTTGGGTGGCAGCTGCTGCAGGGCCGCCATGAAGGCCAGCCGGATCGACTCCTTGGCGACCGCCGCCTCCGCCGGGTCCTGCACCGTCGGCAGCACGCGTGCGTCCGGCATCGGCTCCAGCCAGATGCTGTCCGGGCGGGGCGAGAGCGCCGCCCGGGCGAGCGGGGTGGCCTCGGTCAGGTCCATCGGGCGGGCCCGCTTGCCGCCCGCCGTCAGCATGTCCAGGCATACGTTCGTCGCGATCCGGTACAGCCAGGAGCGCAGCGAGGAACGGCCCTCGAACTTGGCGTAGCTCCGCCAGGCCCGCACCAGGGTGTCCTGCACCGCGTCCTCGGCCTCGAAGGAGGAACCGAGCATCCGGTAGCAGTACCCGGTCAACTCGGTCCGGTGCTTCTCCAGTGCGACGTCCAGGTCCGCCGTCGCCGTGCTGTTGCCCATCGTCCACCCACCCCTGTGGCCGTTCTGTCCGCGCGCCGTCGCGCCCCAGCACTTGGGAAGCTACCGCAGCCCACTGACAACGGCCCCCCGACTGGGGAAAGGGCCAGCTCGGAGTGGTTGCTTCGCGGACCCGCCCGGAGCGCGCCGACCACCGGGCGCCCCCGGCCGCCGGCTCAGTGCGCCGCGACCGGTTCCCGGCGGGCCGCCACCCGGGCAGCCCGCGAACCGAGGACGGTGATCGACACGACGCCGAGGACCGCGAGCAGGCCGACGCCGACCGTGCCGGTCCAGCCGTTCGCGTGGAAGGCCGTCGCGCCGACCGTGCTGCCGGCGCTGGAGCCGATGTAGTACGCGGACTGGTAGAGCGCCGAGGCCTGGGCGCGGCCGTGCGTGGCCGTCTTGCTGACCGCCGAGGAGGCGACCGCGTGCCCGGCGAAGAAGCCCGCCGTGATCAGGACCAGGCCCAGCAGCACCAGGGGCAGCGAGGGGGCCAGCGACAGCAGCAGCCCCGCCGCGGTGGTGCCGCCGGCCAGGTACAGCGCGCCCCGGCGGCCCAGGCGGCCCACCAGACGGCCGGCCGTGGACGCCGACACCGTACCCACCAGGTAGACCAGGAAGATCGAGCCCACGATGCCCTGCGGCAGGCCGAACGGCGCCTCCGTGAGGCGATAGCCGATCACCGTGTACACGCCGCCGAACACCGTCATGAACAGCGCGCCGATCGCGTACAGGCGGCGCAGCAGCGGGTCGGAGAGGTGGTCGCGGACCGTGCCGAGCAGGACGCGCGGGCGCAGCGAGCCCGCCCTGAAGTGCTGCGGCGCCGGCAGCAGCAGCCGGAACGCCACCGCGCACCCGACCGCGAGGACGCCGATCACACCGACCGAGACCCGCCAGCCCCACTCCTGGGCCACCCAGCCGGTGATCACGCGACCGCTCATGCCGCCGACGCTGTTGCCCGCGACGAACAGGCCGATCGCGGTGACCAGCGCCTTCGGCCGGACCTCCTCGGCCAGGTACGCCGTCGCCGAGGCCGGCAGTCCGGCCAGCGCCGCGCCCTGGACCGCTCGCAGCACCACCAGTGCGCCGATCGACGGTGCGAAGGGCACCAGCATCCCGACCGTGACCGCGACGGCCAGCGAGGCCGTCATCACCGTACGGCGTCCGAAGCGCTCCGACAGGGCGCTCATGGGCAGGACGAAGAGGGCCAGTCCGCCGGTCGCGGCCGCCACGGTCCAGCTGGCCTCGCTCGCCGCCACCCCGAACTCGCCGGAGATCAGCGGCAGCAGCGCCTGCGTGGAGTACAGGAGGGCGAAGGTCGCGACGCCGGCGAGGAAGAGGGCGAAGCTCATCCGGCGGTAACCGGGGCCGCCCGGAGTCAGCCGGGTGTCGGACGCGGACGCGGCCGGGGAGTCGGAGGAGGGGAGGGGCGGGACGGCGTCCACGGTGGTGGACGCCCCGGTACTGGCGGGAGACATGCTTCGACCGTAGGGACGCACCCTCTCATCCGTCCAATGCATGGAATCGCCATAATCGTTCCCATGGTGCATCAGCAGAGGTCACAGGAGCGGCTGTCACCATCCGGTGACACAGAAGACATGGCCGAGATGTCGAGGCTGCTCGCGCCCCGGCTCGCCAACTTCGTGGGCGTGGCCCGTACCGAGCACGTCACCCGGGCCGCCCACGAGATGAACGTCCCCCAGTCCACCCTGTCGCGCGCGATGGCCCGCCTGGAGCAGGACCTGGGCGTCGACCTGTTCGCCCGCCACGGTCGCACGGTCTCCCTGACCACCGCGGGCCGGACCTTCCTCGCCTCCGTCGAGCGGGCCCTGGCCGAGGTCGAACGCGCAGTCGAGGAGGTCCGCGCGGACGCCGACCCGGCCACCGGCAAGGTCGCCTTCGGTTTCCTGCACACCATGGGCGCGGAGACCGTGCCGGGCCTGCTGCACGCCTTCCGCGCCGACCATCCGCGCGTGCGCTTCAGCCTGGTCCAGAACTACGGCGAGGCGATGCTGGAGCGGCTGCGCGCGGGCGAGCTGGACCTCTGCCTGACCTCCCCGGTGCCGGACGCCCCCGACCTGGTCGCCCGGCGTCTGGACGAACAGAAGCTCCGCCTGGTCGTCCCCGCCGACCACCCCCTGGCCGGCCGTCGCCGCATCCGCCTGGCCGAGGCGGCCGAGGAGACCTTCGTCACCCTGGAGCCGGGCTACGGTCTCCGGCGCATCACCGACGATCTGTGCCGCCAGGCGGGTTTCCGCCCGAAGGTCGCCTTCGAGGGCGAGGAGGCGGAGACGCTCAGGGGGCTGGTGGCGGCGGGGCTCGGCGTCGCTCTCCTGCCGCCTCCGACCGTGCCGAGACCGGGGGTCGTGGAGCTGACGGTCACCGCCCCCAGGGCGGCCCGGGAGATCGGGGTCGCCTGGCTGGCCGACCGCCCGGACACGCCCCCGGTGGCCGCCTTCAAGAGGTTCCTGCTCTCCAGAAGGGGCAATCTGCTGCCCTGAGGGGCTCGGCCCCGCGCCGAGGCCCGGCGGCGGCCCGTACGGGACTCCTGCCCGCCCCACCCGCCGCACCGCCCGCTGCCCTACCGCTTCAGCGGCTTGCCGCACCTGCGTGCCCTACCAACTCAGCGACTTGCCGAACCCCGCGGCCAACGGCATCCGGAGCCCGATCGGCGGCGGCGCGGCCAGCGCGTCCTCCACCGGCCGGGACAGGGGGCGCCCGAACAACGCCCCCATCACGAAGTCCGCCGACAGGCAGTGCACTTCGTCCCGGTGGCCGTGCAGCCCGTGGCCGTCGGAATGCACCTCGAACCGGCACACCTCCCGATTCGCCTTCTTCGCCCGCGCGGCGAACCGGAACGACAGTTCGGGATCGGTGCGTTCGTCATTGGTGCCGTGCACGATCAGCACCCGCCGCCCCACCAGCTGTTTCACCGGCTCGGCGGGAGCGGCGACGTCGTCCTCCGGCAGCCAGGGGGCCAGCGCGACGACGGAGTTGACCGCCTCGTGCCCGCCCGCGCGCAGCGCCGCCCGGCCGCCCATGTCCACGCCGACCAGACACACCGGAACGTCCCCGTACCGGCGTACGACCTCGTCGGCGGCCCACTCGGCGTCCGCCGCCAGATGGGCCTCGCCGCCGTTCCAGCCCCGGTAGCGGTAGTGCACGGTGTGGACCGCCAGCCCTTCCTCGCGGCCGGCGCGGGCGATGCGGCGGCCCAGGGAGCGCACGACGGCCGCCGCCCAGACGGGGGACGGCCTGCGAGCGGAGACCTCCTCACCACCGGGGAGCAGCAGCACCGCTCCGCCGACCGACGCCGGCTCCGGGCCGACTGCCTTTCCCAGCCCGGCCGTTCGGGCCGGCGTCACTTGCTGTCCCATGACAGAACAGTGTCAGAAGGCGCGGTGTACCAAACCCGTACGTGCGGTCACCGTTGCGTATCGGCGGAAAAGTCTCCCGCGTACCCCGGGTGCTCTACGCGCGTAGGCAGTAGAGTGCGGAAATGACGAGCCAGACTGCACCGACCGGGTCCGTCCCGGCGGCCGTGCCGGCGCACGCTCCGACGCCGGACCAGATCCGCCGCGCGCCCAAGGTTCTGCTGCACGATCACCTCGACGGCGGGCTGCGCCCGGCCACCGTCGTCGAACTCGCCCGGGACAACGGCTACTCGGAGCTTCCCGAGAGCGACCCGGAAAAGCTGGGGATCTGGTTCCGCGAGGCCGCCGACTCCGGCTCGCTGGAACGGTACCTGGAGACCTTCGGCCACACCGTCGGCGTGATGCAGTCCCGCGAGGCGCTGATCCGGGTCGCCCGCGAGTGCGCCGAGGATCTCGCCCGGGACGGGGTCGTCTACGCCGAGGTGCGGTACGCGCCCGAGCAGCACCTCGAAGGCGGACTGACCCTGGAGCAGGTGGTCGGGGCCGTGAACGAGGGGTTCCGGCAGGGCGAGCGACTCGCCCGGGAGGACGGCCACCGGATCCGGGTCGGCGCGCTGCTGACCGCCATGCGGCACGCGGCCCGCTCCCTGGAGATCGCCGAACTCGCCAACCGCCACCGGGACTCCGGCGTGGTCGGCTTCGACATCGCCGGCGCCGAGGCCGGTTATCCGCCCACCCGGCACCTCGACGCCTTCGAGTACCTCAAACGCGAGAACAACCACTTCACCATCCATGCCGGTGAGGCCTTCGGGCTGCCGTCCATCTGGCAGGCGCTGCAGTGGTGCGGTGCCGACCGGCTCGGGCACGGCGTGCGCATCATCGACGACATCGAGGTCCGCGAGGACGGCTCGGTCCAGCTCGGCCGGCTCGCCTCGTACGTCCGTGACAAGCGGATCCCGCTGGAGCTGTGCCCCAGCTCCAACCTCCAGACCGGGGCCGCGCGCTCCTACGCCGAGCACCCCGTCGGGCTGCTGCGCCGGCTGCACTTCCGGGCCACTGTGAACACCGACAACCGGCTGATGTCGCACACCACGATGAGCCGGGAATTCGAGCACCTCGTCGAGGCGTTCGGCTACACGCTCGACGACATGCAGTGGTTCTCCGTCAATGCGATGAAATCAGCGTTCATTCCTTTCGATGAACGGCTCGCGATGATCAATGACGTGATCAAGCCCGGATATGCCGAGCTGAAATCCGAATGGCTGTTCCAGCAGACGGCCTCTACCAGCGGTTCTGGCGGCCAGCAGGGCTAGTCTCCGAGTGATCCGCGGTACGAGATGCGGGCGCGCTTTCACAGGGCGTCCGCATTTCGGTGTTTGCGGGGGGTGGCCCGGGATGTTTACGGTCGTGGACCGCTCAGATCTTTTTCTGTTCCCCGTCTCCGCATTCAAGGACGCATTCGCCATGAAGCAGTCTGTCGCCAAGACCCTCGGTGTCGCCGCCCTCGGTGCCGCCTTCGCCGCCGCAGGTGCGGGCATGGCCACCGCGGCCCCGGCCGTCCCGAACTCCGCGCAGACCCTGGACACCGTCACCAAGGCGCTGCCGCCCTCCCAGATCGTCCAGGCGCTGCCCGACAGCGGCGCGCTGAAGCAGGCCAAGCCGGTCGCCGCCAAGGGTGCCGAGGCCGCGATGCCGGCCGTCGGAAAGGGCCTTGCGGCCGCCCGGCCGGTCGCCGAGAGCGTCATCGCCGAGGGCCCGACCAAGCCGGTCGCGGGCCTCCTGGGCGGACGGCCGCTGAAGGGCCTGCCCACCCACGGCCTGCCGGTGAACGGGATCCCGGTCGGCTGATCCCGGCCTCCAGCGACGCCGTCGGGGCGCCCCGGTCCGTCCGGGAGCGCCCCGGCGGCGCCGGTGTGCGCGGGGCTCACCAGGCGGCGGTGCGGGCCTTGTCCTCCGAGGGCAGCAGGATCCACAGCGCTATGTAGAGCAGGAACTGCGGGCCCGGCAGCAGACAGGAGAGCAGGAAGATCATCCGCATCGTCGTCGCCGAGGTGCCGAAGCGCCGGGCCAGCGCGGCGCACACTCCGCCGATCATGCGGCCTCGGGTGGGGCGGGCAAGCGCGGTCATGTGGGCTCCTCCGTGGTCGCCGGCCCGCTACCGGGCCGCCTGCGGGGCCGCCCCGATGGCGTCCCCAGCTGTCTTCCACGGTACGGAGACGAAGCGGGCGAAGCGTCGCTCTACGGGGCGATCCCGACCCTGGGAATCGTCGGGGTGAGACCCTGAGCCGGGCCCTCCGGGACGGTGACCGGCTCCACCCCGGCGGGCTCGCACCCCTCGCGGCGCCGCAGCCGGGCCCGCCCGGCCGGGACGACCGCCAGGTGGGCCAGCAGTACCCCGAGGGTGTTCAGCAGCACCGAGTCGACGTCCACCACCCGGCCCGGGACCCCGGTCTGCAGCAGGGCGATGCCGAGGGACACCAGGGCGCCCGCGGCCGCCGTACGGAGCAGGGAGGCCAGCGGGGAGACGGTCAGCCTGCCGTGGGCCATCGGCAGCAGCACCCCCAGCGGGGCGAGCAGGCCCAGCCCCTCGGCGAGAGGTCTGACCGCCGCGGGCCAGCCCAGCGCCAGATCGGCCCGGATGCCCGCCAGCGGGCGCAGGTTGGGGGGCATCACCCAGGGCACGTCCAGCGGCCGCAGCATCAGCCAGGCGACGAGAGCCAGGTGGGCGACGAGGAGAACACCCCCCGTCAGCCGGATGCGGATCGCGGCGCTGCCGCCGATGGAGCCTTGACGCTGCACGCCCCCCTAGACGCAGCGCCGGGCACGATCGGTTCCATACCGCCCGGTCTCCTGACGGGTTCCGTGCGCCGTGGCCGGGAAACGGGGCTACGGCGGACACCACCACGCGAGGGCCGGAGCCCCGGCGGTGCCCGTCAGCCCGCGACGTCGCCGGACGGCGGCCGGGTGCGGCCGGGGCGGCTGCGGACGTCGTCGGTGCACTCGTAGCGGCGCAGCGGCGCCGTGCCGGGGCCGGCCAGGATGACCGAGCCGTCGCCCTCGGTGGCGGCGGAGTCGGACAGGGTGCAGACGAGCTGGGCGAGAGCATACGAGGTGAGGCGGCTCGGGGCGGTGCTCAGCCGCAGGGTGTCCTCGGGGTCCTTCGGGCCGGGCCCGGCCACGCTCAGGCCGCCCGGCACGTGCGTCGTGTAACCGGCCGCCTTCTCCGCGGCCGACGGCGACGCGGCGAGCTGGTCCAGCAGCCCCTGCGCCACGATCACCCGGCGCGGGGCGTCCGGGGTGCCGTCCGGAACCCGCACCGCCCGGTCGACGGTCACCAGGGAGGCCCCGCACAGCAGGAAGACCTGCACGGGCACCCCGTGCCCGGACTGCGTGGACGCGTCGGGCGCGGCCAGCGAGCACGCCGCACGGGAGGGTGCCGCCCCGAAGTCGGTCGGCACCTCCGTGGCCCGGATGCCGCAGCCCGTGAGCAGTGCGCCCAGGAGGGGCAGCGCCAGCAGGCGTCGCACGGTCATGACCCCTCCTTCCCCGAACCGCCGCTCCGGCCGGCCCTGTCGTCGTGCTCGTTCGCGTCGGCCTCCTCGGTCAGCCGGGAGGCGTCCCGGGGCAGGCGCAGCGTGAAGACCGCGCCGCCCTCGGGGGAGTTGGCGGCGGTGATCTCGCCGCCGTGGATGTGGGCGTTCTCCAGGGCGATGGACAGCCCGAGGCCGCTGCCCTCGGAACGCGGCCGGGAGGCGCTCGCCTTGTAGAAGCGGTCGAAGACGTGCGGGAGGACGTCCTCGGGGATGCCCGGACCGTGGTCGCGGACCTGGATCACCATCTCCTCGTCCGCCTGCCGCACCGACACCCGCACCGGCGATCCGCCGTGCTTGAGGGCGTTGCCGATCAGGTTCGCGAGGATGACGTCCAGCCGGCGCGGGTCCAGCTGGGCGTGGATGCCGCGCTCGGCGTCCAGCTCGACCGCGTCCAGCCAGGCCCGGGCGTCGATGCAGGCCGTGATCTGGTCGGCGACGTCGACGTCGTCCAGCACCAGCCGGGCGGTGCCCGCGTCGAAGCGGGTGACCTCCATCAGGTTCTCGACCAGGTTGTTCAGCCGACGGGTCTCGCTGACGACGAGCCGCACGGCGGGCTCCACCATGGGGTCGATGCCGCCGGCCTCCGACTCCAGCTCCTCCTCCAGCACCTCCGTCACGGCGGTGATGGCGGTCAGCGGCGTGCGCAGCTCGTGGGACATGTCGGCCACGAACCGGCGCGAGGCGTTGTCGCGGGCGGCCATCTCCGCGACCCGGTGCTCCAGCGCCTCGGCCGCGAGGTTGAACGTCCGTGACAGATCGGCGAGTTCGTCCGTGCCGGAGACCTGGAGCCGGGTGTCCAGCCTGCCCTCGCCCAGCCGCCGGGCGGCCACCCCGAGCCGGTGCACCGGCTTCAGTACGGTCGTGGCGGCGGCCTGCGCGAGCAGCGCGGCGCCGATCAGCGCGAGTCCGGTGGCGATGCCCAGTGACCAGGCCAGCGAGTTGAGGTCCTTGGCCTCCGGTTCCAGGGACTGCGCCATGTAGCCGGTCGGACCGCCGCCGATCACCCGCGTGCCCGCCACCAGATAGGGCGTGCCGCCGTCCGTGACCCGCTGCCAGTACAGGTGGTACGGCTCCTTGCCGGAGCCGGTCACCTTCTGCCGCTTGTCCACGGCCGCGCGCAGCGACGCGGGCACGTCCTCCAGCGAGAAGCCGTTGATGCCGCCCGAGTTGCCGTACACCGTCCGGCCGTCCGCACCCTGACCCACCAGCAGCACGCTGAAGTGCTGGCTGTCGGCGGCCATCTGGCCCGCGACGCGCTGCAGGGCGTCCTGCGTGGGGTGCTCGGGCAGCGCCCCGGCCCGGTTCTGCATCTCCTGCCGGAAGTCGCGCAGTACCGCGTCCTGGGCCCGGGTGAGCACCGCCTCCCGGTTCAGCCAGTAGGCGATGCCCGACGCCGACACCGCGGCGGTGAGCGCGACCAGACCGAAGACCACGACCAGCCGCAGCCTGAGGCTGGTGAACCGCAGCCGCGACAGACTTCCCTTGCGCCCCGCGGTCCAGCCGCGCAGCCCCCCTCGTGTGTCGGTCACTGAGGCGAGTCCAGGCGGTAGCCGACACCACGGACGGTACGGATCAGGGTCGGCGAGGAGGGCACGTCCTCCACCTTGGCGCGCAGCCGCTGCACGCACGCGTCCACCAGGCGCGAGTCGCCCAGGTAGTCGTGCTCCCACACCAGCCGCAGCAACTGCTGCCGGGACAGCGCCTGGCCGGGCCGCCGGCTCAGCTCCAGCAGCAGCCGCAGCTCGGTCGGGGTCAGCTGCAGATCGGCGCCGTTCTTCGTCACGGTCATCGCCGACCGGTCGATGACGAGGCTGCCGAACGTCGCCGAGTCGCTGGACTCACGCTCCCCGCGGCGCAGCACGGCCCGGATCCGGGCGTCCAGCACCCGCCCCTGCACCGGCTTGACCACATAGTCGTCGGCGCCGGACTCGAGTCCGACCACCACGTCGATGTCGTCGTTGCGCGCGGTGAGCAGGATGATCGGCAGCTGGTCGGTGCGCCGGATGCGCCGGCACACCTCGAAGCCGTCGATGCCGGGCAGCATCACGTCCAGCACGATCAGGTCCGGCCGCTGCTCGCGCAACAGCTTCAGACCGTCCTCGCCGCTGGCAGCGGTGGCCACCCGGTGTCCCTGGCGCGTCAGAGAGAGCTCCAGGGCCGTGCGGATGGCGTCGTCGTCCTCGATCAGCAACAGGGAAGGCACGGGGCTCATTCTGGCCCATGGAGGGGGTGGTGGACGACCTGTGGGACCGATCCCCGCACACCGCCACCACCTGTGCGCCCTGTGTGACAGCCGTGTGGCGGGCCCCTGTGACAGGTCTGTGACAGTCGACGGACACGGCCATGAAGTGGCCCCGGCAGTCTTTTGGACACGGGCACGGCGACGAGCCGGAACGGCCCGGAGCCCGACCGAATCACCGGAAGTCCACGACGGGGAGCGCGAGATGAACACGCTGCACAGCATCAGCACCAGCGCAGTTGTCACGCGTCTGCACGACGTGCACCGGGGTTCCGAGAAGTCCGGTGCCGTGAGCCCGCGGGGGTGCGCTCGCGGCACCGGGCGTCAGCACACCGCCTACATGACGGTGGTCGACGCCCGCACGGGGGAGACGCACGGGGGAGACGCGTACGGGGAGGTCCCGGG
The DNA here is from genome assembly GCF_043199955.1 of Streptomyces sp. NPDC048514. Lineage (NCBI taxonomy): Bacteria > Bacillati > Actinomycetota > Actinomycetes > Kitasatosporales > Streptomycetaceae > Streptomyces > Streptomyces sp. NPDC048514. Next base: position 13,448 of record NZ_JBICWT010000004.1, on the reverse strand, counting down.
GGAGCGTCGTTCGCTGTCGGAGGCGGAGTTCACCGCCTACGTCCAGGAGCGCCGCGCCTCCCTGTACGCCACCGCCTACCACCTGACCGGCGACCGCTTCGAGGCCGAGGACCTGCTGCAGAGCGCGCTGTTCTCGACGTACCGGGCGTGGGACCGGATCAGCGACAAGGCGGCCGTCGGCGGCTACCTCCGGCGCACCATGACCAACCTGCACATCAGCGCCTGGCGGCGCCGCAAGCTCAACGAGTACCCGACCGAGGAACTGCCGGAGACGCCCGGCGAGACGGACGCGATGCGCGGCACCGAGCTGCGCGCGGTGCTGTGGCAGGCGCTGTCCCGGCTGCCCGAACCGCAGCGCACCATGCTGGTCCTGCGCTACTACGAGGGCCGCACGGACCCGGAGATCGCCGGCATCCTCGGCATCAGTGTCGGCACGGTGAAGTCCAGCATCTGGCGGTCGCTCCGCCGGCTGCGCGAGGACGAGGTCCTCAGCTTCGGCCGTGACGAGGAGGACGCCTTCGGCGAACTGGTCGCCTGAAGGCAGGGGTCACCGGGGGGTGACTCCGGGGGGCGGGGAACCGGGGAACCACTGGGGGGTGGGTCCCACGGGGGCACGGGGGAGCACAGAGGAACGGGACTGGTGGGCCGGGGGGTCCGACCAGTCCCGTTTCGCGTGCGCGCGGCAACGGCGGTCAGGCCACCGGCTGCCGGGGGGTCCTGCGGCCGGCCGCGGCCGCCGCCAGCCGGCCCAGCGCCTCGTCACGGTCGCACGGGTGGGCGCCGAGCGTCGTCTGCCGGGCGACGATCGACCGTTCCGCGCGCATCAGCCGCCAGCCGCGGCGCAGCAGGAAGGGCACCGACTTGCGGCCCTCCCGCAGATCGCGCAGGAAGCGCCGCCGGAAGGTGGTGACCGGGCCGCGGGTCAGGCACAGCGCGTCGGCCAGCAGGCCCCGCTCCCGGCAGCGCCCGACGATCTCCGCGGCGAAGATGCCCTCGGCGATGAACAGCGGGGTGCGGCCGATGTGCAGCGTCTCCTCGCCGGTACGGGCGCTCAGCGCGAGGTCGTAGACCGGGACCGGCGTCGATCCCGAGGCGCACAGCCGGGCGATGGCCTCGACCGCGATGTCCGCGTCCCAGGACTCCGGGTGGTCCCAGTCGATGTCCGAACTCCCCTCCACCACGGGCAGGGTCGGGTCGTCGCCCTCCTTGTAGAAGTCGTCCAGGCGCAGGACGGGGAGCCCGGAACGGGCCGCGACGAGGGACTTGCCCGAGCCCGAGGGGCCGCACAGCAGCACGACGCGGGCGGGGGACGGCGGATGAATGCTCACGGAACACCAGTTTGACGTATGGGGGGCCGTCTGCCGACCCCGCGGGTCGCCTTTTGAGCGTGAGACGGCCCTCAACTACCCTTCGTGTCGAACTCATTACCCTGCGCACCAGAAGGCGGCACCAGTGATGGCCCGACACACCTCTTCCCAGCACCCCGCGGCCCGCCGCGTCCTGATCACCCTGGCGGCCGCGGGGGCGGCCCTCGGGGCGGGGGCGGCGACGGCGTCCGCCGACTCGGTCCCCGCTCTGGGCCTGGCCTACCGGCCCCTGGACTTCGGCAAAGTGGACCCGCAGGCGGGTGTCGGCGCCGCGACCGGCATGGTCGGCTACGTGACCGGACCGGTCGCCGGGCTCAAGCCCAACCCGCTGGCCGGCACGGGGGTCGACCCGCTCGACAACGGGGTCGCCACCCAGCTGGGCGACTTCAAGCCGCTGTCCTCCCAGATGCTGACGCGCCCGCTGGCGCAGGCACCCTCGCTGGGGAGTGTGCCGGTGCTGGGCCAGGCGCTCGGGGGACCGGGCCACTGAACGCGCCGAGGGACGCGGGGAACTGCGCCACCGGCCGCGAACGACCCGCGGCCGGCAGGCCGACGCAGTTCCCCGCCGCCGCCCGGCGGCCGGGTGCGACCGTCACCCGGCAGGCGGAGCGACTCAGTACGCCGAACCGGACGCGCCGAGCGACCCCGTCGGGTGCCAGACCGTCTTCGTCTCCAGGAACGCCGTCATCCGGTCGATCCCCGGCGTCTCGAAGTGATCCACAGCCTGTGGACGCAGCACGCGCTTCAGATTGTCCGCCGCCGCGATCTCCAGCTCCTTCGCCAGCGCCTCGTCGGCGCCTGCGAGATCGATCGCGTTGACGTCCTGGTGGGCGGCCAGCGGCGCGGCGATCTCCGCCGTACGGCCGGTCAGGATGTTGACCACACCGCCCGGCACGTCGGAGGTGGCCAGCACCTCGCCCAGCGAGAGGGCGGGCAGCGGGGACTTCTCGGAGGCGATGACGACCGCGGTGTTGCCGGTGGCGATCACCGGGGCCAGCACCGAGACCAGGCCGAGGAAGGACGACTCCTGCGGGGCCACGACGGCGACCACGCCGGTCGGCTCCGGGGAGGAGAGGTTGAAGAACGGCCCCGCGACCGGGTTGGCGCCGCCGACCACCTGGGTGATCTTGTCGGTCCAGCCCGCGTACCAGACCCAGCGGTCGATCGTGGCGTCCACGACCGCCGCCGCCTTGGACTTGGACAGCCCCTCGGCCTCGGCCACCTCGCGCACGAACTGCTCCCGGCGGCCCTCCAGCATCTCCGCGACGCGGTAGAGGACCTGGCCGCGGTTGTAGGCGGTCGCGCCGGACCAGCCGCCGAACGCCTTGCGCGCGGCCACGACCGCGTCCCGGGCGTCCTTGCGGGACGACTGGGGGGCGTTGGCCAGCCACGTGCCCTTGGAGTCGGTCACCTCGTACACCCGGCCGCTCTCGGAACGCGGGAACTTCCCGCCGACGTACAGCTTGTAGGTCTTGAAGACGCTCAGACGGTCAGACATCGAGGTAAGCCTCCAGGCCGTGGCGGCCGCCCTCGCGACCGAAGCCCGACTCCTTGTAGCCGCCGAACGGCGAGGTCGGATCGAACTTGTTGAACGTGTTGGACCAGACGACACCGGCCCGGAGCTTGTTCGCGACGGCCAGGATGCGCGAGCCCTTCTCGGTCCAGATGCCGGCCGACAGGCCGTACTGGGTGTTGTTCGCCTTGGCGACCGCCTCGTCCGGCGTGCGGAAGGTGAGGACCGACAGCACCGGGCCGAAGATCTCGTCGCGCGCGATGGTGTGCGCCTGGGTGACGTTCGTGAACAGCGTCGGCGCGAACCAGTAGCCGGCGGAGGGCAGTTCGCAGGCCGGCGACCAGCGCTCGGCGCCCTCCGCCTCGCCCTGCTCGGTCAGCGCGGTGATCCGGGCCAGCTGCTCGGCGGAGTTGATCGCGCCGATGTCGGTGTTCTTGTCCAGCGGGTCGCCGAGGCGGAGCGTGGACAGCCGGCGCTTGAGGGAGTCCAGCAGCTCGTCCTGGATCGACTCCTGGACGAGCAGCCGGGAGCCGGCGCAGCAGACCTGGCCCTGGTTGAAGAAGATGCCGGTGACGATGCCCTCGACGGCCTGGTCGATCGGGGCGTCGTCGAAGACGATGTTGGCGCCCTTGCCGCCCAGTTCCAGGGTGAGCTTCTTGCGCGTTCCGGCGACGGTGCGGGCGATCTCCTTGCCCACTGCCGTGGAGCCGGTGAAGGCCACCTTGTTCACGTCCGGGTGCCCGACGAGCGCGGCGCCCGTGTCGCCGTAGCCCGGGAGGATGTTGACGACACCCCTGGGCAGACCGGCCTGACGGCAGATGTCCGCGAAGAAGAGCGCGGAGAGCGGGGTCGTCTCGGCGGGCTTCAGGACGACCGTGTTGCCGGCGGCCAGTGCCGGGGCGATCTTCCAGGCCAGCATCAGCAGCGGGAAGTTCCACGGGATGACCTGGCCGGCCACGCCCAGCGGGCGCGGGTTCGCGCCGAAGCCGGCGTGGTCGAGCTTGTCCGCCCAGCCCGCGTAGTAGAAGAAGTGCGCGGCGACCAGCGGGAGGTCCGCGTCGCGCGTCTCCTTGATCGGCTTGCCGTTGTCCAGCGTCTCCAGGACGGCCAGCTCACGGCTGCGCTCCTGGATGATCCGGGCGATGCGGAACAGGTACTTGGCGCGCTCGGAGCCGGGCAGGGCCGACCACTTCTCGAACGCCTTGCGGGCGGCCTTGACGGCCCGGTCCACGTCCTCGGCACCGGCCCGCGCGACCTCGGAGAGGACCTCCTCGGTGGAGGGGCTGACCGTCTTGAAGACCTTGCCCTCGGCCGCCTCGACGAACTCGCCGTCGATGAACAGGCCGTAGGACGGGGCGATGTCGACGACCGAGCGGGACTCGGGCGCCGGTGCGTACTCGAATACGGAAGCCATGATGATCAGTCCACCGTCACGTAGTCGGGGCCGGAGTAGCGGCCGGTGGCCAGCTTCTGGCGCTGCATCAGCAGGTCGTTCAGCAGCGAGGAGGCGCCGAAGCGGAACCAGTGGTTGTCCAGCCAGTCCGCGCCGGCGGTCTCGTTGACCAGGACCAGGAACTTGACGGCGTCCTTGGTGGTGCGGATGCCGCCGGCGGGCTTCACGCCGACCTGGACGCCGGTCTGGGCGCGGAAGTCGCGCACCGCCTCCAGCATCAGCAGGGTGTTGGCGGGGGTCGCGTTGACGGCGACCTTGCCGGTGGAGGTCTTGATGAAGTCGGCGCCGGCCAGCATGCCGAGCCAGGAGGCGCGGCGGATGTTGTCGTACGTCGACAGCTCGCCGGTCTCGAAGATGACCTTCAGCCGGGCGCTGTCCCCGCAGGCCTCCTTCACGGCGACGATCTCGTCGTACACCTTCAGGTACTTGCCGGCGAGGAACGCGCCCCGGTCGATGACCATGTCGATCTCGTCGGCACCGGCGGCGACGGCGTCCCGCACGTCGGCCAGCTTCACCTCGAGGGCGGCGCGGCCGGCCGGGAAGGCGGTGGCGACCGAGGCGACCTTGACGCCGGAACCGGCGACGGCCTCCTTGGCGACGGCCACCATGTCGGGGTAGACGCAGACGGCCGCCGTGGTCGGGGTCGTCCGGTCCGTGGGGTCCGGGTGGGCCGCCTTGGCGCCGAGCGCCCGGACCTTGCCCGGGGTGTCCGCACCCTCGAGCGTCGTCAGGTCGACCATCGAGATGGCGAGGTCGATGGCGTACGCCTTGGCGGTGGTCTTGATGGAACGGGTGCCGAGAGACGCGGCACGCGCCTCCAGGCCGACCGCGTCGACGCCGGGCAGCCCGTGCAGAAAGCGGCGCAGGGTGCTGTCGGACGCGGTGACGTCTGCGATGGGGGCCCCGCCCACGCGCTGAGCCGTGGGGGAGTGTGCTGTGGGTGCAGTGGTGGGCATGGTCACCAGACGAGCATATCTACGCGCGTAGCGAATGTATACCCCGGGAACGGCGTCGGGTGGGGGCGCCGACGATGGCGAGGGGGCCGGGGGTGGCTGCTCCGGCCCCGGCGTCGAGACGGAGACCGCGGTGCCCGGGCGGGGCGGCCGGGTGGCGGGGGCGTAGGGCAGAATCGGGGCCATGACGACCCCTGCCCACCAGTCACCCGCGTCACAGCCTCCGGTGCCCGGAGCCAAGGACCGGATCTACCGCTCGCCCATGGCCCTGGCGGGCGGTGTGCTGCTGCTCGTGGTCGTCTGCTGGCTCGGCATCGACGCGCTGGTCAAGGGCCGCGACCGCGCCCCCTGGCTGGCGCTCGCCGGCATGATCCTGGTCATTCCGCTGGTCGTGGCCTTCACGCTCCGGCCCGCGGTCTTCGCGAACGAGGACCGGCTGCGCATCCGCAACCCCTTCCGTCTGATCACCCTCCCCTGGGGCCGGGTCTCGGGCCTGCGCTCGAGCTTCTCCAACGAGGTCGTGGCCGAGTCCGGCGCCAAGTACCAGCTGTGGGCCGTCCCGGTCTCGCTGCGGGCCCGCAAGAAGGCGGCACGCCGGCAGCAGCGGGCGGCGGCGGACGCGGCCCGGGGCACGATGCCGGGCGGCCGGCTCGGCGGGCTCGGGCCGAGCGGCTTCGGCCTCGGCGGGTTCGCCCTGCGCGGCGCGGAGACCGGGCCGGCCCGGGCGGACACCGACCAGGTCATGGACGACCTGCGCGAGCTGCTGGAGCGGCGCGGGGAGGCGGAGACCGCCCAGGGCGAGCCGACGGTCCGCTGGGCGTACGAGGTGATCGCCCCGGCGGTGGCCGGCGCGATCCTGCTGGCGGTCCTGCTGGCGGTGGGCTGAGGCCCAGGTTCCGCCGGACCGCTCGGGCCCTGGCCCGCCGGACCGATGAGGCGGCCGCACGAAAGCGCCGGCCGGCCGCGGGACCCGCGACCGCCCGGCGCTTTCGTGCGAAGGACTCAGATGCCGGCGGCCGCCGACAGGTCCCGCTTGACGGCCGCGAGCAGCTCGGCCGCGCGGGCGCGCGCCGCCGGCAGTCCGGCGTGCCCGTCGACCGGTACGACGACCTCCAGGTAGCACTTGAGCTTGGGCTCGGTGCCGCTCGGGCGGACGATGACGCGGGCGCCGTCGAGGGTGTAGCGCAGGCCGTCGGTGGGCGGCAGCCGGTCCGTGCCCCGGGTGAGGTCCTCGGCCCGGGTGACGGCGAGACCGGCCAGCCCGGTCGGCGGCTGTTCGCGCAGGCGGCGCATCGCGTCGGCGATCAGCGACAGGTCCTCGACCCGCACCGACAGCTGGTCGGTGGCGTGCAGGCCGTGCTCCACGGCGAGGTCGTCGAGGAGGTCGAGCAGCGTGCGGCCGTCCTCCTTGAGCACGGAGGCCAGCTCGGTGATCAGCAGCGCGGCCGTGATGCCGTCCTTGTCGCGCACGCCCTCGGGGTCCACGCAGTAGCCGAGGGCCTCCTCGTAGCCGTAGCGCAGGCCGTCCACGCGGGCGATCCACTTGAAGCCGGTCAGGGTCTCCTCGTACGGCAGGCCCGCCTTCGCGGCGATCCGGCCGAGCAGCGAGGAGGAGACGATCGACTCGGCGAAGGTGCCGCTCGCCCCCCGCCGCACCAGGTGGGCGGCGAGCAGGGCGCCGACCTCGTCGCCGCGCAGCATGCGCCAGTCGCCGCCGTCCTTCACCGCCACCGCGCAGCGGTCGGCGTCCGGGTCGTTGGCGACGATCAGGTCCGGGTCGGTGGCGCGGGCCCGGGCGAACGCCAGGTCCATCGCGCCCGGCTCCTCCGGGTTGGGGAAGGCGACCGTCGGGAAGTCCGGGTCGGGGTCGGCCTGTTCGGCGACCAGCACCGGCTCGGGGAAGCCGGCGCGGGCGAAGGCGGCGAGCAGGACGTCCTTGCCGACGCCGTGCATCGCCGTGTAGACCGTGCGGGCGGTGCGCGGGGAGCCGGCGGCCAGGACGGCGTCCGTACGGGCCAGATAGGCGTCCAGGACCGCGTCGTCGAGGATCTCCCAGCCGGCGTCCGGGCGGGGTACGTCGTGCAGGGAGACGATCGCGTCGATCTCGGCGGCGATCTCCGCGTCGGCGGGCGGGACGATCTGCGAACCGTCGCCCAGGTACACCTTGTAGCCGTTGTCCCGCGGCGGGTTGTGGCTGGCGGTGACCTCCACGCCGGCGACCGCGCCCAGGTGCCGTATGGCGAAGGCGAGGACGGGCGTGGGCAGGGGGCGCGGGAGCACGGCCGCGCGCAGGCCGGCACCGGTCATCACGGCGGCGGTGTCCCGGGCGAAGTCGGCGGACTTGTGGCGGGCGTCGTAGCCGATGACGACGAGGCCGGCGTCGTCGCCCCCGTGGGGGGTCCCGTTCCTCTTCAGGTACGCGGCGAGGCCGGCGGCGGCCCGGATGACGACGCTGCGGTTCATGCGCATGGGACCGGCGCCGAGTTCGCCGCGCAGGCCGGCGGTGCCGAACTGGAGGGTGCCGGAGAAGCGGGCCGACAGTTCTTTCGTGTCGCCGGCGTCGATCAGCTCGGCGAGTTCGTCACGGGTCTCCGTGTCGGGGTCCTCGGCGAGCCATGTCCTGGCCCGGGCGATGAGATCGTCGTGCACCTTGGGATCAACCTCTCCTGTGTCTGCCTGTCCGGCCGGGGACTCCGCCCCGGCCCCCGGCCCGCCGTCCCGTGCCCCGGGGAACCGGTCCGCCGTGCGTAGGACATCGGATGACCGCGGGACCGTGCCCGTGAAGCCGGGCCGCGTTTCGCCCGATGGGGCGCGGCCGGCTTCGGGGGCGTCGGCGGGGCGTTGCTTTCGTCGGCCGCTCCGGCCGTCGGCGCCGTGGCCCGGCGCGTGCGCCGGGGCCGCGGGCCGGTCAGATCTTGTCCAGCACCCGCGCCAGCAGCTGGCCCATGCGGGCCGCCGAGTCGCGGCCGGCCTGGAGGACCTCCTCGTGGTTGAGGGGTTCGCCGGTCATGCCCGCGGCCAGGTTGGTGACCAGGGAGATGCCCAGCACCTCGGCACCGGCCTCGCGTGCGGCGATCGCCTCGAGGACCGTGGACATGCCGACCAGGTCCGCGCCGATGACACGGGCCATGCGGATCTCGGCCGGGGTCTCGTAGTGCGGGCCGGGGAACTGCGCGTAGACGCCCTCCTCCAGGGAGGGGTCGATCTCCTTGCACAGGGCGCGCAGGCGCGGCGAGTAGAGGTCCGTCAGGTCGACGAAGTTGGCGCCGACGATCGGGGAGGTCGCCGTCAGGTTGATGTGGTCGCTGATCAGCACCGGCTGGCCGGGGCGCATGCCCTCGCGCAGGCCGCCGCAGCCGTTGGTGAGGACCACGGTCTTGCAGCCGGCGGCGACGGCGGTGCGCACACCGTGCGCCACGGCGGCGACGCCACGGCCCTCGTAGTAGTGCGTGCGGCCCAGGAAGACCATGGCACGCTTGCCGCCGAAGGAGTACGAGCGGACCTTGCCGCCGTGCCCCTCGACCGCCGGCGGCGGGAAGCCGGGCAGCTCGGTGACCGGGAACTCGGCGTCGGGTGTGCCCAGTGCGTCGACGGCCGGAGCCCAGCCGGAGCCCATCACGAGGGCGACGTCGTGGGTCTCGGCGCCGGTGAGGGCGCGCAGGCGCGCGGCGGCGGCGTCGGCGGCGGCCCTGGGGTCTGCTGGGGCGGCGCCCTGGATGTCGTCCGGGAGAAGAGATGCGTTCACGCCGACGAGGGTAGCCGGTCTGCGCCTACGCGCGTAGATGACAGAGCCCACGGGTTCGCAATCGTTGTCTTGTCGTTTTCCACAAACGGTGGGCAAAAGTGCGGGAAAATCCGCGGGCGCCCGGCCCGCCCGGGCTCAGCAGGGGCGCTTGCGGAGTTCCATCACATAGTCGTGCGGCGCCCCGGCGGACTCCGCGGCGTCGGCGACCTCACCCAGATACCGCGCCGAGGGCAGCCCGCCCTCGTACCCGTTCAGGATGTACACCCAGGCCGGTTCCTCGCCGTCCAGCGTGTGCACGCGCACCCGCATCCGACGGTAGAGGCCGAGCCCCACGCCCTCCCACCGGTCCAGCGACTCCTCGTCCAGGGGTGCGAGGTCGTACAGGCCGACGAAGACCTGCGCCAGCGGGTCCTCCACGAGTGTCGCCAGGGCGCCCTCCCAGCCCAGCTGCTCCCCGCCGAAGGTCAGCCGCCAGCCGTTCAGCCAACCGGTGGCGCGCAGCGGCGAGTGCGGTGCGCGGCGCGACATCAGCCGCGCGTCGAGGTTGCCGGCGTACGCGGCATAGAGCGACATGGAGGCAGGGTACGGCAGGGGGGACGCGGGTCACTTCCGCCCCGGTCGGCTCCCTGGCGCGCCCCGGGGCATCAGCACCTTGAAGCGTGCGGGACAATGGGGTACGTGACTCGGATCGTGATCATCGGTGGCGGACCCGGCGGATACGAGGCGGCCCTGGTGGCCGCCCAGCTCGGCGCGGAGGTGACCGTCGTGGACTGCGACGGTCTGGGCGGAGCGTCGGTGCTGACCGACTGCGTGCCGTCGAAGACCCTCATCGCCACGGCCGAGGTGATGACCACCTTCGACTCCTCGTACGAGGAGCTGGGGATCATCGTCGCCGACGACACCCCTCCCCTGGAGCAGGCGGCCCGGGTGGTCGGGGTGGACCTGGGCAAGGTCAACCGGCGGGTGAAGCGGCTCGCGCTCGCCCAGTCCCACGACATCACCGCGTCCGTGACGCGGGCCGGCGCCCGGGTCATGCGCGGCCGCGGCCGGCTGGACGGCATGCAGGCCCTGGACGGCTCCCGCAAGGTCGTCGTCACCGCCGCCGACGGCACCGAGGAGACCCTCCCCGCCGACGCCGTCCTCATCGCCACCGGCGGCCACCCGCGCGAGCTGCCCGACGCCCAGCCGGACGGCGAGCGCATCCTGAACTGGACCCAGGTCTACGACCTCACCGAGCTGCCGGACGAGCTGATCGTGGTCGGCTCCGGCGTCACCGGCGCCGAGTTCGCCGGCGCCTACCAGGCCCTGGGCTCCAAGGTCACCCTGGTCTCGTCCCGGGACCGCGTGCTGCCCGGCGAGGACCCGGACGCCGCCGCCGTGCTGGAGGACGTCTTCCGGCGCCGTGGCATGAACGTCATGGCCCGCTCGCGCGCGCAGTCCGCCAAGCGGGTCGGCGACCGGGTCGAGGTGACGCTGTCCGACGGCCGGGTCATCACCGGCTCCCACTGCCTGATGGCCGTCGGCGCCATCCCGAACAGCGCCGGGCTCGGCCTGGAGGAGGCGGGCGTCAAGCTGCGCGAGTCGGGCCACATCTGGACCGACAAGGTCTCGCGGACGACCGCTCCCGGCGTCTACGCGGCCGGCGACGTGACCGGCGTCTTCGCCCTCGCGTCCGTCGCCGCCATGCAGGGCCGGATCGCCATGTACCACTTCCTCGGCGACGCGGTGGCCCCGCTGAACCTGAAGACGGTCTCCTCGAACGTCTTCACCGATCCCGAGATCGCCACCGTCGGGTACTCGCAGGCGGACGTGGACGCGGGCAAGATCGACGCGAGGGTCGTGAAGCTGCCCCTGCTGCGCAACCCGCGCGCCAAGATGCAGGGCATCCGGGACGGCTTCGTGAAGATCTTCTGCCGGCCGGGCACGGGCATCGTCGTCGGCGGTGTGGTCGTGGCGCCCCGCGCCTCGGAACTCATCCACCCCATCTCGATCGCCGTCGACAACAATCTGACGGTCGAACAGATCGCGAACGCGTTCACCGTGTACCCCTCCCTTTCGGGGTCGATCGCGGAGGTCGCCCGGCAGCTGCATACGCGCAAGGCGAGCGCCGAGGCCTGACGATCCCCCAACTTCCCGCTGGTCACGGGGAGTTGCCGCGTTTGCGTACGGCATAGTCGGGGCGAGTAGGCTCTATACCACCTCCCGCCTCACCATGCGAACAACTTCTGCTATTCGGCGCAAACTGCTGAAAGCAGACGGTCGCTGGGGTTACTGTCAGTTTCGTGTTCGCTGCTGAACGTCGCCAATTGATCCTCGAAATGGTGCGAGCGAACGGTGCCGTGTCGCTCCGTGAACTCGCCCGCGTCGTCCAGACCTCCGAAGTGACCGTACGGCGGGACGTGCGCGCGCTGGAGGCAGAAGGACTCCTCGACCGCCGGCACGGCGGTGCGGTACTGCCGGGCGGATTCACGCGGGAGTCCGGCTTTCCGCAGAAATCCCATCTCGCGACCGCGGAGAAGACGGCCATCGCCGACCTCGCCGCGGGCCTCGTCGAAGAGGGCGAGGCCATCGTGGTCGGTGCGGGTACCACCACCCAGGAGCTGGCCCGCCGGCTCGCCCGGGTGCCCGGACTGACCGTCGTCACCAACTCCCTGCTGGTGGCGCAGGCGCTGGCCCATGCCAACCGGGTGGAGGTCGTGATGACCGGCGGCACCCTGCGCGGCTCCAACTACGCCCTCGTCGGCTCCGGCGCCGAGCAGTCCCTGCAGGGGCTGCGGGTGTCCAAGGCCTTCCTGTCCGGGAGCGGGCTCACCGCCGAGCGCGGGCTGTCCACGTCCAACATGCTCTCGGCGTCCGTCGACCGGGCGCTGGTGCAGGCCGCCGCGGAGGTCGTGGTCCTCGCCGACCACACCAAGCTCGGCACGGACACGATGTTCCAGACCGTGCCGACGGATCTCATCACCCGTCTGGTCACCGACGAGCCACCCGGCCACGACGACCGGGCCGTCACGGAGCTGCAGGCCCTTGCCGATCAGGGGGTGCAGATCGCCGTGGCCGGGGCGAGCGGGGGCCTGGGGGGTGACCAAGGGCCTGCGGCGCGTCAGCAGCGGGCCCTGCCCGGGCCCCGGCGGGGACACGCGCCCGGAGCGTCGGCGTTGCGGTCCGCGGCGGGGCTGGGTGAGCCGACGGGGGCGGAGCGGGCGCGGGTCGCCGACCTGCGCCGGCGGTAGCCTGCGGGCGGCTCGGCGGCCCCGCGGTCTGAGGGGCAGGCCGTCCTGCGGCCGCGGGTCCGTCGTGGTCGTTCGCGCGGTTTCCCGCGCCCCTGGGGTGGCGGGCGATGCGTCTTGGGTGCGGGCCCGTTGTGGGTGTTCACGTGGTTCCCCGCGCCCCTGGGTGCCGGCCTGCCTGTTCCCGGTGCGGGTCCGTTGTGGGTGTTCGCGTCGTTCCCCGCGCCCCTCGGGGGCCCTGAAGGGGGTTGCCTCCGAGGGGGCTCGTGGGGTGCTGGTGCCTGGTGGGGCGGCTTTCCGGCCCACCAGGCACCGGCTGTGCCTCAGTCCTTGATCTCGCAGATCGCGGCGCCGGAGGTGATGGAGGCGCCGATGTCGGCGGTCAGGCCCTTGATGGTGCCGGCCTTGTGCGCGTTGAGGGGCTGTTCCATCTTCATGGCCTCCAGGACGACGATGAGGTCGCCTTCCTGGACCTCCTGGCCCTCCTCGACGGCGATCTTGACGATCGTGCCCTGCATGGGTGAGGCGAGGGTGTCGCCGGAGGCGACGGGGCCGGACTTCTTGGCCGCGCGGCGTTTGGGCTTGGCGCCCGCGGCGAGACCGGTGCGGGCCAGGGACATGCCCAGCGAGGCCGGGAGGGACACCTCCAGACGCTTGCCGCCGACCTCGACGACGACCGTCTCGCGGCCGCCGCCCTCCTCCTCCGCCTCGGCGTCGGCGGGAGCGGCGAACGGCTTGATCTCGTTGACGAACTCGGTCTCGATCCAGCGGGTGTGGACCGTGAACGGGTCGGCCGATCCGGTCAGCTCCGGGGCGAACGCCGAATCCTTCACCACCGCGCGGTGGAAGGGGATCGCGGTGGCCATGCCCTCGACGGTGAATTCGTCGAGCGCGCGGGCGGCCCGCTCCAGGGCCTCCTTGCGGGTGCGGCCGGTCACGATCAGCTTCGCCAGCAGCGAGTCCCAGGCCGGGCCGATCACACTGCCGGACTCCACGCCGGCGTCCAGCCGGACACCGGGGCCCGAGGGGGCGTCGAAGCGGGTGACCGTGCCGGGGGCGGGCAGGAAGTTGCGGCCCGGGTCCTCACCGTTGATCCGGAACTCGAACGAGTGTCCGCGCAGCGCGGGGTCGTCGTAGCCCAGTTCCTCGCCGTCGGCGATACGGAACATCTCACGGACCAGGTCGATCCC
>NZ_JBICWT010000003.1:511501-668351 GCF_043199955.1 Streptomyces sp. NPDC048514 | reverse complement strand
AACTGCTCGTTCGACATGAACTGCAGACCCGGCCGGGCCAGCTCGGCGCGCATCAGCAGCGCCATCACGCCACCGATCAGGAAGAACGCGAACGACGTCGTCAGATACAGCGTGCCGATCGTCTTGTGATCGGTCGTGGTGAGCCATTGCACGGCCCTGGTGTCTCTGATCCTCTTCACGCCCCGCCTGTGTCCGCTCCCCCTCCCGTGGTTCACACTCGGCGGCGCGACAAGCGTCACGGAAGAAGGGTGTGACGATCCGGGGAGTGCCGGACACGAACGGAACATGAGCAACGACGAGATCTTCGCCGCTGCCTATCGCGAGCACTACTGGGCGGTCAGCCGCTATGTCGCGAGGCGGCTACAGGGGCGGGCCGGCGAAGTGGAGGAAGTGGTGGCGGAGGTTTTCACGGTCGCCTGGCGACGACGGGACGACCTGCCGGACGCGCCGCTGCCCTGGCTGTACGGGGTGGCCCGGAACTGCCTGGCGAACGCGGTACGCGGCTACGGGCGCAGGCGCCGGCTGGTGGACCGGCTGGGCAACGACGAGGCGGCGCACGCCCGGCACATCGTGGACAGCCCCGACGCCGAGTCTCCGGGCGCCTGGGTGCACGAGGCGCTGGACCGCCTCTCCCCGGCGGACCGGGAGGTGCTCCGCCTCGCCGCCTGGGAGGATCTCGAGGCCGAGCAGATCGCGGTCGCGCTGGGTTGTGGCAGACGCGCGGCCGCGATGCGCCTGCACCGCGCCCGCCGCCGGCTCAGGGCCGAGATCGACCGCCTGCGCCCGTCCGCACCGTCGCGCGCCGCGTGCCCGCCGCCCGCTGCGTCCCCGGCGCCCGCCGCGCCGGCCGGCCCTCGCGCGCGTCCGGGTGAGCTGCCGGACGCGCCGCCGCCCGGCCACCGCACACCTGCGGGGCCGCCGACGGACGCCCCGCACCCCGAGCGGCGCACCGCCGTTCCGATCGGCGTACCGCTGCACAAGGAACCCCGCCATGCCTGACGAACTCGATCTCCTCCGCCACGTCGACCCGGCCCCCGCGCACGGCCCGCACTTCGGGGACGGCCCACTGGACCACGGTGCCGAGCGACGGCTGGAGCTGCTGCTGAGCGAGCGTCCGTCCAGCCCCTCCCGGCTCCGCGGCCTGCCCGGTCGGCTCCGCGGCCTGCACTCCCGGCTCCGGGTTCCGCCCTCCCGGCTCCGGGTTCCGCCCTCCCTGCTCCGCGTTCCGCCCTCCCTGCTCCGCGTTCAGCGCGGCCGGCTGCGGTGGGGGCTCGCCGCCGCCGGCGTCGTCCTGAGCGTCACCCTCGCCACGCTGCTCGGCGGCCCGGACACCCCGCCCGCCGCCGCGGCGCCCCGCCCGCTGGTCGTACAGGCCGACTCCACCCCCGTACCCCTGGCGCTGCTGGCCGACCGGGCCGGGGCGGCCGCGGCGGACGGCTCGGCCGGCCTGCGCAAGGGCACGCACGCCCAGTCGTGGAGCATGGGCATGAGCGACCAGGCGCCGCCGATCACCCTGCCCCAGGAGACCATCGTGCGCTGGAAGCCGGACGGCACTCACACGGAGCTCGTCGTGGCGACCGATCCGCGCCACCCCGGCCGGCCCGTCCTCAGCGACGAGGGCGAGCACCCCGGACTGGTCGCGGACGGCCACGTGATCAGCCGGCAGACCTATCCGCCGAGCTGGAGCGACGCCCCGCCCGAGGCACCGCCGCCGCACGACGTCGAAGGGCTGCGCGGCTACCTGCGGGAGGCCGCGTACGTCCACGGCACGATGACCACCGGCGAACTCCTCGACGGTGTCGACTCGCTGCTGGACCACTGGACCCTCGGCGCCCGGGAGACCGAGGCACTCGCCCGTCTCCTGGCCCGCACCCCCGGATTGCACCCCGTCGGCCGGGTGACCGACCGGCTGGGGCGCACCGGCCAGGCCTATGTGCACGACGACCCGTCCGGTGCTCGGCGCATGCTCATCATGGACCCGTCAACCGGGGCCGTCCTGGGCCTGGAGTCGACCGCCGCCAAGGCCGACCCCCGGTTCCGCCTGAAGGCCGGGGACGTCATGTCGTACGTCGCCTGGATGCGCTGAGCCGCCAGGGGGCCGCGCGCCGCCGCGGACCGCCGTCGCGTCGACCGGCAACTCCCGTGCCGGGCGCGTGGTGTTCACCGTGGGCGGCCGTGCCGGGTCCGCGCGACCGGCGGCAGCACGCGACGCCGTCGCGCCGTTCTCAGCACCGACCGGAGCACGGCGACGGACACCGGCGGACCTGCCCCGGAGGCGGCCGCCCGCCGCCGCGGATGCGCCCGGCGGGCCCGGCCCAGGGCCGCACGGGCGGAGAAGGTCCAGGTCAGCCGGGTGCTGACCTGGACCCGCGCGATCCTTCTCGAGCCGCCCGCCATGCCGGGGCGTGCCTACTCGTCCCAGGCCTGGACGATCAGCTGGTCGGTGATCTTGCCGTCGCGCAAGGTGACCATCGATTCGGCCAGGACCCGGGTGCCGTCCGCGTACTCGCAGGACTCGCTGAAGGCGGCGCGGTCGCCCTGCACGACGCACTCCTCCAGCTTGTGCGTCATGTCGCGGCTGTAGATGTCGTCCAGCAACTCGGCGATCCGGCCCCGGCCGTGGAGGACGGTGGGATGGCTGGGCTGGTTGGCGTGGTCGACGATGCGGATCTCCGCGTCGTCGGCGTAGAGCGACAGAAGGTTGTTCCCGGTGTTCCCTTCTATGGCCCGGCGCAGTGTCTCGGTGTCGAAGGCGGAACCTGTCGAGGTGCCCATGATGATCTCCCTCAGGTGCCCGCGGCCCGACGAGGGGCAGGCCGCTCGGGCCCCACCTCCGAGCGTCCTCCGGCCCGGCGGCCTCGGCAAGCGCAGGCGCCGTGCTCCGCCTCACGGGTGAGTGCGGGCCGCCGGCCGTGTCCGGCCGGGGCCCACCGCCGTTGCTGAGGGCATGATCTCAACACGACGTATCGCCGCCGCCGTCGGTCTGGCCGCCGGGGTCGCCGGCCTCGCCGCACCGACGGCGAACGCGGCCGACGCCGGCGCACCTCTCGTCGGGAAGCTCGGCGCGGTGACCACGCTGGACACGCTCGCCGTCAGCGACATCCCGGCGCCGGAGAGGGACCGGGTCCCGCGGGTCTCAGAGCAGTTGCAGTCGCTGGAGCATCTGCGCGACCTGAACCAGCTGAACCAGGTGGAGCAGGTCCTCGCCCCCGCCGCGCCCCTGCTCGGCCTGGCGTCCGGCATCCACTGACCGCACAGCAGACGTGAGGGCCGCCCCCGTCAGAGGCGGCCCTCACCGCTGTCCGGGCGCGAGCGGCGCACCGTGTCCTGACGGTTCGGCCATCGCCGCCGCCGGGGCACGCGGAACACCCGCCGTGAACTCCCGCGAGCCGTACGGGTATTGCCGCGACGAAATGGCCATGTTCGGTCGCGTTCCCGTCCGATCGCGTCTGTCCGGTCACGCCGGGGCGGCGAGCCCGAACCGGCAGAGCCGCGGCGGCCGGTGTCTCGCACGCCGCCGGTGGCCGAAAGATCCACGATCACCCTCGTGGTCCGTCCCCGCTACCGATCGGTCCCGCGTAGGGTCGGCAGGGACGGCAATCGAAGGAAGGGGCCAGGCCATGGCGCAGGAAGTACGCGGCGTGATCGCACCGGGGAAGGACGAACCCGTACGGGTCGAGACGATCGTGGTGCCGGACCCCGGGCCCGGTGAGGCCGTCGTGCAGATCCAGGCCTGCGGCGTCTGCCACACCGACCTGCACTACAAGCAGGGAGGCATCTCCGACGACTTCCCCTTCCTCCTCGGCCACGAGGCCGCCGGTGTGGTGGAGTCGGTCGGCGCCGGCGTCACCGACGTGGCACCCGGTGACTTCGTCGTCCTCAACTGGCGTGCCGTGTGCGGCAACTGCCGGGCCTGTCTGCGTGGCCGGCCCTGGTACTGCTTCGACACCCACAACGCCGGGCAGAAGATGACCCTCGCCGCCACCGGGCAGGAACTCTCCCCGGCGCTCGGCATCGGCGCGTTCGCCGAGAAGACGCTGGTCGCCGCGGGGCAGTGCACCAAGGTCGACCCGGCCGTCTCCCCGGCGGTCGCCGGACTGCTGGGCTGCGGGGTCATGGCCGGCATCGGCGCCGCGATCAACACGGGAAACGTCGGCCGGGGAGACACGGTCGCCGTCATCGGATGCGGCGGCGTCGGTGACGCGGCCGTCGCCGGCTCCCGTCTGGCCGGCGCGGCGAAGATCATCGCCGTGGACATCGACGACCGCAAGCTGGACAAGGCCCGCACCCTGGGCGCCACCCACACCGTCGACTCCCGGCAGACCGACCCGGTCGAGGCGATCCGCGAGCTGACCGGCGGCTTCGGCGCCGACGTCGTCATCGAGGCCGTCGGCCACCCCGAGACGTACAAGCAGGCCTTCTACGCCCGCGACCTCGCCGGCACCGTCGTCCTCGTCGGCGTCCCCACCCCCGAGATGAAGCTCGAACTGCCCCTGCTGGACGTCTTCGGCCGCGGCGGCGCCCTGAAGTCCTCCTGGTACGGCGACTGCCTGCCCAGCCGCGACTTCCCGATGCTCATCGACCTGCATCTGCAGGGCCGCCTGCCGCTGGACGCCTTCGTCACCGAGACCATCCAGCTCGACGAGGTGGAGAAGGCCTTCGAGCGGATGCACCAGGGTGACGTCCTGCGCTCGGTGGTGGTGCTCTGATGACCACGCGCATCGAACGCCTCGTCACCTCCGGCCAGTTCAGCCTCGACGGCGGCACCTGGGACGTCGACAACAACGTGTGGATCGTCGGCGACGAACGCGAAGTGATCGTCATCGACGCCGCCCACGACGCCGAGGCCATCGCCGAGGCCGTGGCCGACCGCCGGCTGACCGCCATCGTGTGCACCCACGCCCACAACGACCACATCGACGCCGCCCCCGCGCTCGCCGACCTCACCGGCGCCCTCATCTGGCTGCACCCGGACGACCTGCCGCTGTGGAGACTCACCCACCCGGACCGCGACCCCGACCGGCACCTCGTCGACGGCCAGGTCATCGAGGCCGCCGGCGCCGATCTGACCGTCCTGCACACCCCGGGCCACGCCCCCGGCGCCGTCTGCCTGTACGACCCCGGCCTCGGCGCCGTCTTCACCGGAGACACCCTCTTCCAGGGCGGCCCCGGCGCCACCGGACGCTCCTACTCCCACTTCCCGACGATCATCGACTCCATCCGCGACCGGCTGCTCGGCCTCCCGTCCGAGACCAAGGTCCTCACCGGTCACGGCGACCCCACCACCATCGGCGCCGAGGCCCCCCACCTGCAGGAATGGATCGAGCGGGGGCACTGACGGGCGAGTGCCACGACGCCGGTGGACCGAGTGCCACGATGCCGGTGGACACGGACGCCGGTACACACGGACGCCGGTACACACGGACACCGGTACACACGGACGCCGGTAAACACGACAGAAGATGTCCGGCTTTCCCGTGAGAGTGGAGGACGACCGCACTCGCACCACCCGGGAGGCCGAACATGTCAGGACCGCTGCAGGACAAGGTGGCGCTGGTCGCCGGGGCGACCCGGGGCGCCGGACGCGGCATCGCCGTGGAACTCGGCGCGGCCGGCGCCACCGTCTACGTCAGCGGCCGCAGCACCCGCGCCCACCGCTCGGAGTACGACCGCCCCGAGACGATCGAGGACACCGCCGACCTCGTCACCGCGGCCGGCGGGCGCGGCATCGCCGTACCGGCCGACCACCTGGACCACACCGCCGTACGGGCCCTGGTCGACCGCATCGCGGACGAGCACGGCCGTCTCGACGTCCTCGTCAACGACATCTGGGGAGCCGAGAAACTCTTCGCCTGGGACACCCCCGTCTGGGAGCACGACCTCGACGACGGGCTCAGACTGCTCCGGCTCGCCGTCGAGACCCACGCCGTCACCAGCCACTACGCGCTGCCCCTGCTGCTGCGCCACCCCGGCGGGCTGGTCGTGGAGGTCACCGACGGCACCGCCGACTACAACCGCGACACCTACCGCGTGAACTTCTTCTACGACCTCGCCAAGACCTCCGTGCTGCGCATGGCCTTCGCCCTCGGCCACGAGCTGGGCCCGCGCGGCGCCACGGCCGTGGCACTGACTCCCGGCTGGCTGCGCTCGGAGATCATGCTCGAGGAGTTCGGCGTCCGCGAGGACAACTGGCGCGACGCCCTCGGCCGGGAACCGCACTTCGCCATCTCCGAGACACCCCGGTACCCCGGCCGCGCCGTCGCCGCCCTGGCTGCCGACGAGAACGTGACGCGGTTCAACGGGCAGTCCCTCTCCAGCGGTGGCCTGGCCCGCGAGTACGGCTTCACCGACGTCGACGGAAGCCGCCCCGACGCCTGGCGGTACCTGGTCGAGGTGCAGGACGCGGGCAGGCCGGCGGACGTCACCGGTTACCGGTGACCGGCGGGGTCCGTCCGTTCCGGTGAAAGGGCGCACCCGGGCGCCGTACGGTCGGCCCATGACCGATCACACCCGCTTCGCGGGACACGGAGTTCTCGTCACGGGCGCGGCCCGTGGCATCGGTGCCGCAGTCGCCCGGCGGCTCGCCGAGGAGGGCGGCCGGGTCCTGGTCACCGACCGGGACCTGCCCGAGGCCGAGCGGACCGCGGCCGGCCTGCGCCGGCGGGGCCTGGCCGCCGAGGCGTTCGCGTGCGACGTCGCCGACCGCGCCGGCGTCGAGCGGGCCGTCGACCGTACGGTGGCCGCCTTCGGCTCGCTCGACGTGCTCGTCAACTGCGCCGCCCACTGCACACCGGACACCCCGCTCTTCGAGGACGGACCCGACGACTCCTGGTCGCTCGACCTCGACGTCACCCTCACCGGCGCCTACCGCTGCTGCCGCGCCGCGCTGCCGCACCTCGCCGCCCGCGGACGCGGGGCGATCGTGAGCATCGGGTCCGTCAACGGCCTGCAGGACTTCGGCAATCACGCCTACAGCGCCGCCAAGGCGGCCCTCGGCTCCCTCACCCGGACCCTCGCCGGGCACGCGGCGGCCCGCGGTGTCCGGGTGAACCTCGTGCTGCCGGGGACGGTCCGCACCTCCGCATGGGAGGGCCGGGACGACGACCTCGGCGCCGTGCGGGCCCTGTATCCGCTCGGCCGGGTCGGCGAGCCCGAGGACATCGCCGCCGCGGTCGCCTTCCTCGCCTCCCGCGACGCCGCCTGGATCACCGGCACCACCCTCGTGGTCGACGGCGGCCTCACCGCCGTGAACACCGGCTTCCACGAGGCCGTACGGCACTCCCGCTGAACCTCGGCCCGAGACCGCCGCCGGTGCCGCCAGCACCCGGTCGGTGTCGGCCTCGGTCGTGCCGTGCGCGAAGTTAACCGTTTCGTCACAGCCTGACCGGAACGGCAACCCTGCCGCCCCCGGACAGGTCTAGCAGTGCGGAACCGCGGGAATCGCGCAGGGAAACACCCGGGGGAGGCCCTGGGAAAGGGCAGAAGGAGAAGTGTCCAGCATGGGGGACATACGCAGACGAGGTGTTGTCGCACTCGGCGTCACGGGACTGGTGGCGCCGCTCGCGCTCGCCCTCACCGCGGCACCGGCGCAGGCGGCGAGCTGCACCACGCAGAAGGGGCCGTACCAGAAGCAGGTGGAGAAGTTCCTCGGCCGCCCGGTCGACGGCAAGCAGTCCGCCGCCGACTGCAAGGCGACCCAGGCCTTCCAGCGCAAGCACGGCATCACGCCCGACATCGGGTACGCGGGACCCGTCACCTGGGGTGTGATGGATCTCATCAACAAGCAGAAGGCCGTCGGGAACAAGCCGAACAAGGACGGCAAGTGCCCGGTGAACAAGGGCCGGATCGCCTGCGTGAACCTCACGCTCCAGCTGAGCTGGATCCAGGACGGCAAGAAGCTCGTCTACGGGCCCGTACCGGTGCGTACCGGGCGGGACGGCTACGAGACCCGCACCGGCCTGAAGAAGATCTACTGGCGGGACATCGACCACGTCTCGAACCTCTACGACGTGTCGATGCCCTACAGCCAGTTCTTCGACGGCGGCCAGGCCTTCCACTCGGTGGGCCTGAGCATGTGGAACCCGCCGGGCTCGCACGGCTGCGTCAACATGACCGGCAAGGACGCGAAGAAGTACTGGTCACTGCTGAAGAACGGCGACGACGTCTTCGTCTACGGCCGCAAGCCGGGCACCTGAGCCCCGCATGCCGGGTGCGTTCCCCGGCACCCGGGGTGGCCGCCCTCACCCTGCCGTACCGACGCGTACGCGACGACGTCCGGCAGGGTGAAGGCGTGACCCGGATCACCGGCTTCGCGACACCGCCGAGGATCCCGCGCGCCTGGAGGGGGCCCGGTCCCCACGGGTGTGGCATGGAACACGGACCGCGAGACCGGCCGGAACCGCCGTGTCACCGCTCCGGTCGCCGGCGCCGGGCCCTGCGGAGGAGTGAACTCCCGCTGGCGCTCGCCTCATTGACGTGATGAGTAACACGGTCCGAAATGTCCGTATCGAGGGTGCTTGCTCACGGCGCCTTCACGTCGCTCGGCATATGCTTCACAGCATGTCCACCACTGTTGAAGCCGTCTCCGAGCGATCGGCCGCGGAGGTCAACGAGGAGATCCGGGCCCTGTGGCTCCGGTCGGGCGGGACACTGACGACCGAGCAGCGCGAGGAGTACCAGCGCCTCGTGCTGGAGTGGGCCGCAGCGGCCCCGCAGTCGCAGCCGCACCGGGCGGCCTGAACCACCCGGCGCGCAGCGCGCCTGACCGTCCCGGGCACCCGTGAGCGAACGGGTGCCCTTCTCGTACACCTCCGGCCGGCCCCGACCCGGCCCCCGTCACCTCCGGCCCGACCCCCGGCTCACAGAGCCGGAGCCGGCCGGTCAGCCCCACGTCGCCGAGTAGTACCGCTGATAGGCCTTGCGGTCCTGCTCTGCCCGGATGTACCGGGTCGCGACCAGAGCGATCAGACTTCCCGCGATCACCAGCAGGCCCGGGCCCACGTTCCGGGTGTCCGTCAGCCGCGCCAGCAGGGTGCCGGCCTCCGACGCGCCCGTGACCGGCGCCGAGGAGCCGGGTGAGGCCGCGCTGGGGGCCATCGCGCCCTGCGCCCCGGACGCCGGCGGTGCGGGGGAGCCCTGGGCGCCGCCCGCGTTCTGCGCCGACGCGATCAGCCGGACCCCGAGGGCCGACATCGCCTTGGTCACCGGCTGGAAGAAGGTCGTGCCGCCCGTCGTGCAGTCACCGTTGCCGCCCGAGGTGATGCCCAGCGCGATGCCCTCGGAGAACAACGGACCGCCGCTGTCGCCCGGCTCGGCGCAGACATTGGTCTCGATGAGCCCGGTGACCGCGCCCTCCGGATAGTTGACGGTCGCGTTCAGCGCCGTGACCTGGCCGTCGCGCAGCCCGCTGGTGCTGCCGCTGCGGAACACCCGCTGCCCCACCGTGGGATCGGCGGCCCCGGTGATGCGCACACCCTTGCCGCCGCCGACCGCTACCACGTCGGCCCCCGCGCCGGCCTTCCCGGAGGCGTACTGGACGAGGGAGAAGTCGTTTCCGGGGAAGGCGCTGTTGACCGTGTTGCCGAGCTGCCGGTCGCCCTGGTTGTCGGCGAACCAGGTGGACCCGGCGGGACCGCAGTGGCCGGCGGTGAGGATGAAGTCGCTCTGCCCGTTGGTGACGTTGAACCCGGCCGAGCAGCGGCCACCGGTCGACAGGATCGGCTGGGCACCGTTCAGCCGTGTGGTGAAGGTGCCCTTCATGCGCTCCATCTGCACGAAAGCGCCGATGCGCGCCGCCACTCGGGTCATGCGTGACCAGTCACCGGCGGACACCGTGCTGTCGGCCCGCACGGTGACCCGGTTGGTGCGGTAGTCCACCGCCCAGGCCGTGCCCGCCACGCGCGGCGCCGAACGCAGCGTCGCGGTGGCCGACTTCAGTTCGTTCATGCTGTGGGAGACGACCTTCGCCTCGGCCCCCGCCCGCCGGACCGTCCGGGCCGCCGCGTCGTCGGTGACCGCGACGACCGGCCGCCCGTCGGCGCCGATCCAGCTGCCCGCCGTCCGAGCGGTGCCCAGCCGCGCCACCAGTGCGGCGCCGGTGTCCCCGGCATCGCCGGCCGAGCTGAGCGGTCTGGCCGCGGCCCCTGGTGTCTCGCTCGCCATGGCCGCCTGGGTGACCATCGCCCCTCCCAGGAGGAGTCCGCCGACCGCCGCCAGCCGTGTCACTCGCCGGACGACCCGTCGTCGTGCGTGCCGCATGCATGGCTCCCGAAGCCGAACCCGGATGCGCGATGCCCGCCTCGGCATCGCCGGGCCCCCGGGTGGTCGAGGGCCCGATCCTCCATACGCAGGCCACGGCCACGGCGTTCACCCAAGACGCCGATCCTCTCGGGGCGTCACCGTCACCGTCACCGTCACCGTCACCGTCACCGGCATCGGCACCTAGCCTCACCGGCACCGCACCTCACCAGCCCGGTACCTCACCATCACCATCACCGGTGACCCGGTGACCCGGTGACCCGGTGACCCGGTGACCCGGTGACCCGGTGACGGCCCTGCGCGGCGCTCAGTTCTTGCGGGCCACCCCGCCGAACATGGCGACCTCCTCCGGCGCGGCCCCGTGAGCGTGCTCCGGGCGCCAGCGGGAGCAGGACACCACACCCGGCTCCAGCAGCTCCAGACCGTCGAAGAACCGGACCACGTCCTCGGGAGTCCGCTGGGTCAGCTTCGGGGTGCCGTGCTCGTTCCAGAACTTCACCGCCTCGTCCACGTCCGGCATCGACGGGCTGGTGACGGTGTGCGACAGCACCAGGTGGCTGCCCGGGGGAAGCCGGTCCATCAACTGCCGCACCAGGGCGTACGGGTCCTCCTCGTCGCCGATGAAGATGACCACGCCGAGCAGTATCAGCGCCACCGGCTGGGCGAAGTCCAGGGACCCCGCCGCGTGTTCGAGGATCGCGTCGACGTTGCGCAGGTCCTCGTCCAGATAGTCGGTACGGCCCTCGGGCGTGCTGGTCAGCAGGGCCCGGGCGTGGGCGAGGACGAGCGGATCGTTGTCGACGTACACGATCCGCGAATCCGGCGCGACCCGCTGCGCGACCTCGTGCGTGTTGTCGGCGGTGGGCAGCCCGGTGCCGATGTCCAGGAACTGCCGGATGCCCACCTCGCCGGCCAGGTGCCGCACGGCGCGGCCGAGGAACAGCCGGTCGGCTCGCGCGTACTCGCCGATGCCCGGGTGCAGTTGGCGGATCTGGTCACCGGCCGCACGGTCGACCTCGTAGTTGTCCTTGCCGCCGAGCCAGTAGTTCCAGATCCGGGCGGTGTGCGGCTGCCCGGTGTTGATGCGCGCGCGCAGCGAGACGGCCACGTCGTTGGTGGCTGCCGGGTTGTCGGTCACGTGGGTCAGCTCCTGGATGCCAGTGGGCGGATTCACCGTTCAAGGTGCAATCTAGACGTCCGAGTTGATCTCTGCCGCCCGACCGGGGATTTCCGGTGCCGCCCCGACGCCCACGCTGTCCGCGGGCTCCCGGGGGGCCGGCCCGAAGGCGCCCGAACCCTGCCGTGGTCCGCGGGACCGGACCGGCCTCCCCCCGGCATCGCCCGCCCGGCCCGGTGCGTCCTTCGTGTCCGTGTTTCCGGCCGCACGGCAGCCGCCTATCTTGAGGCCATGACCAGCATCCCGCACGAGAACCCCGGCGAACCGGACCCGCTGCGTGCCCTCGACCTGACACGGCTGCGACGCCGTACGAGCATGAAATGGCGCACCCACCCCGAGGACGTACTGCCGCTGTGGGTGGCCGAGATGGACGTGCCGCTCG
Organism: Streptomyces sp. NPDC048514; assembly: GCF_043199955.1. NCBI lineage: Bacteria > Bacillati > Actinomycetota > Actinomycetes > Kitasatosporales > Streptomycetaceae > Streptomyces > Streptomyces sp. NPDC048514. The sequence goes on along the minus strand of NZ_JBICWT010000003.1, from coordinate 656,535 downwards.
CCGAACCCGTCGTCCGCGCCGTCACCGACGCGCTCGCCCTCGGCGACACCGGCTACCCCGCCGGCACCGGCTACGCCGAGGCACTCGCCGCGTTCGCCGCCGCCCGCTGGGACTGGCCCGGGATCGCCGCCGAGCGCACCGCGATCGTGCCGGACGTGATGCTCGGAGCGGTCGAGATGCTCGGACTCGTCACCGGGCCCGGCGATCCGGTCGTCGTCAACTCACCTGTGTATCCGCCGTTCTACCAGTTCATCACCCACATGGACCGCCGGGTGGTCGAGGACCCGCTCGATGCCGGTATGCGCATCGACCCGGCCTCGCTGGAAGAAACCTTCAAGCGGGTGACGGCGGGCGGCGGGCGCGCCGCCTACCTGCTGTGCAGCCCGCACAACCCCACCGGCACCCTGCACACCGCCACCGAACTGGCCACCATCGCCGGTCTCGCCGAACGGTACGGCGTCCGGGTCGTCGCGGACGAGATCCACGCCCCGGTCGTCGCCCCCGGCGCCGCCTTCGTGCCGTACCTGAGCGTGCCGGGCGCCGAACGCGGCCTGTCCCTGATGTCCGCCAGCAAGGGCTGGAACCTGGCCGGGATCAAGGCCGCCCTCGTCATCGCCGGGCCCGGCGCCGAAGCCGACCTCGACCGCCTCCCCGAAGAGGTCGGCCACGGAGCCAGCCACCTGGGCGTCATCGCGCACACCGCGGCGCTGCGCCACGCCACCGGCTGGCTCGACGCGCTGCTGCCCGGAATCCAGGCCAACCGCCGGCTGCTCGCCGGCCTGCTCGCCGAGCACCTGCCGGCCGTCCGCCTCCACCCGGGCGAGGCCACCTACCTCGCCTGGCTCGACTGCCGGGCCCTCGGCCTCGGCGACGACCCCGCCCGTATCCTCCTCGACCGCGGCCGGGTCGCCCTCAGCTCCGGCCTGCCCTTCGGCACCGGCGGCGCGGGGCACGTACGGCTGAACCTCGCGACGTCCCCCGAGATCCTCACCGAGGGCGTACGGCGCATGGCAGCCGCACTGCGCTGATCCGGCGGCCTCCTAGACTGCCGGTCATGGACGACACCGCGTTGGACCGGCTCGGCTCCGGCAAGTACCTGCTGGTGACCAGCTATCGCAGGAACGGCACCTCGGTCGCCACCCCCGTGTGGGTGGTCCGCGACGGGGACGCCCTCGGGGTCTGGACGACCGCCGACAGCTACAAGGTCAAGCGGATCCGGCGCCGCTCCGACGTCCTCGTCGGCCCCTGCGACCTGCGCGGCAACCCGACCGGCGACCAGGTGCCGGCCACCGCCCGGATCACCGACGCGGTCACGACCGCCCGCTACCGCGACCTCATCGCCCGCAAGTACGGCCTCGTGGGCCGCCTCACCCTGCTGGGCAGCCGGCTGCGCCGCGGCCTGGACGGCACGGTCGGCATCCGGGTGACCCTCACGAACTGAGGGCCACCCGGGGAGCACGCCCTACGACGCGTCCACCACCGTCCCGGTCAGCACCAGGCCGCCCGACTGCGGCTCACCGGTCTCGGGGTCGAGCTGCCGGAACCGGACCGACTCCGCCGGCTCGGTCACCCGGTCCTTCACCGTGGGCACGGTGATGTCGGCACCGGTCTGCCCCGGTGGCACGTTCACCCACAGGTAGAGGCCGTCCACCTCGGACAGCCGGCGCTCCGGGTCCGCCTTCGCCCCGGCGGTGTCCCGCAGCCAGTTCGCCGGCACGTCCTTGGTGGACAGCTCCTTCGCGCCGGCCGGCGCGACCGCGAACATCGTGGACATGTCGACGTCGACCGCCTCGGACAGCGACACCCGCCACTTCAGCGGCTTCCCCTCCGGCACCCGGCCGGCGACCGGGGAGACGGTCATCCTGGGCGCCGGATCGTCGTTGCGGACGGTGATCCCGCCCCGGTAGGAGCCCACGACCGCGCCGTGGACCGCCTTGACCAGAACGTCGTACGACACGTCGGCGCCGTACCGCGTATTGCCCTTCACCGTGACCGGCACGTCGATGCCGTGACCGCCCGCACGCACCGTGACCAGCCGGTCCGCGGCCCGGCCGGTCGCCGGGTCGAGTACGTACACCCGGACCTGACCGCTGCCCCGGCCCGTCACCCGGACCGGAACGTGATGGGTGCGCACGCCCGAATCGCCCTCGTCCACGGTGGCGCGGCCCACGTCCACGCGCGGCACCGCGCCCGTACGCACCGCAGGGGTGCCCGCCCGCCAGCCCCAGGCGTCCATCAGCCAGGCCTTGCCGGCGCCCGAACGCGGAGTGAGCACAAGGGACTTGACCGACTTCAGGTCGAGTCCCGCGCGGGTGGCCGCGGTCAGCGGCACCCGGATCTCGCGGGCCCAGTAGGAGGCGGTCCGCTCACTTCCCGGCAGGCCGTCGGCACGCACCCGGCCGAGCGTCGCCTTCCGGCCGGCCGCGTCGGTCAGGGACACGTCCAGCTGGGTGCCCCGGGAGTTCGGCGGCACGAACAGCCGCAGCGCCAGCGACGTGGCACCGGACAGCGACAGCGGCTTTCGGGCGCTCACCCGCACCGGCCCGCCGGCGCGGGTCCAGCGCAGCGCGATCGCATGCCGGCCGGCCTCCCGGCCGGTCTCCCACTGCGCGAAATGCGGCGAGGAACCCTTGGCCCCGTCGCCCAGGCACGCCTTGGCCGGGCTCGGGTCCACCGCGTCGCACAGCCTGCCGCCGGCAACCGACACCCCGCCGTCCGGCAGGAAACCGGCACCCCGGCGCGCACCCACCGCGTGACTGAGCACCCGGGCCGGGTCCGCCGACGGCGCCCGCTTCCCGGATCCGTCCAGCAGCGGCCGCACCCGGTCGTCGCCGGCCAGGAACAGCCGCGCCGCGGCGGCTATGTAGGTGGAGCCCGCCCGGTGCTGCTGGCCGGCCGTCAGCCGGGTCGCGGCACGCTTGCCGCACACGGGGTCGCCGTCGCCGAAGAAGTCGTCCTCGGAGGGCGCCGCCGACCGGCCTGGAGTCCACTCGGAGTTGAAGTAGTTGTGGTTCGCGCCGACGACGTACACGGCGCTGTGCAGCGCGGTGCCGTTGCCGACCGCGCGCGTGCCGTCGACGTACACCTCGCCCTGCAGATCCGAGACGTCACCGTCGCAGCCCGGCAGGATCGTCACGGACGGCACGTCGGGCACCGGGTTCTGGCCGAAGACGGTGGGGCCGATCAGGACCGTGCCGCGGATGTGCCAGCGGACCGGTCCTTGGTAGCCGTCCTGGCCGGCGGGCGGCGGGTAGAGGCTGTCCAGCGCGGCCCGGTTCACGCCCTCGCCACCGCGCGAGTGACCCACCAGCAGCACCCGGGACAGATCGGCGCGGGGCGCCTGCCGTACGACCGCCGGCGCCTTCTCGGGGTGTGCGGCCCAGTCGGCCCACCGGGCCAGGTGCAGCCGCACCAGCGAGGAGCGGGCCTGCGCGCCGCCGTCCTCGGCGGCCCCGTCCTGGCCGTTGACGCCGTTCGCGGAGATCGACACGGTCACGTAGCCCTGCGAGGCCAGCAGTTTCTGGTCGCTCAGATAGCCGCGGTGGCTCGGCACCGGCTTCGTGCCGCCCTTACAGGGCCAGTCGCCGGTGATGCCGTCACCCTTGTAGCAGGTGTAGTGGCGGCCGTGCAGGAACAGCGCGAGCGGACGCCTCCCGGACGCGCCGACCGGGGCGACGACCACCGCGCCCATCTCCACCGGCGCCGGGAAGCCAGGCAGCCGAACCGACTTCAGGTGATACTCGCCCGTCCTGGTGCGGTACGAACCGGGCTTGCCCGGATCGACGGCGTTCGCGGGCAGCGGGGCGGGCGGCCGGACCGCAGGCGCGGCCCCGGAGGCGTCCGGCGCGTCCAGACGGCGCCCTCCGGACCAGACCTGCAGACCACTCCACCCCGCCGTTCGCAGCGCGTCGAGCGGAAGCCGGAGGGTGTGCCCGTCGGCACCCGGCTTCGGCAGGCCCAACAGGCGTCCACCGGAGCGGAATTCGACACGGGCGTCGCCCATCGGCACCGGCCGGCGCGACCGCCATTCCAGCTGCGGTGCCGAACGCCCGTCGGTGATCCGCCACCCGGGTGGCAGCGCCCCTCCGTCCGGATCCGTCGACGTCCTTGCGTGTGCGGGTGGTCGATCCTGCGCGGCGACTGCCGCTCCCGGGGTTGCTCCCGCCACCGCGAGCAACGCGACGGCGGTCACTCCTGCGAACCGGGCACGGACCACTGATCCTCCTCGAAACGGAGCACGGGCGTCCCGTCCGTACCGGGAGCCCCTCGCGCCGGAGGATGGAGAGTGGAGACTGTGGGTTGCCTGTGCGGCAGAAGTGATGGATCACACCCGCGCCGGGCCCGACAGGCCACCTGACGTATGCGGTTCCGCGCCGCCTCGACCGCGGTGCGGGCGTCCGCCTCACCGGCGGTGTGGGCGTCCGCCTCGCCGGCAGTGGGGCCGTCCGCCTCGCCGGCGTAAGGGCGTCGGCGCCGTACGCTCCGCGTGGTCCGTGTGGTCCGCCCTGCCGCACGCGGCCGTCAGGCGGACTCCGTCCTCAGGTCCAGGCCCGGAACGGTTCGTCCGTCAGCTGGAAGACCGGCTCGCCGCGCACCGGGTCCTTCGCGGTCGACAGCCGGACCCGGTCGCCGCTGTGGATGCCGATCGGGGGGCCCATGACCCGGCCGCGGACGACGAAGCCCTCGGCCATCTCCACGAGCGAAACATTGCGCGCCGCCGGTGTGTTGCGGTGCACCACGGTGGAGTGGCGGACCGTGCCCATCCCCTCGCTGCGCTCCGTGCGCAGGTCACTGCCCTGGCACACCGGACACAGCAGCCGGTGGTACATCGCGGTGGCGCACCAGGTGCAGCGCTGGAAGAGGATGGCGTCCCTGGAGTCCGCGGCGGCGGGGTCGAGGACACCCGTCGCGGAACCGGCCGCCGGATACGAGACGCTTGCTGAGTGGTGGTACACGTGGTCAACTCCCTGCGCTCGGCCGGAAACCCGCGTGCCCGGCGCGAACCGGACACACGCGTGCCCGGCAGCCGTGCCACCGTGCACGCCGCACAGCGTATGGCACTGAGTGTCACTCGTAAAGGCACTCCGTACCCCTAATTTCGCGGGGAGCCGCACGTCAGGGGCGGCCGAGCGCCGATTCCCACTCCTGCACCACGCGCCACACGGGGGAGTCGCGGCGGGAGACGAGCACCACCACGTCGTCCGGATGCGCGGTCCGTTCGCCGGCCGGCACCGGTCCGCCGGGCACGGCCTCGGCGGAAGCGTCCGCCGCGTGCCCGAACGCCCGCTGCACGCACCCCAGCGCGTGGTCCACCGCCGCGCCCGCGTCCCCCGTCCCGTCCGACCGCAGCCAGGAGCGCAGGGCGTTGTTGTGCGCGGCGACGACCGCGGCCGCGATCACGTCCGCCCGCAGCGTCCCGTCGGGCCGCCCGGCGAACCGCCCGCGCAGATACTCGGCGAGGGCGCGCTCGTAGCGCCACACCACCGACAGCTCGTAGGCGCGCAGGCCCGGCACCTTCCTGGTGAGCCGGTAGCGCTGCACCGAGAAGGCCGGATTCTCCGCGTACATCCCCAGCACCATCCGGGCCGCGTCGCACACCCGTCGCACCGGCTCGTGCTCCTCGTCGCCCGCCGCGAGGAACGCGGTCATGTCGGCCAGGCAGCGCTCGTGGTCGGGGAAGACCACGTCCTCCTTGGAGGGGAAGTAGCGGAAGAACGAACGCCGGCCGACCCCGGCCAGCGCGACGATGTCGTCCACCGTGGTCTGCTCGTACCCGCGGTCCAGGAAGAGCCGGAAGGCCGCCGCGACCAGGGCGTCCCGCATCGGCGGCTTCGCGGCCGGCGCCGCGCTGCTGGAGCTCATGGACGGGAACGTAGCACCTACGGGGCGTTTGCTGGCACTCAGTGCAGTGCGGACGCCTTTATGGGGGAACTTAGTGCTGTCAGGGGGGTTCGTCCGAACACCGGAGCGATCGAATTGATTGGAATCGATCGACATGATTGTGGGGCGTAGAGTGAGCGACTCGGGATCACTGTGCCAGGGGGAGCCCCATGCGACTGCACGTCGACCAGCGCCACGAGCGGGTGCTCGAACTCGTCCGCGAGCGGGGCAGCATCCGCGTGGCCGAGCTGGCGGCCGAACTCGGTGTCTCCGCGGTGACCTTGAGGCGCGACGTGGAGGCGCTCGCGGCCCAGGGCCGGGTGCAGCGGCTGCACGGAGCGGTGGTCTGGCCGGGCGACGCCGCCGCCCCCGAGCGGCGTCCGCCGTCCGCCGGGGGAGCCGTGATCGGAATGATCGTGCCGACGACGGTCAGCATCTTCGCCGACATCGTGCGCGGCGCCCGCGAAGCCGTCGGTGCCCAGGGCGGCCGCCTCGTCCTCGGCGTCACCGGCTATGTCGACACCGAGGACTCCGTGCAGGCGCGGCACCTGGTGGCCGGTGGCGCCCAGGGGCTGCTGGTGGCGCCCAGCTGGTTCGGCGGCGTGCCCGAGGCCGGGCAGGAGAAGTGGCTCGTGGAGTGCCCGGTGCCCACCGTCCTGGTGGAGCGTTCGGCGCCGCCCGGCAACCCGGCCGCCGACCTGGACCGGGTCCGCACCGACCGGGCCCACGGCGCGGTCCTCGCCGTGGGGCACCTGGCCGCCCTCGGCCACCGCCGGATCACCGCCCTCCTCCAGGAGGGCCCGCACGCCGCCCGGATCAGCGCCGGTTTCCAGGCCGCCGTGCGCGCCCGGGGCGTCGACGTGGACCAGGGAGCCCCCAGCGTGCGGGAGCACGGCGACTACGACGCCGGCGTCGACTACCTCGTCCGGGCCGTCCGTGAACGCGGCGTCACCGCCGCCCTCGTGCACAGTGACGAGGACGCCATCGTGCTCGTGCCCCGGCTCCGGGCGCACGGTCTGCGTGTGCCCGGCGACCTCGCGCTCATCGCCTACGACGACCAGGTCGCCGCTCTCGCGGACGTGCCCCTGACCGCCGTCGCCCCGCCCACGCACTCGGTCGGCGAACTGGCGGCCGGGCTCGTGCTGCAGCGTCTCGCCGAGAAGACGGCCGGGCGGCGCCCGGGACCCCGGCAACACCTCGACCTGCTCCCGGAGTTGCGGATCCGTTCCTCCTGCGGCGGCCGGACCGCCACCGAGGCCTCCTGACCGATCCAGGGGCGGGCGCTCAGCGAAACGATCGTCTAGCGATCATTTTGATTATCTTGGTCGAACGCTCTTGACGTTGATCGTGCGCGCACAAAGGATGTCCTGCGACCGCCTCTTCCCGTACGAGGTCTCACAGGAGCCGTGCCATGACGCGTACGCCACGCTCGTTCCGCGCACTCACCGCCACCGCGGCCGTCGCCGCGCTGGGGCTGCTCGCCACCGCCTGCGGCGGCGGGGACGGTGACGGTTCGTCGGACGCCGCCTCCGACGGCAAGCCGGTGACCATCGAGTACTGGACCTGGACCCTCGGCGCCAAGTCGACCGTGGACGCCTTCAACAAGACGCACAAGGACGTCAAGGTGAGGTTCACCGAGATCCCGAGCGGCACCGAGGGCTACGGCAAGCTGGCCAACGCCGTGAAGGCGGGCAACGCACCCGACGTGGCCACGATCGAGTACCAGATGGTCCCCGAGTTCGCCAGCCAGGGCAATCTGGTCGACCTGACCGAGTACGCCGGTGAAACGGTCAGGTCCGAGTTCCCCAAGCCGGTCCGGTCCCTGGTCACCTTCGGCGGCCGCACCTGGACCGTCCCCTACGACGTGGCACCCCAACTGCTCTACTACCGCACCGACCTGTTCAAGAAGTACGGCATCACCGTCCCCCGAACCTGGGACGACTTCGAGAAGGCCGCCGAGAAGGTCAAGCACCGGGACAAGAACGTCCGCCTGGCCTCCGTCCCGAAGAACGACCCCGCCCTGCTGGCCGCGCTCGCCTGGCAGGCGGGCGGCAGATGGTTCGGCACCGAGGGCGACGCCTGGAAGACCGGCGTGAACGACGCCGCCACCAGGAAGGTCACCGCCTACTGGGACCGACTGGTCGAGGACGGCCTCGTGCAGACCTTCACCAGCTACAGCCCGGAGGAGACCAAGGCCCGCGCCCAGGGCAGGACGCTGTCCTTCCTCGGCGCCTCCTGGTCCGCCGGCGGCATGAAGACCGCCCTGCCCGACCTCAAGGGCAAGTGGGCCGCCGCGCCCATGCCCGACTGGGGCACCCCCGCCGCCGGCAACTACGGCGGCACCTCCTACGGCGTCCTCAAGGGCAGTGAACACGTCAGAGCCGCGGCCGAGTTCATCACCTGGCTCACCACGAACAAGGCGGGTGTCAAGGCCCGGCTCGCCGACCTCGAGTCGCCGAGCAGCGCCCTGCCCGCCGACCCGGACATGCGCGAGGTCGCCGCGGCCGCGTTCGACACCTCCTACTTCGCCGGGCAGGACGTGTACGGGCTCGCCTCGCAGCAGGCCGACACCATCGTCCCCGGCTGGACCTGGGGACCCGACCAGATGGACGTCTACACCGCCATCCAGGACGCCACCGCCAAGTCGGGCTTCACCGCGGGAATCGAGGCGGGCGAGCGGAAGGCCGAGTCCGGCATCACCGACCGGGGCCTGAAGCTCGCCGAGTGACCCCCACGGGGCTCAGGAGGGGAGCGGTGCGGGTGCGGCACGCCGAGGGGGAACGCGGCACCCGCACCGAACGGCCCCTGACCGCACCCCCGCGGCCCTCGCCCCGGACCCCTCCTGACCGCACCCCCGCGGCCCTCACCCCGAACGGCCCCTCGCCGCACCCCCGCCGCCCTCGCCCCGGACCCCTCCTGACCGCACCCGCGCGGTACGGAGACGGAGGCGGCGCCCGACCGCATTCACGGCGCACGACGGCTCGGTCCCCGGCCGCACCCGCGCGGCACCACAGGCCGGCTCCCGACCGCACCCGCGCGGGACCACGGCCCGGTGCCTGACCGTGCCCGCGCCTCCCGGGCCCCCTCTCCTCCCTAGCGCCCCTCTCCCCATCCGCCCCGACCCCGAAGGAGCCGCCGTGGCAGCACCCCCGGCCCGAACCGCAGGACCGCCGGCCGCAGAGCGGCGCCCGGCCGGCCCGTCCTCGGCCGGCCCGTCCTCGGCCGGGCCGTCCTCGGCCGGGCCGACCGGCGCCGGGCGGCTCAGGCGCAGCCAGCGCCGTACCGCAGCCCTGCTCATCACCCCGTTCTTCGTGCTGTTCGCCGCCGTCATGGTCGCGCCGATTGGCTACGCGCTCTGGATGAGCCTCTTCCGGGAACGTTCCTCCGGACTCGGCTTCGGCGGCACCCGGCGCGTGTTCGCCGGACTCGGCAACTACACCGCCGCCCTCTCCGACGCCGGATTCCGCGCCTCGTTCACGCACATCGCGCTCTACTGCGTCCTGTACATCCCCGTACTGACCGGCGGCTCGCTCGCCCTCGCGCTGCTCGTCGACTCCGCCCTCGCCCGCGCCCGACGCTTCTTCCAGCTGGCCCTGTTCCTGCCCCACGCGATCCCCGGCCTGATCGCCTCGATCATCTGGATCTACCTCTACACGCCGGGCCTGAGCCCCGTGCTCGACTGGATCCAAGCGGCCGGTGGCCACTGGGACTTCTACGCCGACGACCACGTGCTGCTCTCGATGGTCAACCTGTCCGCCTGGCAGTGGACCGGCTACAACACGGTCATCTTCTACGCCGCCCTCCAGGCCGTACCGCGGGAAGTGATCGAAGCGGCCGTCGTGGACGGCGCCGGTGGACTGCGCACCGCGCTGCAGATCAAGATCCCGATGATCGCCTCGGCGATCGTCATGACCGTCCTGTTCACCTGCGTCGGCGCGATCCAGATCTTCACCGAACCGAAGCTGCTGGGCCAGCGCGGAGCGCCCTCGATCGACACCGAGTGGTCGCCCACCCTGTTCATCTGGAAGGCGGGATTCGTGCGCCACGACTACGGTCTCGCGGCCGCGGCCTCCCTGCTGCTCGCCGCACTCGGCATCGTGCTCTCCTTCGTCGTCACCCGACTCGGCAACCGCTGGAAGGCGGCGGCATGACCACCCTCACCCACGGCACCTCCGCACCCGGCCGGGAGCCCGCCACCGGCCCCCGCTCCCGCCCCGCCGGCCGCGGCCGCGCCCCGGCGAGCGCCCTGCTGGCCAAGGGCGTCGTCAACGGACTGCTCGTCCTCGCCGCCTGCTACACCCTGCTGCCCGTCAGCTGGCTGCTCATCGCCGCCACCAAGAACCACCGCGACCTCTTCGCCACCTCCGGCTTCGCCCTGGGCGACCTCAACCTGTGGGCCAACCTGCGGCACCTGTTCACCTTCGACGACGGCATCTACCTGCGCTGGTTCGGCAACAGCATGCTGTACTCCGTCGTCGGCTCCGCCGTCTCCAGTCTCATCTGCGTCGCCACCGGATACGCCTTCGACAAGTACGACTTCAAGGGCAAGGAGAGACTCTTCGGGCTCGTTCTCGGCGGCGTCCTCGTCCCCAGCACCGTCATCCAGCTGCCCATGTACCTGCTCGCCACCGAGGCCGGCATCGTCAACACCTACTGGGCGCTGTTGCTGCCCGCCCTGGTCAACCCGTTCGGCGTCTACCTGGCCCGGGTCTTCTCCGAAGGCCATGTGCCCGGCGAGGTCCTGGAGGCCGCCCGCATCGACGGCGCCGGCGAACTGCGCACCTTCACCCGCATCGGGCTGCCCCTGCTCGCGCCCGGCTTCATGACCATCTTCCTGTTCTCCTTCACCGCCAGCTGGAACAATTTCTTCGGCGCGCTCGTCATGCTCAACGACGACCACCTCTACCCGGTCAACCTGGGGCTGTTCATGTGGAACAGCGTCACCCAGCAGCAGCCCGAGTACTACGCGCTCGTGATCACCGGCTCGCTCGTGGCCGTCCTCCCGCTGATCGCCGCCTTCGTCTGCCTGCAGCGCTTCTGGCGCTCCGGCCTGACCGCGGGCGCGGTGAAGTGAAGGTGACCGTGACCCCCACCCCACCCCGTCCGCGGACCGTCCTCGCCATGGGTGCCGACATCCACCGGGCCCTGCTCGCCGACGGCCACCTCGACCGGCTGCACACCGTCGCCCGGGTCGACACGGCCTGCCCGGTCACGACGATCACCGGTGCCGACCCCGCGGCTGCCGTCCGCCTCGCGCACGCCGAAGTCCTCTTCACCCACTGGGGCGCGCCCCCACTGGGCGAGGACGCCCTGCACCGCATGCCCCGGCTCCGGGCCGTCGTCCACGCCGCCGGCTCCGTCAAGCACCACACCACCGACGCCGTCTGGAAGCGCGGCATCTGCGTCTCCTCCGCGGCCGAGGCCAATGCCGTCCCGGTCGCCGAATTCACCCTCGCCGCCGTCCTGTTCGCCGGAAAGCGGGTCTTCGACATCGCCCGCGTCTACGCCCGCACCCGCTGCCGGCCCGCTCTCCTGCCGTACTACGGCGGCCACGGCAACTACCGGCGCACCGTCGGGGTCGTCGGCGCCTCCCGCGTCGGCCGCCGGGTCCTGGACCTGCTGCGCCCCTTCGACCTGGACGTCCTCCTGCACGACCCCTACGTCGACCCCGCCGAAGCCCGCGCACTCGGTGCCGAACCCGTCACCCTGGACGAACTCGCCGCACGCAGCGACGTGGTGACCATCCACGCACCCCAACTCCCCGAGACCCGGCACATGTTCGACGGCCGCAGAATCGCCCTCCTCAAGGACGGGGCGACACTCGTCAACACCGCCCGCGGCTCCCTGGTGGACACCGACGCCCTCACCCGGCACCTGCTCACCGGCCGTCTGAACGCCGTCCTCGACGTCACCGACCCCGACGTACCCCCCGCCGGCTCACCCCTCTACACCCTGCCGAACGTGCTGCTCACCCCGCACATCGCGGGCTCCCTCGGCAACGAACTGGGCCGCATGACCGACTGGGCCGTCGACGAGGTCGCCCGCTACGCCCGCGGACTGCCCTTCGCCCACGCGGTCGGGCCCGAGGAGCTCACGCGCTCCGCCTGACCCGCCGCCGCACCGACCCCGTCCAGCGAAGGGATCTTCATGCCCGCCCGCCGCGTCCTCGTCGTCGGCGTCGACGGCGTACGCCTCGACACCCTGCGCCGCCTGACCACCCCGCACCTCGACGCCCTCGCGGCCGGCGGATTCCTCACCCCCGTCGAGGTCGACGAGAGCACCCCCACCATGTCCGGACCGTGCTGGGCGACCGTCGTCACCGGAGTGGAGGTCGCCAAGCACGGGGTGTGGAGCAACGACTTCTCCGGTCACCGTCTCGACGTCTTCCCCGACTTCGCCACCCGTCTCGACCACCACGACCACCGCCGCACCTTCGTCGCCGCCGGCTGGCGACCTCTGATGCAGGCCCGCGACGGCGGCCCCCTGTTCCGGGCCCCGTCCGGCACGGTGTACATCGCCCCGCGCGCCGACACCCCCGAGGCCTGGGAGGAGTGCGACGAACGGATCACCGAGGCCGCCGCGCGCGTCCTCGCCGAGGACGACGCCGAGGCGTCCTTCGTCTACCTCGGCGCACCCGACGAGACCGCCCACTTCCACGGCTGCGCGGAGGCCTACGAGGACGCGGTGCGGCGCGCCGACGCCCGCCTCGGCCGGCTGCTCGCCGCCGTACGCTCCCGGCCGTCCTTCACCGGCGAGGAGTGGACGTACCTCGTCGTCACCGACCACGGGCACACCGACGCGGGCGGCCACGGCGGCCGTTCCGCGGCCGAGCGCACCGCATGGCTGGCCGCCGCGGGCCCCGGCATCGGACCCGCCCCGGCGCGGGTCCGGCACGCCGACGTCGCCGCCCAGGTGTACGCCGCGCTCGGCCGGCACCCGGACCGGCACTGGACCCTGGACGGCCGCCCGTTCGCCGCCCGGCCGGACGCCGTCCTGCTCGACATGGACGGCACCCTCGTCGACACCGAGTCCCTGTGGCTGCGCACCGTCCGCGAGACGGCCCCCGCGATCGGGACGGACGACCTTGCTTCGGTGCTCGGCCGCTCCACCGCCGACACCGCCGCCTTCCTGCACCCGCTCACCGGCACCGGCCCCGGAGCCCTCGCCGCGGAGCTGGAGTCCCGGTTCCTCGACGCCGTCCGGCGGGAGGCCGGCCCGCTGCCCGGCGCGCTGGAACTCCTCGACCTGCTGGGGGAAGCCGGCCTTGCCACCGCCCTGGTGTCCGCGTCCGCACGGCCGGTCGTGGACGCCGTGCTGAAGACGCTCGCGGCGCAGGGCGCCCCCGCCTTCGGCACCACCGTGGCCGCGGGCGAGACCCGCCGGACCAAACCCGCCGCCGATCCCTACCTGGCCGCGGCCCGGGCCCTCGGCGCCGATCCCGCGGCCTGCCTCGCCGTGGAGGACTCGCCCACCGGCGTGGCCGCGGCCGAGGCGGCGGGCTGCCGGGTCCTCGCCGTGCCGTCGTACGCGCCGATCGGCCCGGCCGCCCGCCGCACCGTCCGCCACGGTCTGCCGGACCTGACCGTCGAAGACCTGTGGGCGGCCGGCCTCTAGCCCCGCGGCCGCGGTGCGCGGGCGGGCGGCCACGGCCGGCCCCGGGGGCGGTCCGAACGGCCCGCACCCTGCGACGTAACCTTTCCTCACCCACGCCGACACCGGTCCGCCGAGGAGCTGCCGCATGCCCGCCGCCCGCCCCCGCCTGCTCTACGTCACGGACCTGGCGTACCAGGCCCGCGGGCGCCGCTACTGCGACGAGGACATCCACCTCGCGTCCCGGCTGCGCTCCCACTTCGACCTGGCCCTGTGCCATCCGCGGGACGCGGCCGCGCTGATGGACGCCTTCGACGCCGTGGTCGTCCGCAACAGCGGCCCCGTGCTCGGCTACCCGCGGGAGTACGCGGACTTCCGCGCCAAGGCGCTGGCCACCGGCGCCCTGGTGTACAACCCGCTCACCGGCAAGGCGGACATGGCCGGCAAGGGGTATCTGCTCGAGCTGAGCGCCGCCGGCTTCCCCGTCATACCGACCGTCGGCCGCGCCGAGGACCTGCACCGGCTGCCGTCCGCCGAGCGCTACGTGGTCAAGCCCAGGCTCGGCGCGGACTCGCTCGGCATGCGGATCGTCCCCGCCGGCCAGGTCGCCCCGCTCGCGACCGGCGACGTCCTGATCCAGCCCCGCGTCGACTTCGCCTACGAGGTGTCCTTCTACTTCGTGGACGACGACTTCCAGTACGCCCTCTACGCCCCCGATCCACGGCGCCGCTGGGAACTGCGGCCCTATGCGGCGACCGCCGCCGATCTGGAGTTCGCCCGGCGGTTCATCGACTGGAACGACCTCGGACACGGCATCCAGCGCGTCGACGCCTGCCGCGCCCCGGACGGGGGCCTGCTGCTGGTCGAACTGGAGGACCTGAACCCCTACCTGTCCCTCCAGGCGCTCCCGGAGGAGGCCAGGGACGCCTTCGGCACCGCGTTCACGGCCTCCCTGAGCCGGTTCGTACGCTCCCCCCTCAGCGCAGCCTGACGGCGATCGGCTGGGTGGCCCCCGCCGTCCCGGTCAAATCCCCGAACACCAGCGTCAGCGAGGAACCGGTGTCCGACGAGGCGAGCGTGGCCGGTGCGGACGTCACCGCCGCGACCGCCCGCCGCCAGGTCAGCGTGAGCCCGGTCCGCATCCGCATCGGATCGCTCACCGCGATCACAGCGGTACCGTCGTCCCCCTCACTGATCATCACGCAGCACGGATCGCTCGCGGTGAGCGTTCCGACCGTTCCGCCGAACCAGAAGTTGACGCCGGTGAAGCCGAGCGAGGGCACCGCGACCCCCTGCTGCCGGTCGCTGTTGGCGAGCACGGCCAGCCAGCCGGTGTCGGTGGCGCGCGCCAGCGTGTGAGCGGTGTTCGCGCCCGGCAGGAGCTGGTAGGCGTACGACGCGTTCACCGGATCGGTGCCGTGATCGACGTACAGCGTCAGGTACTTGCGGTTCAGGACCTCCGTCGAGCCGCTCTTGTTGATGGTGCTCCAGCTGCCGTCGCGGGCCTCGCGCAGCGCCCGAAGCGTCGCGCCGCCCGGGAAGACGTAACCGCCGTGACCGCCGATGTGCGCCCACCGCGCCCCGCCGAGCGTCGCCGACCAGGGCCGGCCGACGGGCTGCACCCTGCCGTCCACGAGGAGCGGCGAGTTCCCGGTGGGGCCGAGGTTCCGGTTCTCGACGGTCGTCTCCACGGCGGTGCCGTCGGTGCAGGAGATGCCGGCGCCGAGGCACACGATCGTGTCGTCGAGGAAGAACCAGGACTTCTTCGCCACGAGCGTCGACTGCAGACCCTTGAGGTACTGCCCGACGGCGGCCCGCCGCCCGTCCGTCGCCCCGCCCACCCAGTTCACGTCCGGCTTCGCCGCTCCCCAGTCACCGCCGGCGGCGTCGGCCAGCACCTTGCGCGAGACGGTCGTGCCGGGCAGCCGGTAGGGGTCCACGGTGGGCCAGAACGCGTCGCTGTACTGGCCGTTGGCGAAGGTGTCGCCCCACCAGTAGAGCATCCCCGCACCGGTGTGCCAGCCGCGCAGGTTCTCGCCGTTTCCGGTCTCGTAGTAGGTGCTCCTGCGGTCCGCCATGGAGAGCGAGGCGGCCCAGCCGGGCCGGCGGTGCGTGGCGCGCGCCATGCACGGGAACAACCGGTGCCCGCCGGGCTCGGGGGCCGCGGTGACCGAGGCGTCGTCGTGGACGCCCTGCAGCCGGGCCAGTTGCGGCAGGGCCAGTACCGGGTCGGCGAGCGGCGGGCTGTAGTAGTCGCGCTCCGTCCACCCCTTGACCAGGGCGCGCCAGCGGGCGTTCTCCGCCTCGCTCGCACCCTGCCCGAGCAGCACGATCGAGGCGAGGATGGCATGCCCGCGCAGATGGTCGTCCTGCTGGATCGTCCCGGCGTCCGTCGTGAGTCCCCGGCTGATCGCCCGGCCCGACACGCCGTCCATCACCAGGCCGTTGTAGAGGAACGGCGCCCACGCGTGCTCCACCGCGTCGAACACGATCTGCCGGCCGGCGTCCGTCACCTCCCAGCTGGAACCGGCCAGCAGCGCGAAGAGCAGACCCAGCCCGCCGAGCAGCACCGAGCCGTACGAGCCGGTGTACGGCACCGACGTGTGCTGGATGAACGAGCCGTCGGCGTACAGCCCGTCGCCCGAGGTGACGTACGGGAAGACGGGGGAGAGGGCGTCCCGGGCCAGCGCCACCTTGGCCGGGCTGCTCCCGACGACTCCGCGCAGCGCGAGCACCCGGCAGAGGTCGACCCGGTTGGCGCCGGTACTCGTCCCCGAGTAGCTCGCCACCGCCGAGTCGGGCACGAAGTGGTCCACCGCGGCGAGATGACCGGCGAGCTGCCCGGCGGACAGGGCGTCGTACATCAGCACGCACACGTCCAGCAGCGCCTGCGGGGCGCCGATCTGCCAGCTGTACCAGTTGCCGTAGCGGACCTGGTCCGCGTTGTAGACGTCGTCGTGGAGGTGGTCCAGGCCGGTGACGACCGCGTCCCGCAGCGCCCTGTCCCCGGTGAATCCGGTGCCCGGCTGGCAGAAGGCCTGCGCGAGCGTGCTCAGACGCAGATAACTGGTGTTCAGATTGCCCGAACGGACGTACGACTCCTGGTCGGTGCCCGGGCCGGGATCCGTGTAGACCAGGTCGGGCCACAGGGAGCCGGAGGCCGGGGCCATGGCGCTGAGGTACCGGGTCGCCGTGCCCCCCAGACCGGCCAGCCGGGACTTGAACGGTTCGGTCGTGGGGCCGAAGCCCTCGCCGAGGATCAGGGTGCGCCACTTCGCCCGGAGTGCCGGGAACTCGTCCGATGCCGCGGACTCCCGGGTGCCGAGTCCCACGGCGACGGCGGTGCCCGAGCAGGCGGCCAGAAATCCGCGACGTGACCAAGAAGTCGTCATGACGGCGCTTTCTAGCATGCGGTTGGATAAACGCTCAATACATCTTTCCGTGTTGACCATTTCGATCGAATGCCTCCCGAGCGGGGGCGGGGGGTCACTGAACGGGGTGGTCGCGGGGGGCGTATCTGAGGGCGGGGGAGCCCGGAATCCCGCGTGCAGGCGTACGCAGCCGCCCGCACGGGACGGAAGGAGAACCAGGTGCCGACACCACCCGACCCCGAACCACCGCGCCCCGAACCACCGCGCCCCGAACCTCCACAGCACGACGGCGACCTGGAACCCGTCCGGGTGCTGCGGCTCCGCCACTTCGACGCCCTCGCGGACCTGATGCGCGAGCTGCGCCCCGAGCCGGTCACGTACGAGCCCGTCCCCTACGAGCCCGTCACCTACTCGCCCGTCCCCTACGAGCCCGTCACGGACGGGCCCGGCGGGGTGCAGCCCGCGCCGCCCTCCGCCCCGGACCGGACGCCGCCGGCTCCGGACCGCACACCGGAGGCAGAGGAGGAGGACACCCAGGAACTACCGACCGTTCCGCCCGTGTCCCGTGCTCCGTCACCCCGTGTCCCGTCACCCCGCGTTCCGTCACCCCGTGTTCCGTCACCTCGTGCTCCGGCGTCCCGAGTTCCGCTGCCTCCTGCTCCGTCGGCCGGCCCACCGACCGCCCCGGTCACCGGCACCCTCGCCCCCATGACCGGTGCCGTCGGCCCAGCACCGCGCCGGGCCGCCCTGGCCGTGGCCGCGGCCGTGCTGGTGGCCGGGCTCGCGGGGTTCGGCTGCGCCCAGCTGCTCGGCGGCCGTCAGCAGACCACCGGCACCGCACACCACGCCGACCCCACGGCCACGGCACCGCGCACGGCCGATCCGGCCACACCGGCACCCGCCGCACCCGCGCCCGGCACTCCCGCCGGCACTCCCGCCGTCACCGCGACCGCACCGCCCGCCGACGCGGCCGACCCCGACGGCCCCGGCACGCTGCGCCGGGGCGACACCGGTCCCGAGGTCACCGACCTGCAGGAACGCCTCCTGGGCGTGCCGGACGTCTACCGTGACGGCTCCACCAGCGGCACCTACGACGCCACGCTCACCGAAGCGGTGGCCCGATTCCAGCTCTGGTACGGCATCAGCGGCGACGAGACCGGCGTCTACGGCGACGACACTCGGCACGCCCTCGAATCACGGACCGGCCCCGATGACGATTCGTGAGCGGCCCGCCGGGAACACCCATGCAGGGACGCGGGCGCGACCGCACTCGCGTGGACGGGCCGGGACGGTGACGGGCCGAGGCCCCGGCGGCGAAGGGGAGCGAAGCGGCATGACGGACCCACACGGCTTCTTCGACCGGCTGGACCCGGACATGTGCCTGGTCACGGCCGTGGCCGGCGGCGAGCGCGCCGGCTGCCTGGTCGGCTTCGCCTCGCAGTGCTCCATCCACCCGCTCCGGTACGCCGTATGGCTGTCCAAGGTCAACCGCACGTACCGCGTCGCCCGGGCGGCGCAGTATCTCGCCGTCCATCTGCTCACCCGGGACCAGCGGGACCTCGCCGAACTCTTCGGGGGCGAGACGGGCGACGAGGTCGACAAGTTCGCGGGGCTGGCCCGGCGCGAGGGGCCCGGCGGAGCCATCGTCCTGACGGACGCGGCGGCCTGGTTCGTCGGCACCGTCCTGCACCGCACCGACGGCGGCGACCACGCCGGCTTCGTGCTCGACCCCGTGCGGTGGGGCTCGGGACGGCCCGGGCCGCTGCTGCGGCTGTCCGACGCCTACGACATCGACGCAGGCCACCCGGTGGACTGAGCCGCGGCCGGCCCCGCTGCTCCCCGCCACGACGGCGAGCCGGTTCGGTGGCTACGCTCCCGCGTCGGGGGCGTCCTCCTCCCGCGGCATTCTGATGTCGAGCACGCACACGTCGTCGCGTCGTTCGTCCGAGAGCATCGTGCTGAGCAGCGCGTCCAGGGAGCCTGATTCGCCGCAGCCGTGGACGCGGACCGCCTCTGCCAGCCGGGCGAAGCCCTCGTCCAGGCTCTCGCCGAGGCGCTCGATCAGACCGTCGGTGTACAGCAGCAGCCGGTCGCCCGGTTCGAGGCTCAGTTCCGCCGACTCGTAGACGGGGGCTGCGCTCGCGCCGAGCAGCATGCCGCCGGGGCGATCGAGGTAGCGGGCCTCGCCGCCGCGCATCAGCAGGGGCGGGAGGTGCCCGGCCTGGGCCCAGGCCAGGATCTGCTCGTCGGGGTCGTAGCGGGCCAGGATCATGGTGGCGGTGGTCTGGCTGTCACGGGAGTGCAGCAGCAGCTGGTTGAGCCGGGCCAGCGCCCCGGTCAGCGAGGAACCCGTGCTGACCATGCCCTTGGCGGTGAACCGCAGCTGGGCCATCGTGGCGACGGCGCCGATACCGTGGCCCGCCACGTCCCCGACTACGAACAGCGCGTCGCAGTCGGGCAGTTCGATGGCGCTGAACCAGTCGCCGCCCACATGGGTGCCGGCCTGGGCGGGCAGGTAGGCGACCTCTACGCGCAGTCCGGCGAGCCGGACGGGTTTGCTGGGCAGTGGCAGCAGGGCGTGCTGCAGCCGGGCCGCCAGCGCCCGCTCGGCCTGCAGGACCCCGCGCTGCAGCAGCATCGCGCGTTCGCTCTCCACCAGCGCCAGCTCCGCGCTGCGCTGGGCGGTGAGGTCCTGGACGAAGCCGTGCACCTCGACGGGCGTGCCGTCCGGCTCCGTGACGGCCTCCGCGACCATCCGCAGGTGCCGGACACCCTGGGGTGTCTCCACGCGGAACGGCACGTCGAACGAGCGGGCCTCGCGGACGAGTTCGTCGATCACGTGGGTCAGGTTCGCCGCGTCCTCCGGCAGGGCCAGGTCCGGCAGCTCGTCGAGCCCGAGCGGCTCCCGCACCGGGCCCCGGCCGAGCACGGCGTACGCCTGCGCGGACCAGGAGACCTCCTGCGTGGTCAGGTTCCAGGTCGCCCAGCCGAGGTTGCCGAGCCGCTGCACGTCCGCGAGCCGCTGCTCCTGCCGCTCCGCGGGGTCGTGCCGCAGCCAGGTCACCAGCAGGCCGCCGCCCAGCGGGGCCGCGCGAACCGAGTAGGTGGCGGTCACCGGGACGCCGTCGGAGACGTCCTGGTAGACGAAGGGCTCGCTGTCGAACGGCATGCCGGTCTCCAGGGCCCGCAGATAGCCGTGCCACAGCGGTTCACCCGCCACGGACGGGTAGCTCTCCAGGATGTGGCTGCCGACCATGTCCCGGCCGGCGCGGCCGAACACGTCGACCGCTTCGGCGGTGGCCGCCTCGATGCGGTAGTCCTCCACCTCGCCGGAGGCGGAGCGCAGTGGGGTGAGGACGATCGCGGCGCCCGGCAGCGCGTCGAGCACCGCCTGCACGGTCTGGGCGGTGCCGTCCTCGTCGGGGCGTTCCTGCGGGGCGTCGAAGACCCGTAGCCGGCCCGCGCACAGCCGGGCCACGGCCCGCAGCAGCTTCCGTTCGCGCGGCACGAACGGCCCGTCGTGCCGGCGCAGCACGCCGAGGGCGACGCTCGCGGTGTCTCCGCTCGGCAGGGGCAGCCAGGCGCGGGTGGGCCACCGCTCGGGCGGATTCCCGATCAGCACGTAGCGGGTGCTGTCCGAGGGGAGGTCCTCCAGCCAGCGCGGCTCGCCCGCCTGCAGGGCGTCGACCGCGGACACTTCGCTCAGCGGGGGCACGTACCGCCACTGGGCGGCGAGGGTGGCGTCGATGCCCGCGTGCCCGATCAGTCCGAGACCGCCCTCGGGCAGCCGCTCGTACAGCATCACGGCGTCGGCGCGGACCTCGGGCGCGAGGTGGTCCAGCAGGCACCCGGCCAGCTCCTGCGGCGAGCCGACCCGGACCAGGTCCCGTCCGATGTGCCCGAGCACCTCGGCCATGTCCACGGTGCCGGCGGGGGCGGGTTCCCAGGATCCGGCGGCGCCGGGCAGGCCCGGAGCCGACGGTGAGGCCGCGCCGGAGGGCTGCCGCATCGGTGGCGGGAGGGCGCCCAGGGTGAGCCAGCACTGTTCGAGGAGGGTGCGGTTGCCGTCCTTCGCGCGGCGCTGCAGCTCCTCGTGGGCGGCGTCAGGGGAGCATCCGGTGATCGCCATCAGCACGCCCTTGGCCCGCTCCAGGACAGCCGCCGTGGCGGCCAGGTCCCGCAGCCGTTCCATCTCCGCGCGCTGCCGGGCAACGACCTTGACCAGCGCCGTCAGGTCGGCGCCGGTGCCGGGCTCCATCGGGGACACGGGCTCGCTCGTCACGCGACGAGCATGGCACACCTTGGCCCCCTCGATCACGCGTCGGGCGGGCCGGACTCCGCGACCGCCGCGCGGGAGCGGGAGGCGGGCCGGGGGCGGACCGCGGGAAGAGCGGGGGCGGCCGGGGCCGGTCCTCCGCGAGCGGGCGGAAGTACCGGGCCGGCGGCCCGTGGGGAGGGCGTGGACGGCCGGCGCCCGTCCTGCCGCGAGGACCGGGTCAGCGGCCCGTGGAGCGGCCGACGAGAGCTTCGGTGACGGCGCGGACGCTGCGCGCGATGTGCTGCAGCTGGAGGACCTCGGCCGCGTACAGCTTGATCGTGTGCTCGATGACGGACTCGGGCATTCCGAGCACCGGCAGTTCGGCCCGTGCGGTCTGCAGCGCGGTGCGCGCCACCCGGATCTCCTGCTGCACCTGGATCTGCGCGTGCCGGGCGAGCAGGACGGGGTGCCGGATCATCGCCGGATAGCTGGCGTAGCGCGCGGGGATCAGTTCACGCAGCCACTTGGCCGCCGAGCGCTCCCAGTCGTAGCTGCCCGGCGTCTTGACCTGGCAGGGCCAGTCTGGGCTGATGCGCGTGCTGGTCAGGGGCATGATCATCGCTTCCGGTGTGCGGCGTCGTGAGGGTGGTCCGACGAGTTCGGGGCGGCCCCGGCCTAGGGGATGGCCGGGACCGCCACGGGCGCATCGCGCAGACGATGCGCCCCGGTACACCCCGGGCGCCGACGTGGGTAGGGGACGGCGGCTGAGGGTGTCCGTTCGGGGCCCCCGGGGGCCGGGAACCGGTGCCGCGTGCGGTGGTGCGTGCGCATGGGCGGTCCGTCGGCTTTCTCGGGGCGGTGCGAGCAATGAGTCCACACGTGCGGAACGTGCCCGGAGTGGTCGGGCGCGATCCGTGAGCAGTATTTATATATGCTGATCGCTTTGCAAGAGGTATGAAAACATTCATGCGTGATTTGGGTCGAATGATCCCCGTCCAGGGGGTGGAGGACCGCAAGATCTTCACGATCGCGCGGCGTGGACGGAAGGATCGGCCGCCCGGGTCGCCGGCTGTCCCGGTCAGTCCTTGAGGAAGAACTGGTGCTGGTCCGAGAGCTGCTCGTACTTCTCCAGACGCGCCTGGGTACGTTCCGGATCGGCGTCGGTCATCGCCTGCAGCAGTGCCGCGGTCAGCACGCCCGCAGCGGCGTAGGAGTCGAAGACCAGCCGTGAGCCGGTGCCGGTGGCGAAGGCGACGTCGGCCTCGTCGGCCAGCGGCGCGAGCGCCAGATCGGTCACCAGGGCGACCTTCAGACCGGCCCCGCGTGCCACCCGGATCGCCTGCAGCGTCTCCTGGGAGTGCCGCGGCATGGCGAACGCCAGCACCCAGCTGCCGCCCGCCTCACGGGCCTGCAGCAGCGTGTCGTAGGCCACGCTGCCGCCCCGGGTGACCAGCCGCACGTCCGGGTGGATCCGGCGGGCGGCGTAGCCGAAGTACTCGGCCAGCGACTCCGAGATCCGCAGCCCCAGCACGGTCAGCGGGGTGGAGCGGGACAGCGCGCGGCCCACCCGGATGACCCGGTCGGGGTCGGCGAAGTCGCGCCGCAGGTTCTCCAGGTTCTCGATCTCGGCGTCCACCGCCGCCTGGAGTTCGTTGGCGCGGTCCTCCTCGCCGGGCCCGCCGGCGAGCGTGCTCAGCGCGATCGACTGGAGCCTCTCCCGCAGCGCGGGATAGCCGCTGAAGCCGACGGCGGCCGCGAAACGGGTGACGGAGGGCTGGCTGACCCCGACCCGGTCCGCCAGTTCCGTGATCGACAGGAACGCGGCCTCGGTGATGTGCTCGATCAGGTACTGGGCGATGCGCCGCTGCCCCGGCGACAGGCGGGGGCCGTCGAAGAGTTCCCTGAGCCGGGAGGTCGGCGCGGCCTCGGCCTCGGGCACCGTCTTGCCCGAAGTGATCGCTGACGCCTGTGCGCGGGCCTGCTGCGGCGAGGGCACCGGTCCGCCTCCTTTGTCTCCCACGAGCACTCAACATAGCTCACCGGCCGCCGTGACCAGGGGGTTGAGGCGCCGGGCTCACCGCCGGTAGACGCTGATCGAATGGCCCACCTCGCCGACCGGCCGGCTGCTCGCGATCAGCGCGGCGAGCCGCCCGCGCGCCTTGGCGACGGCCGAGTCCGACACGACCAGCAGCCCGTGCACCCGGTCCGCGGGCACCTCGCGCGGGTCGGCGGCGTGGATGCCGTAGTACGACGGGACTCCGGCGCCCTTGTACACCAGCCACACCCGCTCGCCCGGATAGCGCTCCCGCAGCCGGTCCGCCAGCCGGCCCAGGTCCTGCCCCCAGTCCACGTTGGAGTCGTGCAGCAGGCGGTGGGTGTGCGAGGGACCGCCGAACGCCTCGTTGGCGTACGGCAGGTAGTAGGGGAACGTACGCAGCGAACTCACCGCCGCGAACAGCAGCAGAACACCGACGGGCACCACGGCCCACCGCCGTCGCGGCACGGGCACCACGGCCCACCGCCGTCGCGGCACGGGCGCACCGGTGCAGCGCCGTGGCGGCGCCGGTTCATCAGCCCACCGGCGAAGCGGCACGAGCACACAGGCCGCCGCCACCGCGAGGAACACCGGCACGAACAGCGCGTACCGGGTCCCGAAGTCCCGCGCCCCCGTCATGGCCGCCGCCAGCAGGGCCAGCGGCGGCAGCAGCAGGTACGGCGCCGCGGCCCGCAGCCGCCGTACCGCCACCAGCGCCACCACGCCGGCCGCACCCAGGGCCAGCAGCCCCAGCGGCGTCTTCACCAGCAGGGCGACGGGCAGGTAGTACCAGCGTGAGCCGGTGTACAGGTGCCCGAAGAGATAGCCCTGCCACGGGTAGTCCTCCAGGCCGAACTGCACCCGCATCCCGGCCCGGTAGGCGCCGGGGACGGGCAGCAGGTCCACCAGCCGCCCGCGCAGCCCGGAGACGGCCGGGACCGGCTCGGCAGGGGCGAAGCGCAGCCGCGGATCGACCGCGAGGTACGTGGCCCAGACGACCGCCACGGCCGCCAGCGCCACGACCGCGGCGCCCGTGACCGCCGCCAGCGCCGTCCGCCCCCGGCCCTCGGGCAGGCCCGCGAACCCGGGCAGCGCCTTTCCGCGCCGCCGCGCGGCCCGTACGGACAGCACCGCCGGCACGAGCAGCACCGGCACCGCGGCCAGGGCACTCATCTTGGTCGCCACGGCCGCCCCGAGGGCGGCGCCGGCGAGCGGCAGGTACAGCCCCGGCCGCTCGCGCGCCCGCCACGTCAGCCAGGCCGACGTCAGCACGAACCCGGCCGCCGGCAGGTCCAGCGTGGCCAGCGAACCGTGCGCGATCACATCGGGCGAGAAGGCGTACAGCGCGAGCGCGAGCAGGCCGCCCGCCGTACTCGTCAGCGCACGTGCGAAGGCGAGGACGACCAGCCCGAAGAGCAGGGTCAGCGTGATCACCGGCAGCCGCGCCCACAGCATCAGCCGCCCGGGATCGTTGCCCGACTCGTAGAGCAGATGCCGGCCCACGCCTCCCTGGGTACCGGTGTACGACGGGTCGTAGTGCGGGCCGGCCACCGCCACACCGGCCGCGATCAGCAGCTTGCCGAGCGGCGGGTGCTCGGGGTTGTAGCGCAGCCGGTGCTCGCGCAGGTAGTCGGTCGCCGTCGCCACGTACACCGGTTCGTCGATGGTGGGCGTCTGCTGTACGGCCGTGGTGACCATCGCCACCGCCATCTGCGTCAGCAGCAGCGCCACCAGCAGGGGCACGGGCCACCGCCGGCGGCGGCGCGGGCCGCCGGCCGGCCCGGCCGCGGGCACCTCTGTGGTCCGGCGGGCGAGGGCCGTGGTCCTGCCGGCCAGGGCCGTGACCGTTCCGGCGAGGGTCGTGGTCCTGCCGGCCAGGGCCGTGACCGTTCCGGCGAGGGTCGTGGTCCTGCCGGCCAGGGCCGTGACCGTTCCGGCGAGGGCCGTGGTCCTGCCGGCGAGAGCCGTGACCGTTTCGGCGAGGGCCGCACGGGTCCGGACCGTGTGGTGTTCGGGTGCCATCGTCCGCCCCGCGGTGGCACCCGGCCGGGCGTCGGCGCGGGCGCCGGGCCGGATCATGGCCCTGCCGTCCCACCGCGCCCGCCGCGGAGGCGTCACCGCATCACGAGTCGTACCGGCAGACCTTCTGCCGTGCACACGGGTACGGCCCGCGCCCGGCCGGAGTTCACCTCGCCCCGGAGTCCGGCCGCCGGGGGCGCGCCGAGCCCACCCCGCGCGGTGCCGGCAGCGCGTCGGCCGGTACCACCAGGTCCGCTCGCTCCCGTGTCGTCGCGACCAGATCGGCGTTGCGCTGATCGGTGCCCAGCACCCAGGCCACGGCGGACTCGTGATCCTTGCCGAACTCCTCGTGCCGGGCCACCAGCCGGCGGATCCGCTCGTCCTCGGCCGTCTCGCAGAACCACACCTCGTCCAGGAACGGCCGTACCCGCCCCCAGGAACCCTCCTGGAGCAGAAGGTAGTTGCCCTCCGTCACCACCAGACGCACCGACGGCGGCACCGCGATGGCGCCCGCGATCGGCTGTTCCAGCACCCGCTCGAACCCGGGTGCGTACACCACCTCGTCGGTGTCCTCGTGCAGCCGCCGCAGCAGCGCCGCGTAGCCTGCCGCGTCGAAGGTGTCCGGGGCGCCCTTGCGGTCCCGGCGGCCCAGCCGGTCCAGCTCGGCGTCGGCCAGATGGAAGCCGTCCATGGGCACGTGCGCCACCCGGGCCGGATCGCCGTCGCCGAGGGCACGCACCAGATGTTCGGCGAGCGTCGTCTTGCCCGAACCCGGGCTGCCCGCGACACCCAGAACCGCCCGCCGGCCGTCCCGGGTCAGGGCACGGGCACGGGTGAGGAGATCGTCGAAGGTCGGCGGCACAGGAGCCAGTGTGGCACCGAGGGCCCGGGCCGGGGGCCGTGGCCCGTACCCGAAGCTTTGCCGAGAAAAGCGCCGGTGTGCTGTGCGCCACCCGGTGGACCGCTCCTGGTGGGGAACAGTGCTGGGTATGACTCAGCTCGGTCTGCCCGACGGAATCCAGGCCTGTCTCTTCGACCTCGACGGTGTCGTCACCAAGACGGCCGTCGTGCACGCGGCCGCCTGGAAGGAGACCTTCGACGCGTTCCTGCGCGACTACGAGGGGGAGCAGGGGCGGCCGTTCGACACGGCCGCAGACTACGACGAGTACGTCGACGGGCGCCCACGCGCCGACGGCGTCCGGGCCTTCCTCGAATCGCGCGGCATCCGCCTTCCGGAAGGCACCCCGGACGATCCACCGGACGCCCGCACCGTGCACGGCCTCGGCAACCGCAAGAACGACCTGCTCCTGGCGAAGATCCGCACCGGTGGCGTGGAGGCCTACGAAGGCACCCTGCGCTATCTGGAGGCGGTCCGTGCCGCGGGGCTGCGCACGGCGATCGTCTCCTCCAGCGCCAACTGCCGGGACGTACTGCGCTCCGTCGGCGCCGAGCACTTCTTCGACGTCCGCGTCGACGGTGTGGTGGCCGCCGAGCGGCGGCTGCCGGGCAAACCGCACCCGGACACCTTCCTCGCCGCCGCCCGCGACCTGGGCGTCGAGGCGGCCCGGGCGGCCGTGTTCGAGGACGCGCTGGCCGGCATGGACGCGGGCCGCGCGGGCTCCTTCGGGTACGTCGTCGGCCTGGACCGCGTGGGACAGACCGACGCGCTGTACGCCCACGGTGCGAACATCGTCGTCAAGGACCTCGCCGAGCTGGGAGGCGAGCAGTGATCACCGAGCGGTCGTACGCCGTGGAGCCCTGGACCGTGCGGGAGACCGCCCTCGACCTGGACGTCCTCGCCCAGAGCGAGTCGGTGTTCGCCCTGTCCAACGGCCATGTCGGCTGGCGCGGCAACCTCGACGAGGGCGAACCGCACGGCCTGCCCGGCAGCTATCTCAACGGGGTGCACGAGGTGCACTCGCTGCCGTACGCGGAGGCCGGGTACGGCTATCCGGAGTCCGGCCAGACGGTCATCAACGTGACCAACGGCAAGATCGTCCGACTGCTGGTGGACGACGAGCCGTTCGACCTGCGCTACGGCCGGCTCGTCGCCCACGAGCGGGTGCTGGACATGCGGCGCGGCGTGCTGGAGCGGACCTGTGAGTGGACCTCACCGGCCGGGTCGACCGTCCGGGTCCGCTCGACCCGGCTGGTGTCGCTCACCCAGCGTGCGGTGGCCGCCGTGGCGTACGAGGTGGAGGCGGTCGGCAGCCGCAGCCGGGTGGTGATCCAGTCGGAGCTGGTCGCCAACGAGAGCATTCCGGGGCCTGACGGCGACCCGCGGGCCGCGATCGCGCTGAAGTCGCCCCTGGAGCAGGAGGACCAGTTCGCCTCGGGCAACCGGCTGCGGCTGGTGCACCGGACCCGGCGCAGCGGCCTGCGGGTGGCCGTCGCCGCCGACCACGTCGTCACCGGCCCCGAGCGCACCACCACCCGCAGCGAGAGCGGCATCGACGTGGCCCGGCTGACCGTCACCTCCGTACTGCAGCCCGGGCAGAAGCTCAGGATGGAGAAACTGGTCGCCCACGGCTGGTCCGGCACCCGCTCGCTGCCCGCGATGGCCGATCAGGTCGACGCCGCGCTGGCGGCCGCCGCGCACGACGGCTGGGAGGGCCTGCTGGCGGACCAGCGGGCCTGTCTGGACGACTTCTGGGCCCGTGCGGACGTCGAGGTGGAGGGCGACGAGGAGATCCAGCAGGCCGTACGGTTCGCCCTCTTCCACGTCCTGCAGGCCGGTGCCCGGGCCGAGCAGCGCGCGATCCCCGCCAAGGGGCTGACCGGCTCCGGCTACGACGGGCACGCCTTCTGGGACACCGAGATGTTCGTGCTCCCCCTGCTCACGCACACCGCGCCCGGGGCCGTCGCGGAGGCGCTGCGCTGGCGGCACAACACCCTGGACGAGGCCCGCGAGCGCGCCGCCCAGCTGGGGCTCGCCGGGGCCGCGTTCCCCTGGCGGACCATCGGCGGCTCGGAGGGGTCGGCGTACTGGCCGGCCGGCACCGCCGCCTTCCACGTGAACGCCGGCATAGCCGACGCCGTCGTGCGGTACGTGGCGGCCACCGGCGACACCGACTTCGAGCGGACGGCCGGGGTGGAGCTGCTGGTGGAGACGGCCCGGCTGTGGCGCTCGCTGGGCCACCACGACAGCCACGGCGTCTTCCATCTGGACGGCGTCACCGGCCCCGACGAGTACAGCGCCGTCGCCGACGACAACACGTACACCAACCTCATGGCCCGGCAGAACCTGCTCGCCGCCGCCGACGCCGCCGAACGCCATCCCCGTGAGGCGGAGCGGCTCGGCGTGGACGAGGAGGAGAGCGCGGTCTGGCGGGACGCCGCCGAGGCCATGCACATCCCCTACAACGACGAACTCGGCGTCCACGAACAGCATGCCGGGTTCACCCGCTATCAGCGCTGGGACTTCGCCGGCACCCGCCCCGACCAGTACCCGCTGCTGCTGCACTTCCCCTACTTCGACCTCTACCGCAAGCAGGTCGTCAAGCAGGCCGACCTGGTGCTGGCCATGTACACCTGCGCCGGTCACTTCGACGAGGAGCAGGTCGCCCGCAACTTCGCCTACTACGAGCCGCTGACCGTACGCGACTCCTCCCTGTCCGCCTGTTGCCAGGCCGTCATCGCCGCGCAGACGGG
The DNA here is from genome assembly GCF_043199955.1 of Streptomyces sp. NPDC048514. Taxonomy (NCBI): domain Bacteria; kingdom Bacillati; phylum Actinomycetota; class Actinomycetes; order Kitasatosporales; family Streptomycetaceae; genus Streptomyces; species Streptomyces sp. NPDC048514. The sequence continues at coordinate 627,731 of NZ_JBICWT010000003.1, read as the reverse complement.
CCATCTCGGGCTCGCCTACGCCTACACGACGGAGGCGGCGCTGATGGACCTGCACGACCTGGAGCACAACACCCGGGACGGACTGCACATCGCCTCGCTGGCCGGTACCTGGATGGCGCTGGTGGCGGGCTTCGGCGGTATGCGCCGCGACGGCGAGCGGCTGCGGTTCGCGCCCCGGCTGCCCGAGCGGCTCAGCCGGCTGGCCTTCAACGTCCAGTTCCGCGGGCGCCGGCTGCGGGTGGACATCGGCGCCGACAAGGTCACCTACGCCCTGCTGGACGGGCCTCCGCTGACCCTGCACCACCACGGCGAACCACTGACGGTGAGCCCCGACGACCCGGCCGTACGGCCGGTACCCCCCGTCCAGCGCCGCCCCACCCCGCAGCAACCACCACACCGCGCGCCCAACGGCGGCTGAGCGCACGGCCCGCGGCGGCCCGGCGGGCGAGAACAGGCCCGCCGGGCGCACGTGCGGCGTGCGTGCAGGTGTGTGGGGTCGTGCGCCGCCGGCCGTCAGGCGCCGTTCTCCGTGAGCAGTTCGCGCAGCGCCCGCTCCTCCTCGGCACTCAGGCCGGTCACGAACTGCCGGAGCGTGGCGATCGGGTCGGGGCCCCGGTCCAGGGCCTCGCGCATCGCCTGGGCGGTCAGCTCGGCCGCGTTCCTGGCCGGCCGGTACGCGCCGCGCCGGCCGTCGGCGTCCCGGAGCACCAGTCCTTTGCCGTACAGCCGGGTGAGGATCGTGTGCACCGTGTTGTACGCGAGCCCGCCACCGATCCCGGCCTGGACCTCCGCCGGGGTCATCGGCCGCTCGGTGGCCCAGAGGGCGGCCAGTACCGCGCCCTCCAGCTCCCCTGCGCTGCGCCGCTCCGCTCTGCCACGGGACCCGGTGCCAGCCATGCCTCAACCTTACAGCGTGTAGTGCCGGCGGCCGGAGGGCCGGGGCCCGTGGGGTGGGAGGCCGTACCGGGCCGCCACGGCGAACTTTCCGTCCCCATGGGGAAGGCCTGCCGCGGCCTTTACTGCATATGAGTTGCAAGTGCGGTCGGGAGGGCGCAAGGGTGGAGCGCGGCCGCGTCCGCACCGCGATGGGAAGCGGCCGTCGCCCGAGGGAGGGCCGTCCCTGATTCCGCTCCGTACCTCCCCGCTCGGTCCGGGTCCACACCCGGACCGGCACCGTGTCCGTGGCCGACGCGGCAGGAGCGGAATCAGGGCCGCCGCGACGGCGGCCGGGCCGAGCGGGCGGCCGACGACCGGCGCGGTGCCCACGGGGTTGATGATCCGACCGGCCGGGTGCCCACGGGGTTGGTGATCCGACCGGCCGGGTGCCCACGGGGTTGGTGATCCGACCGGCCGGGTGCCCACGGGGTTAATGATCCCTCTGCGGGAAACGCGGACCGGGACCGCACGCGAGCCGAACGAGGAGGCGACGATGAGCGACCCGCAGGCCGAGCAGACCCCGATGGCGGACGACGCGTATCAGCCCACCGGTACCAACGAGGAACAGCAGGACGCCGCGCCCCTGGACCTGCAGGACGCGGTCGACGAGCGCGACTACGACGACATCCTCGACGAGGGTTACTCGCCGCCCGAACGACCGCTGGGCGTCACCCGGCACGGCACCACCGCTGGCGAGCAGCACGAGGGGGAGACCCTGGACGAGCGGCTCCGCCAGGAGGTGCCCGAGACGGGCGCACCGGCCGGTGACGAGATCGGCGACCTGCCCGGCGGCGAGGGAGAGCCGGTGGACCCCGAGGCCGGCGAGGCCCGGGCGGGCCGCCTGGTCGCCCCGGACGAGGGCGCTCACCCCGACACCGTCAAGGAGGAGGTGGCCCGGGACGTCGGGATCGACGGGGGAGCGGCGGGGGCGGAGGAAGCGGCCATGCACGTGGTGCCGGACGAACCGGGCCTACCCGAGTGAGCAGGGGGTGAGCCGGCCGCCCCAGCCGGGGTGAGCCGGCCGCCCCAGCCGGGGTGAGCCGGCCGCGCCAGCCGGGGTGGGCCCGTGCATGCCCGGCCGGGCGGTGCGCGCTCGCCCGGCCGGATCCCCCCGTTCGTCTCCTCGATGTCCCCGGACCGCCCTAGGGAAGCAGCTTCTCGATGGCTGCCGGGCCCTCGGTCTCCAGCTTGTGGCGCGCCCACTCGAGGGTCTTGGGGGTGACGTCCCTGCCCGCCGCCATCACCAGGTCCTCGGGGGTGACGTCCCTCGAGGGAGCGGAGTGGAGCAGAGCGTCCGGGGTGCAGTGGTCGTCGGGCGACCGGGATCCTTCGGGTGTGGATGTCGACATGATGCCTCCTCCTCGGTCCGGATGACCGCATCCGTGCCGGTGCCCTTCGAACAGAGCACCCTCTCACCATTGCCCGCCTCGACGCGCCCTGCATCTTCAGGCGACTTCCCGGCAGGTGCAGTGCGCCTGCCCATGCCACGCGAAAGCACTCGCTCCTAAGCTGGAGAGCACCCGCACCACGGACCGGGAGGCCGCCCATGGCCGAGACGCCGTTCCCCGAGGACCCGCCGCACAGCCCCCGCTACCTGCCCATCGCCGAACACGGACTCATCGGTGACCTGCGCAGTGTCGCCCTGGTCGGCAGCAACGGCACGATCGACTGGTACTGCTGCCCGTCCTTCGACGCGCCGAGCGTCTTCGCCGCGATCCTGGACGCCGAGCGCGGCGGCCGCTTCGAGCTGGCCGCCTCCGTGCGGGCCCGCACCAAACAGTTCTACTTTCCCGACACCAACGTGCTGATCACCCGGTTCTTCACCGAGGACGGTGTCGGCGAGGTGCAGGACTTCATGCCGGTCGGCGGTGAGGCGCGCGGCGACGGGGGCCGGCACCGGCTGATCCGGCGCGTGGTGTGCGTACGCGGCACCGTCCCCTTCCGGGTACTGGTCGCACCGCGCTTCGCCTACGGCGCCGACGAGCACGTTCTGCGCACCGTGGACGGCATGGTCGTGTTCGAGTCGCCCCACCGGGCACTCGCGCTCACCTCGACCGTCGCCCTGGAGTGCGACACCCGTGACGCGCGCGCCGACTTCAAGCTCGGCGAGGGCGAGTCCGCGGTGTTCGCCCTCGACCAGGTCGACGGCGAGGTGGCCCCGCGCGGCTGCGCCCACGCCGAGGCCGAGCACCAGTTCAACGCCACGGTCGCCTACTGGCGGCGCTGGCTGCACCAGTCCCGCTACCGGGGCCGCTGGCGCGAGATGGTGCACCGCTCCGCCCTCACCCTGAAACTCCTCACCTACGCCCCCACCGGCGCGATCGTCGCCGCGCCCACCACCAGCCTGCCCGAACAGCTGGGCGGCGAGCGCAACTGGGACTACCGGTACGTGTGGGTGCGCGACGCCGCCTTCGCCGTCTACGCGCTGCTGCGGCTCGGCTTCAGCGGCGAGGCCGAGGCGTTCATGCGGTTCCTCACCCTGCACATCAGCCCGGGCTGGGGCGACGGCTCCGGCCCGCTGCAGATCATGTACGGCATCGACGGCCGCGCCGACCTGCCCGAACGGGAGCTGGCGCACCTGGAGGGCTACCGTGGCTCCGCGCCCGTGCGGGTCGGCAACGCCGCCGTCGGCCAGCTCCAGCTGGACATCTACGGCGCCCTGATCGACTCCATCTACCTCTACGACAAGTGGGCCCAGCCCATCTCCAGCGGCCAGTGGGACGACGTGTGCCGGCTCGTCGACTGGGTGTGCGACCACTGGGACCAGCCCGACGAGGGCGTCTGGGAGACCCGTGGCGGCCGCAAGAACTTCCTGTACTCCCGCCTGATGTGCTGGGTGGCCGTCGAGCGGGCCATCCGGCTCGCCAACCGGCGCGGACTGCCCGCCGACCTGATCCGCTGGCAGCGGGCCCGCGACACCATCTACCGGCGGATCATGGACCGCGGCTGGTCCGAGCGCCGGGGCGCCTTCGTGCAGAGCGAGGGCGCGGACGTTCTCGACGCCTCGCTGCTGATGATGCCGCTCGCCAAGTTCATCGCCCCCACCGACCCCAAGTGGCTGTCCACCCTGGACGCCCTCACCGAGGACCTGGTCTCCGACTCCCTCGTCTACCGCTACGACCCGCAGGCCAGCCCCGACGGACTGCGCGGCGACGAAGGCACCTTCTCCATCTGCTCGTTCTGGTACGTCGAGGCACTGGTCCGGGCCGGCCGGATCGACGAGGCCCGGCTGGCCTTCGAGAAGATGCTCACCTACGCCAACCATCTCGGCCTGTACGCCGAGGAGATCGGCCGCACCGGTGAGCAACAGGGGAACTTCCCGCAGGCGTTCACCCATCTGTCGTTGATCAGTGCCGCGTTCAACCTGGACCGCGCCCTGGGCTGAACCGTCCGGAGCGTCCTGGTCCCGCGGCGGCTGTCATCGCATCGTCACAGCCGCCGCGGGCGCCACAACCACCCCCGCCGCTGCCCGGTCGAACCCTGCGTCGACACCGACCGATCGACTCACGCAGCGTCAACCACCCACGGGGGAGGAGGACACCGAGGTCGCGGACCTGTTCCGCAAGGCCCAGGCGGACAGCCGCAAGGGCGCCGAACTCGGCAAGCAGCTGCTGCGCGCACGCCTGGCCGGCGGCTGACCACCGCCCACGCTCAGGTAAACCCGGGGACACGGGACGGGTCCGGCCGACCGCGCAGGCGCCCGGCCGCCGCGCGGCCAGGTGCCCCTGACGACCGTGGCGAACGCCGCGGGCTCCGCGTCGGGATCCGCCGGGCCCTCACCCTCCCCGGGATCCGGCGCGGGACCGCCGTCGTGGGCGGCGAGCCCGACCGTGCCGGAGATCGTCGCCCGCCACCTGCCGTCCCCCCCCGGCACACCCGTGCCGGGGGCCGGCACCCCGGACGCCGGCTGTTCAGGGCAGCGGCTGCTCCGCCCAGATGATCTTGCCCTCGCGGGTGTAACGGGTGCCCCACCGCTCGGCCAGCTGCGCGACCAGGAACAGCCCCCGGCCGCCCTCGTCGGTGCTCGCCGCGTACCGCAGATGCGGCGAGGTCGTGCTGCGGTCGGACACCTCGCAGATCAGCGTGCGTTCACGCAGCAGCCGTACGCCGATCGGACCGCGCCCGTAGCGGATGGCGTTGGTCACCAGCTCGCTCAGGATCAGTTCCGTGGTGAAGGCCTGCTCGTCCAGACCCCAGTCGGCCAGCTGCCGGGTCACCGAGGCCCGCACCTGCGACACGGCCGCCGGATCGGACGGCACCTGCCACTCGGCCACCCGATCCGCGCCCAGCACCCGGGTGCGGGCCACGATCAGTGCCACGTCGTCACTCGGCCGGTTCGGCAGCCGGTCCAGCACCGCGCGGCAGGTGTCCTCCGGGGAGGCTCCCGGCGTGCGGTGCAAGGCGTCGCGCAGCATCTCCAGCCCCTCGTCGATGTCCCGCTCCCGGTCCTCCACCAGCCCGTCCGTGTACAGCACCAGCCGGCTGCCCTCCGGCAGCTCCAGCTCGGCCGTCTCGAACGGCAGCCCGCCCAGGCCCAACGGCGGACCCGCGGGCAGGTCGAGGAACTCCGCACCGCCGTCGGGAAGCACCAGCGCGGGCGGCGGGTGACCGGCCCGGGCCATGGTGCACAGCCGGGACACCGGGTCGTAGACCGCGTAGAGACACGTCGCCCCCGTGACCACGGCGCTGCCCTCCGGCGGCGTCTCGTCCTGGTCGATCCGGCCGACCAACTCGTCCAGTAGACCCAGGAGTTCGTCGGGCGGCAGGTCCAGCGACGCGAAGTTGTGCACGGCCGTCCGCAGCCGGCCCATGGTCGCCGCCGCGTGCAGCCCGTGCCCCACGACATCGCCGACCACGAGCGCCACCCGGGCCCCGGACAGCGGCAGCACGTCGAACCAGTCACCGCCCACCCCGGACTGCGCCGGAAGATAGCGGTAGGCGATGTCCAGGGCGCCCTGCTCGGGCAGCGACCGCGGCAGCAGACTGCGCTGGAGGGTGACCGCCAGGCTGTGCTCGCGCGTGTACCGGCGGGCGTTGTCGATGGACACCGCCGCCCGCGCCACCAGCTCCTCGGCGAGGGTCAGTTCCTCGGAGTCGAACGGCTGCGGCTTCTGCGACCGCCAGAAGTTCGCCACGCCCAGCACCAGACTGCCCGCCCGCAACGGCACCGTGATCAGCGAATGGATGCCGTACTCCAGCACCTGGCCGGTGCGCTCCAGATCCTGCGCCCGCCAGCCCGACGCCCCGCGCAGCCGGGGCGCCACCACCGACTGTCCCGTCGTCAGACTGCGGGCCTGCGGCGAGGTGGCCACGAACCGGATGCGCTCGCCGACCGGGTACAGCGGAGCGTCCTCACCGATCCCGGCGCGGGCCGCGCGCAGCAGCGCGGTGCCGGGCCTCGGCTCGTCCCCGACGAGCACCGCCTCGAACAGGTCCACCGTCGCGAAGTCCGCGAACCGGGGCACCGCCAGCCGGGCCAGCTCCTCGGCGGTGCGGGTCACGTCCAGGCTGGTGCCGATGCCCACCCCGGCGTCGTAGAGCATGTTCAGCCGTTCCCGCGCCACCTCCGCACGACCGGACAGGGCCCGCAGTTCGGTGGAGTCGCGCAGCGTCGTGACGCTGCCGGCCGGGCCGCCGCGCAGATCGGTGGGCCGCTGGTTCATCGCCAGCAGCCGGTCCTTGACCAGATGCACCTCGTCCGTGGCGACCCGCCCCGAGGCCAGCAGGGACGCCGTCTCCTCGTCCAGGCCCAGTTCCAGCACACTGCGCCGCTCGGCGTCCTCGGGCAGGCCCAGCAGGCGGTGCGCCTCGTCGTTGGCGAGCAGCAGCCGCCCGTCGCCGCCGACGATCAGCACACCTTCACGGACCGCGTGCAGCACCGCGTCGTGGTGCTCGTACATCCGGGTCATCTCGTACGGGCCGAGCCCGTGCGTCTGACGCAGCAGGCGCCTGCTGACCAGGGCGGTGCCCGCGGTGGCCAGCGCCATCGCCACCGCGGCCGCGGCGAGCAGGAGCGGCAACTGCCGGTCGGCCGCCCCGCCCACGTGGGCGGTGGTGATCCCGGCCGACACCAGTCCCACCACCTTGCCGCCGGCGTCCTTCACCGGCACCACGACCTGCACGAGCGGGCCGATCGTGCCGTCGACGTGCTCGGTGACCGTGCCTCCGGCCAGGGCGGGGCCGATCGAGCCGACGAACTTCTTGCCGATGCGGTCGGTCTTCGGATGCGTGTAGCGGACGCCGTCGGTGTCCATCACGACGACGAAGTCCACTCCGGTCGCCCGACGGGTGGCCTCGGCCCTCGGCTGCAGCAGCGCCGTCGGGTCCGGGGAGCGCAGCGCGGCCGCCGTACCGGGCGCGTTGGCGAAGGTCTCGGCGACCGCGAGGGAACGGTTTCCGGCCTCGACGTCGCTGTCATGACGCACCTGCAGCACCTGCGCCACCACGGCCGAGACGACCAGCAGCAGCACGATCACCACCTGGAGCACGAACACCTGTCCGGCCACGCTGCGTCCGGTGACCGCCGATCGCAGCATCCCCGCCCGCTCGCCCTTCGCCGCTTCGTCCTCCCGCAGCGGGTCATGTCGTGCGCGTGACTGCCCGGAAGAACGGGGCGGCCGAGTCGGTGGCCGGCCGGGCAGTCGCACCATGTGCCATGTCTACACTGCGCGGCGCCGTCAGGCGAGAGCGTGACCACAGGCGGCACCGGCCGCATCACAACGGCACCGGCCGGTCGCCCGCGGGGAGGTGGGCAGAGCGCGTGACGTCCCGGATCACCGGCTGGTTTCCGTCGCTGGGCGTACGGCCAGGAGCAGGGCGATGTCGTCGGGGCGGTCCGGGGCCTGCCGGGCGGTGGAGGTGAGCCGGTCGGCGACACCGGCCAGCGACCGCCCGCCCCGCCGCCCGGTCCCGGCGCCGGCCCTGGAGAGCGCCAGCCGCAACGCCGTGATGCCTTCGTCGATGTCGGCGCCCGGCCGTTCCACCAGGCCGTCGGTGTACAGGGCGAGGATCGCGTCCGGCTCCAGCAGCAGTTCCGTCACCGGGTACCGGGCCTGCGGATCGACCCCGAGAACCACCCCGCCGGGAATGTCCAGCAGCCGGGTCCGCCCGTCGGGGCAGCGCAGCACGGGCGGCGGATGACCCGCGCGGGCCACCCGGGCACGGCCGGTGACCGGATCCAGCCGCACATAGCAGCAGCTGGCGAACTGGCCCGGATCGAGGTCGATCAGCAGATGGTTCGTACCGCTCAGCACCTCGTCCGGCGGCCGGTCGCCGAGCGCGAACGCGCGGACGGCGCTCCGCAGTTGGCCCATGGTGGCCGCCGCCTGCACCCCGTGCCCCTGTACGTCGCCGATGACCAGCGCGAGCCCGTCCCCGGCGCCGACCACGTCGTACCAGTCGCCGCCCACGTCCATGCCCTGCGAACCCGGCAGATAGCGGCCCGCGGTCTCCACGCGCGGATGCGCCGACAGCCGGCGCGGCAGCAGGGCCTGCTGCAGACCGCGGGCGAGCGCCGCCTCGCTGTCGTAGCGCTGCGCCCGCTCCATGGCGTGCGCGATCAGGCCGGCCAGCGCGGTCAGCACCGTGCTCTCCTCCGTGCTGAAGCCCCGCGGACCCTCGAAGCCGAGGATGCAGGAGCCGACCGGCCGGCCCGAGGCGATCAGCGGCAGGAAGGCGCGGGCGCCCACGTCGGCGTCCAGCGGGATGCCCGGATAGGCGGCCGCCAGCTGCTGCATCGACTCGAAGAACAGCGGCCGCCCGGTGGTGAGGGTCTCCACACCCGGCAGGTGCGCGTCCAGACCGATTCCCTCGAACGGGGCCAGGAAGCCGTGCGGGAAGCCGGTCTCCCAGGCCAGGTACAGGTGGCGGTCCTGGAGCAGGTAGATCGCCAGGCGGCGGCCCCCGAACGCCGGCAGCAGCTCCTGCATGACCACCGCCGACACCTGCCGGGCGGTCACCGCGTCCGTCAGGGCGATGGCCAGCGCGATCGGCCGGTACAGCGGTTTCAGCGAGTGCCCGCCCGGCACCGCGTCCGGCGGTACATGGACCTCGGGCACCGCCCCGATCGGCGTGTCCATACGGCTGGCGGGAACGAGCGTGCAGGTCAGCAGCTCCTCACCGGGGTGCACCGACACGGCGAGCCAGTCGCCCTCCGCGCCCGCCGCACGGTCCCCGCCGGGCAGCGGCAGCTCTCCACGGGCCGCACGGTTCTCGGCGGGCAGCGGCAGCTCTCCACGGGCCGCACGGTCCCCGGCGGGCCGCAGCACATGGAAATGCGCCGGGTCCGCGGAGAGCAGGGCGCCGCGCAGATGGTCGTCGCACGGTGGCCCGGTCAGCCACGGCAGGACCTCATGCAGCTCCCGCCCGAGCAACCCCTGCGCGTCCCGGCCCGCCAGCCAGGCCGCGGCCGGGTTGACGTACACGATCAGCCCCAGCCGGTCGAGGCAGAACACGCCCTGCGGAAGCAGATCGGCCGCGCCGTCGGCGAAGGCGGCGCGGCCGGGCTCCAGGACCAATCCGCCGACGCTCGCGGTACCGGCGGGGTCGGCGGCCGGCCACAGATCCAGCAGCCGCCGGGTGCCGTCCGGCGAGCGCAGGCTGAGTGGCGCGGCCGGCGGTCTGCCTGCGGCCGTGTCGCGCAGCGCGGCCAGGATCCGCTGCGCGTCGGCCGGGGCCACGGCGTCCGCGAGCGCCGCGTCCGTCCCCTCGAACTCGCCGGGGCGGAACCCGAGCAGGGCGTGCAGCCGGTCGTCCGCGCGGACCGAGGAGGTCGCCGGATCCCAGCTGAAGCGCCCCACCGCGGTACCGGTGGGTGGGGGCGCGGGCGGCCGCACGCACAGCGGCTCCTCGTCCCAGACGACCGTGCCCAGGTCGCCGTCGGCCAGCCCGAGCAGGTCAGCGCCGAGCCGTTCTGCCAGCCCGGCGAGCGGTTCCCCGTCCAGCGGCTCGTCCACGGACTCGGCGACCGCCGGCCGCAGCACCGTCAGCACCCCCAGCGGTTCGGCCCCGCCCGGCACCGGCACGTGCACCGACCCGAACGGGAACGGCAGCCCCGCCGCGAACTGCGGGTACCTGCGCACCGTCTCCGTGGCGTTCGGCAGCACGACCTGCACACCCAGCCGGTAGGCGTCGGCGACCGGGAAGGGCCGGCCCACATGGAGCCGCCACCAGGGCTCGAACAGCGGCCCCGGCAGTCCCGTGAGCACCGCAAGACGCAGCAGTCCCGGGACACTGGAGCGCAGGTAGACGCCCGCCACCCGGCCGCCGGCCGCGCCGAGCGCGCCGGCCGAGGCGTCGGCCAGCAGCGTGGCCAGCCGGGCCCGCGTGCGGACCACCTGCTCACCACTGCCGGCCATCGGCCCTACCTCGTCCCGTGCGCCGTCGGGAGGATGACACAGCAAGAATGCGCCAAAAGGAGCACAAGGTGCACCTGGGCGGACGCGCCAGAGCCGCGGGGAGGCGGACGGCGTCCAGGGAACGGCGGCGACGGCCCGGCGACCGGTGGATCGCCCGAGACAGGCCGCCACCGCACGGGCCGGGCCACCGCACGGGCCGGCCACCGCGCGGTCAGCCCCAGTGCCCGCCGGCTCAGGTGGCCGGCCGTCGCGCGGTGGGCGGCAGTGCCCGCCGGCTCTGGTGGTGGGGAGTCGTGCGGTCGGTCGTGGTGGCTGCGGGGTCTGGTGATCGGGCGTCGCGTGCGGTCGGTCGCGGTGGCTGCAGGCTCTGGTGGCCGGCCGTCGCGCGGTGCGCGGCAGTGCCCGCCGGCTCTGGTGGTGGGGCGTCGCGTAGCGGTCGTAGTGGCTGTCGGATCGAGTGCCCGCTCGCTCACGTGGCCGGCCGGTGTACCCGCTCGCTCACCCGGTCGGCGGCGCGGGCCGCCGGCTCACACCAGTGCCTCACCCCGGTGGCGGGGCCGCCCGCCCACTCCTAGTAATGGACTGCGTAACGCCGCGCGCCGCACGCGGGGGCGCCGGTGCGGCCGCACCACTCCCCTGGAGCCGAGATGACCATCAGCTCTTCGTCCTCCCGTCCCGACGACTCCCGCATAGCGCCCGCAGCGGCCGATCCCGGCGTCCCCAGCCTGTCCGCGCACCTCCCGATGCGTTCCGCACCCCGTCTGGAGCACTTGCCCGACCTCCCCGTCCAGGACGAGACGACGTACGGCGATCCGCTGGACGATCTGGTCCGCGCCGCCGTCGCCGACCGCCCCGTGGAGGACGTCGTCCGGCTCATCACGCTGCTGGAACGCTCGCCCGAACACGCGCGGACCACCGCGGACGCGCTGCGCGCTGCCGCGGTCGGCCGGTCCGTGGAGGACGTCACTCACCTGGTCACCCTGCTCACCGAGCTGCCCCAGGGCTTCGACAGCGCGGACGAGGCGATCCGCACCGCCGCCGAGCACCGGCCCCTGGACGACGTCACCCGGCTGATGCGACTGCTGCACCGCACGCCGGTGGGACCCCGCTGTGGGCAGGCGGCCGTACAGGCCGCGGCCGTCGGCCGCCCCGTCGAGGAACTCGCCGAGCTGATCGGCCTGCTGGCCGCGGACCGGTCCGTCCACCAGGACCCGCCCTCCGAGCCGGCGCCCTCCGAGCCGGCCGACAGGCTGCCGGAGTCGCTCGCCCGCCGGCCCAGGCCCGCCGGGGGTACGTCGGCCACCGCGTCACCGGCCGGCCCCACCGCGTCACCGGCCGCCCCCGCCGCGTCGGCGGTCGCGATCTCCGCGTCGGCGGTCGGGGCCGTGCCCGGCTTGACGGACCGGACGTGGCACGACCGGACGCGGAACGCCCGGCCGGCGAGCGAGCGGGTGGCGGGGGACGAGGCGGAGAACGACCGGCCGGTGGACGACCGGGCGGAGAACGAGCGCCGGGGGGAGAACCAGCCGGGGCCGGGCCGGCCGGCGACGGGCCGGCCGGTGACGGGCCGGTCGGCGAAGGACCGGCACGCGGAGGACGGGCCGGTGCGCAACGATCGCCGGCGCGGCCGGAGCCACGCCGTCTCCCTGTGGAGCGCCCGCACCGCCTCGGTGCTGGTGCTGCTGTGCGGGATCGCCCACTTCCCGCGCTACTGGACCGGCCTGTCCCAGGATGTCCTCGGGGCCACGGTCGTCGAGGCGGGGCTGTGCATGCTGCTGGCTCTCGCCCTCCCCGCCCGCGCCGCGCAGGCCCGCCTCGTCGCCGCCACGGCCGCCGTCGGGGTCACGGCGGTGCTCGCCGCGGGACGGATGCTCGGCCGGTTCAGCCCGCCCGGACTGGCCCGGGTGTGGGACGCGACCGTGGCCCCGCCCTGGCTCGCCGGTACGGCGGCGACGGTGGCCGCCCTCACGGCTCTGGCGGCACTGACGGCCACCCTCGTCACGGGCAACTCCGCTGCCCAGGGCGGACATTGATTCAGGCCGCCCGTGTCCGGCCGGTCCGTGCCGGCGAAGCCGGGCTCGGTCGCCTTCTGGCGCGGCACCCGGCCGGCGTTCAGGGTTCGGTCGGCCCGGGCGGCAACGGGCGGGCGCCACGCAGGCTGCGCAGCGCGAGGAACAGCACGCCGATGTCGTCCAGGTATACGGGGTCGGGCAGCAGGTCGGTGGGCAGCAGCAGGTAGGCGACCGCGCCCCAGAACACCCAGCGCGGGCCCGTCGGCAGCCCGGCCCGGCGCAGGGTGCGCCGGGCGCGTACCAGCCTGACCAGCAGGGCGACGGCCACGCCGAGGAGCACCGCCGCGACGACGACGGCGATCACCAACAGGGTCGTGGTGGAATCCATCCGGCCTCCTTCTCCGGCACGAGGGGTACGACGGTACGGGCGGCCGCGCTACGACGACCGGTCCGAGCCACCCACACCCTCTGCCCCCTTCAGGCCCTCCGCATGGCCGCCGCCCTCCACGGAGTCCGTGCCCTCCGTGCCCTCCGCCCCCTCCATGCCGTCCGTGCGGTCGGCGCGGTCCGTGCCGTCGGGGGACGGCGCCGCGGGCCGCTGGGCCTTGGTGGTGAACTTCAGCCGTTCGAACGTCCGTGTCAACTGCTGCAGTGCGCCGGGTCCCCGGGACGCGGGCCGCTGTTGCTGCTGGGGCAGGGCGGGCGCGGGGACGTCGCGGTAGGCGGACAGGGCCTCCAGAGCCTGTTCGGCGGCCTGTTTGTACAGGTCCCGGGAGTTCGTCATCGCCTCGAGCGCCTCGGCGTACATGGCGACCAGCCGCCGTTCGTGCTCCAGTTCCTCCCGCAGGGTCATCAGGGTCCAGTTGTCCCGCAGGTCCGTCAGCGCCTCCTCGGCTGCCAGCGGCAGAGGCCGGGGCAGGGCGACGAAGTGCCGCAGGGCGGTGAGGAGTTCGGCCGGCTCGGAACCGTCCAGGAAGACGTTGCGCACGGTGTGCGGACCGCCGTCGTAGTCCTTCGGTGCCGGGTCCGGAGGGAGCAGTCCGGCGCCGCCGCGCGGCACCTCGGCACCGAGAACCTTCAGCGCCCAGTTCACGGCCCGGAACTGGTGAGGGGCGGCCCGGTGCTCCACCACGCGGTGCCGCAGACCGGGCGGCAGCAGCCGCGCCAGCGGCAGCCGGCCCCGCTCGTCCGGGGTCATCGCCTCGTGCACGACGATGTTGACGCACCAGGACTCGCGCGCCGCGTCCCGCAGCCGGCGCCGCATCTCCTTGTCGTCCGAGGGCAGCGCGTTGACCTGCCGCAGATGCACACCCGCGACGGTGGCGTGGTGGTCCCAGGAGCCGTCGTCCTGCTCGCTCGACCCGTCCTCGGGCCAGAACAGGGTCGCCGGCGAGGGCCACGCCTCGTCCCACGCGCGCTCCGCCTCGGCGACGAGCCGCCATTCGTGCCCCTGCGGCCGGGCGGCAAGGGGCACGAGGGTCAGCCGGGCCCGCACGGTCACCGCCCCGTCCGGCCGCCAGCGCGCCTCGAACACGCGGTGGGCGGTGTCCTCGGGTGCGGGAGGTTCGGCGAAGTCGTCGATGTCGCCGCTGTCCTTGCGCCGGCGCAGCGTGCGCCGGACGACGTCCTCGGGAGCGGGACCGGTGTGACGGCCGCGGGCCGCCCAGAGGGTTGGCGGGATGACGGCGCGGTCCGTGGCGGAGTTCGACATGAGCCAATCTGCTGATGGGGGCAGGTGCGCCTATCAGTATCACCGCTCGGCGGCCGGGCATGTCCGCCGGGGGCCGGAGACCGGCGCGTGGCGTCGGACGCACGCCCCGCGCACGAGACGGGCGCACCGCGCACTCCGGGCGCGCGCGTCCTGTGCGCAGGCGTGCGCTGCATACCCGGGAAACACACCACACCCGAAAAAAGGCACCGCAGACAGGGGAGGCGCACCGCACCCGGGAAGCGAACCGCAGACAGGGGAGGCGGGAGCCGCATCGCAGCTGGGGGAGGCGACCGCACACAGGAAGCGCACCGCGGACAGGGGAGGCGCACCGCACCCGGGAACCGCATCGCAGCGGGGGGAGGCGCACCGCACGCGGGAAGCGCACCGCGGACATGGGCGGCGCACCGCACCCCCGGGGAGTGTTCCGCGCGCCCGGGGTGTGCGCGGAACGCGTCGGAGGGGCCCCGTTCACCCGTGGCCGAGTCCTCCGGCGCCGCCCACAATGGTCCGGCGAGCGGGGCCCGTCCACCCATCCGCCCAGGGGCGGACCCCGTTCTCGCGACGGTCGGGCGCCTGCCCGGCTCTCCCGGCCGTATCGGCCGGCTCGCGTGTCCGAGGCCGCGTGCACAGCGGCCGGCCGGTGTGGCCGGCGCCTGGGCGCCGGCCCCCTGGAGCCCTCGGATCCGGGACCGGTGTCCGTCCGCGGAACCGCCGGCCGTGGTTCTTACGCCCCGCTCTCCCGCAGCATGTCCTCGCGCTCGACGAGCTTCACCCGCTGGCGGCCCTGCGGCTCGCCCAGGGCGCGCTCGGCGGCGTCCAGCTTGTACCAGCCCTCCCACGTGGTGAAGCGGACGTTGCGCTCCGCGAGGAAGGCGTCCACGGCCTCCGGCGCGGGCGAAGCGGGCGTGTGCAGACGGCCGTTGGCGTGGTCGTCCAGGAGGTTGGCCACGGTTTCGTTGGCGTCACCCTTGGTGTGGCCGATCAGGCCGACGGGGCCGCGCCGGATCCAGCCGGTGACGTACGTCGACTGCAGGTGGGCGCCGCCCTCCTCGATCACCCGGCCGCCCTCGTCCGGGACGGTGCCGGAGTCGATGTCCCAGGGGAGCTTGGGCAGCTTCTCCGAGAGGTAGCCCACCGCGCGGTAGACGGCGGTGAGGTCCCAGTCCTTGAACTCGCCGGTGCCCTTGACGTTGCCGGTGCCGTCGAGGGCGGTGCGCTCGGTGCGCAGGCCGACGACCCGTCCGTCCTCGCCGAGGATCTCCGTGGGGGCCTCGAAGAAGTGCAGGAACAGCTTGTGCGGGCGGTCCCCGACGTCCCGGATCGCCCAGTTCTCCAGGGTCTTGGCGACCATGTCGGCCTGCTTGTTGCCGCGCCGGGTCTCGATCGAGCCCGCGTCGTAGTCGATGTCCTCGGGGTCGACGATGACCTCGATGTTCGGGGAGTGGTCCAGCTCGCGCAGCTCCATCGGGCTGAACTTGGCCTGCGCCGGGCCGCGGCGGCCGAAGACGTGGATCTCGACGGCCTTGTTGGCCTTCAGCCCGTCGTACACGTTCGCCGGGATCTCGGTGGGCAGCAGTTCGTCGGCGGTCTTGGCGAGGATGCGGGCCACGTCGAGCGCCACGTTGCCGACGCCGAGCACGGCGACCTTCTCGGCCTCCAGCGGCCACGTGCGCGGCACGTCCGGGTGGCCGTCGTACCAGGAGACGAAGTCGGCGGCGCCGTAGGAGCCGTCGAGGTCGATGCCCGGCACGGACAGTTCGCGGTCGGCCATCGCGCCCGTGGAGAAGATCACCGCGTCGTAGAAGGCGCGCAGGTCGTCCAGGCTGATGTCGGCCGGGTAGTCGACGTTGCCGAAGAGGCGTATCTGCGGCTTGTCCAGCACCTGGTGCAGGGCGGTGATGATGCCCTTGATGCGCGGGTGGTCGGGCGCGACGCCGTACCGGATCAGGCCGAACGGGGCGGGCATCCGCTCGAAGAGGTCGATGGACACACCTGGGTCGGCGGCCACCTCGGACTTGAGCAGGGCGTCGGCGGCGTAGATCCCGGCGGGGCCGGCTCCGACGATGGCTACCCGCAGGGGGCGCGGCATGATCAGGTTCCCTTCGAGCGAGGATGGCGACTCGACTGGGAAGCCTAAACTAAGGCAGACCTAAGTTGGTACGCGGGTCCGGTCTATGACCTCATAAGGTGATCTTATGCCTTGCCCAGGGGTTGCTTATGCCCGGCCCCGCGGTGGGCCGGGACCCGAGCGGGGGGACCCGGCTCACCGCGACCTCAGGCGGGCCTGGTGATCCGGTGGATCGCCGCTTCACCGGCGCCGTAGATCGACTCCTCGGTGATGGTCGAGCCGGGCCCCGGGGCGTGGACCATCATGCCGTCGCCGACATGCAGCCCCACGTGCCGGTCGTCGTCGAAGAAGAGGACGAGATCGCCGGGCTCGAGGCCGGCGAGGGTGACCGGGGTGCCGGCGAGCGCCTGCCGGTGCGCGGCGCGCGGCAGCGTGACGCCGGCCGCCTTCCACGCGGCCTGAGTGAGGCTGGAGCAGTCGTAGGAGTCCGGCCCGGTCGCGCCCCACACGCACGGCTTGCCGAGCTGCGCCCGCGCGAACGCGATCGCCTTGGCGGCCCGCAGGGCGCGCGGCGACTCGGGGACCGGAGCGGGCAGGGGGCTCGCCGCGGCGCCCAGGTGGGCGTAGGAGCCGGTGTCGGTGTACCCGGAGAGGGAGCCGGTGTCGGCGCCCCAGTCGGGGAGTGCCGCGGTGTCGATGACCGGCGCGGCGAAGGCTCCGGTGTCGGTGAGCGGGGAGAGGGGGCCGGTGTCGGCGGTGTTCCAGTTGGGGAAGGCTCCGGTGCCGGGTGCGGTGAAGGCTCCGGTGTCGGTGAGCGGGAAGAGGGGGCCGGTGTCGGCGGTGTTCCAGTTGGGGAAGGCTCCGGTGCCGGGTGCGGTGAAGGCTCCGGTGTCGGTGAGTGCGGAGAGGGAGCCGGTGTCGGTGGTGCCCGGGTAGGAGAAGGATCCGATGCCGGTGGTGGGCGCCGGGCCGGCCGGGTAGGTGGGGGAGCCGCCGGTGGTGGCGACGTCCGTGACGGGCTGGGCCGTCGTCACGGCAGGCTCGCCGGGTGCCGTCCACCGAGGCTGCTGCCACTGCTCCGGTATCCGGGCCGCCTCCTGGACCCTGGCGGGCCCGGCCACCACCGGCTGTGCCCCGGTGTCCCAGGCGTTCGCCGCGGGGGCGGCCTGAACGCCGCTGCCGGACACGGCGCCTCGGCCGGTGTACCCGGCCAGCAGCGCCCGCGCTTCGGCGAGCTTGCGCCGGCTCCCGGACTTGGACAGAGCGGCACGGGAGCGAGATGCGGCCGCACCGGGTGCCGCGCCGGAGCCGGGATGCGGTCCGAGCGGCTGGGGCTGGGCCGACGTCCCGCGTGCGGTGCGCGGCGCGGCGACCGGCGCCGGGCGTCCGGTCTCCAGGGCCGCGAAGGGCCGGTTCGCCACCAGGCCCGACGTGCCGGCGGTCGGCTCGGCGGCCGCGGGGCCGGCACCCGGCGCCAGTGCGGCCATCGCAGGGCCGGTGCCGGGCTCCAGTGCGGCCACTGCCGGGCCGGCACCCGGCTCCAGCGCGGCCGTCGCACGGTCGGCCCCCCGCTCCAACTCGGGCAGCCGGCCGGCCGGCCCGGGGTCGAGGGCCGGCCGCTCACCGCTCGGAAGGCCGGTGCCGGGCCGCCCGCCTCCCCATGGTTCAAGGGCACTGCCCGGCGGAAAACCGTCCGGCGCGGGGCCCCGGGAACGAGCCGGCGCTTCGGGCAGCCGGTCGGCGGGCAGCGCGGCCGGGACGGTGGGGCCGAGTTTGGCGCGTGCCGCGTCGAACCACTGCCGGGCCACCTCGTCGAGCTCGGGATCCGGGCGCCGGCCCCGCCGCTTGGCCAGCGGGACCCCCCGTGCACGCGAGTTGGCCGCCAGCGCCCGGGTGGCGTTGAAGGTCCCGGTCGCGGTCTCGGCCTGGTGGTAAAGGGAATCGATCCGCTGCCGTACCTCGTCGCGGCTCTCCGGCGCCATGGAAGACGTGCTCCTTCCTCGCCCCACGGGGCAGTTGGGCCGTTTCGTCCGGCCGGGTCGACCACCCGGGTACCGGATCACACGGCGACCGGCCGGGGCTGAGCCGGCGGCCTCGCGTCAACCTAGCCAACGTGTGTGCCTCGTGTGAAGGTTGAGGTGTTAAATGTCCGATACGTATTTGTGATGTTCGCAGCGTTGTTCGGCGGGGAAAGGATGGCGCTCACGATTCCCTGTGAGAACCCGATGAATTGACGATCCGGTTGAACGCCGTGACACCGTCCTCCGTATGAGGCGGGGGACTCCATGTCCGACCGGCGATGACACACAGGGGACGACCTTGGTACGCAACAGGCGCAGACGCCCGACCGGCGCACGACGCGCGACCTACGCAGCAGTCGCCTTGATGCTGGGCGGAGGTGGCCTGGTCGCGGCGAACGTCTACGCCTCGGCCACCGAGAGCTGGGGCGACGGTTCCGGCACGAGCGCCCACGGACGGGTCCTGTCCGCGGGCATGGCGACGATCGACTGTCCCGACGTCGGCAGCCGGCTGACGGCGGTCCCGGACGGGGCCCGGCCGGACGTCGACCGTGAACTCGCCGCGCTCGACGGGCAGACGACGACGGCGTACCAGCAGCTCCAGGCCTCGATGCGGGCCGGCGGCCGGTCCGGTGACTCCGTCGACGACGCGATCATGAACCCGCTGAAGGAGAAGCGGGCCGAGACGATCGACCGGATCGCCGACGCCATCGACCGGACGGGGGAGCGCCCCGGGGGCCTCGAGGACCTCGCCGGGTGCAACCTGCGTCCCGGTGAAGGGGGCGGCGGCGACGCGGGTGACGGCGGCGGTGAGGGCGCCGGCCAGGCCACGGCTGCCCCGGGCGACGGGGCCCAGCAGGGCGGTGCGGGCCAGGCACCGGGCGGTGCCGGCCAGGGCGGCAACGGACCCGTCGTATCGGACTACGCGGACATCACCTCCGTACAGCCCGGCGTGCCGAACCCACCCCGGCAGTCCGGCGCCTCGCGCGGCACCTTCGCCTCCGACTGCGGCGTCAACGCCAACGGCTTGTTCAACTCGGACAACGTCATCGTCGCCCCCGGAGTCTCCAACGGCGCCCACCACTTCCACGACTACGTCGGCAACCAGGGCAACAGCGCCTTCGCGAGCGACGACGACCTGGCGAACGCCGGCACGAGCTGTGTGGACCAGGGCGACAGGTCCACGTACTACTGGCCGGTGCTGCGCCTGCAGAACGGCAAGCAGGAGCGGGACGCGGGCTCTCCCGGAGGCGGTACGGAGGGCAACGCGGGCCAGATCGTCACGCCCGCGCAGGTGACGCTGACGTTCGAGGGCAACCCGCGCGCGAAGGTCATCGCCATGCCCCGGCTGCTGCGCATCATCACCGGCGACGCCAAGGCCTTCGTCAACGGCCCCGGCAACGCCAACGCGTCCTGGAGCTGCACCGGGTTCGAGGACCGCCAGCTGAAGGACAAGTACCCGTTGTGCCCGCAGGGCAGCGACGTCGTACGCACCTTCCGGTTCCAGAGCTGCTGGGACGGCCGCAACATCGACAGCGCCAACCACCGCACCCACGTGGCGTTCACCGCCCCGGACGGCTCCTGCCCGGCGGGCTTCAGCCCGGTTCCGCAGCTCGTGCAGCGCATCGTCTACGACGTCAAGGCGCCGAGCCTGCAGGACGGTGGCCGTACGGTCCCGCTGTTCGCGGTGGACTCCTTCCCCGAACAGCTGCACAAGCCCGTGACCGACCACGGCGACTTCATCAACGTCTTCGACGAGGGCCTGATGCGGAAGATGGTCGACTGCATCAACTCCGGCCGCACGTGCGGACCGGACGGCAAGGGCGACGACGGCGGCGGCGACGGTGACGGCGGAAACGGCGGCGACGACGGTAGCGCCGGTGGCGGTGACGACAACGGCGGTGGGAACACCGGAAACGGCGACGGGAACGGTAGCGCCGGCGACGGCAACGGAGGCAACGGCAACGGCAGTGGCGACGAGGCGACCGCGGCGCCGACGCAGAGTTCCGCACCGGGGACGGGTGCCGAGCCCCCGGCCGGTTCCGGCGACGGTGCGACGGGGGCCCCGGGCGACGGTGCCGCGGCCGGTACCGGAGCGAACGCCACCTCCGCCCCCGCGCCGTCGCTCTCCAGTCGGGGCGACGCGCCCAGGACCGACACTACGACGGAGCCGGTCCGTACGACCAAGCGCGACGGCGGCGGGAAGGCCGCGCCGGGCGAGTCCGCCGGGACGGCTTCCACGCCGGACAGTTCGGCGGCACCGGCCCGGTCGGCGCCCGCCGCCTCCGCACCGGCCTCCACCGCTCCCGCCGGATACGTCCCGCCCGCCTCCGCACAGACTCAGCCCCAGGCGACACGGGGCGGGCTGGCGGAGACGGGTGCCCACCTCTGGCCCGCGGCCATCGGCACGCTGCTCGCGCTGTCGGGCCTGCTGATGCTCCTCCGGGCCAGGCGCCTGCGCTACTGACCGACCCGACCGGGACCGACCTGGCCCGCCTCGACCGACTCACCGAGACCGACTCACCGAGACCGACCCGGCGGGCCACGACCGACTCACCGCGATCCATCCGCCGTGGCCGGTCCCTCGCGAGGGGCTGGGGCGGCTCGGTCGGTCCGACCATCCGTACCCGGCTCCCGCGCGGCGGCCCGCCTCTCACGAGGTGGGCCGCCGCGCATCTCCGGCTTCGCCCCGCAAGGCCGTACCCCGCGGCTTCCCCCTGCAAGGCCGTACCTCGCCGCGCCTGGGCCGGCCGCCGGTACAAGCCCAGGCCCGCCCGGCCCGGCCCTCCCCGAGCGACGCGGATCTTCGACCGGCCCGGCTTCCACGCGATCGCGGTCGCCGAAGCCGGCCCCCTCATCCGCCCGGGCCGCGCCCGGACCATGTGCCGACCGGGCGAGGGCGGCGCACCTCAGGCGAGCTTGAGCGTGCGCTTGGCGAGGTCGTAGGCGGGCCGCATCGCCTCGTGCTCCTCGGTGTCCATGCCGCCGAGGTGGAGGACGACCGGGCCGTCGGGAGTGCTGACCGCGAAGGCGCTCTCCTTCTTGGTCTCCTCCAGGAGCTTGCTCGTGTAGAGGTACTCGACCTCCACCCCGGAGACACCGCCGCCCGTCTTGAAGGAGCGGTACTTCGCCTTACTGGTGTTGTCCTCGGCGGCGACGAACTGCCGCAATACGCCACCGGCGTCGGCGTCGCCCGTCCTGCCGGTCCACACGCGCAGGAAGCCGATGTTGCCGGCCGGCTTGGCATCGATCTCACAGGCGGCCGTGACCGGCCCCTGGCGCAGGAGCGCCTCGGCGACCGCTCCGCTCAGGTCGTCGTCGGAACCCGGCGACGACTTCGACAGTTCCGCGTCACCGTCGACGGCCTTGGCCTTCCAGTCCTTGGCGACGGTGAAGCTGACGGGCAGCTCGCAGGCGGAACCGGCCGCGCCGATCGTGCCGCCGCTCGCGGCCCCCGCGGCGCCGTCCTTCGTGGCCGGCGAAGCGCTCGCGCCCTTCTTCCCGTCATCGTCCGCGGATTCCGCACAGCCGCCCAGCACGGCCGCAAGTGCCAACGCCGCGATCACCCGGCCACCGACAGCCCCCACCCTGACCTGCACTGTTGTCTCCCCTCCGGTTCGAGGCGGCCACTGTAGCCGAGCGCATCGACACCGCCGAACGCGATTACCCCCCTTACGACTCGACCTACTGCACCTACGGCACCCACTGCACTGACCGCACTGACCGCACTGACCGCACCGACTGCGGCCCTCATCCGGCGGCTCTCACCTCATCCCGCGTCGCGCCGGCAGTGCAGGAACAGATGAGGCTCCGGTACGGCCTCGGGGTGGGCCGGTGTGAACACGGCCTGCTCCTCGGCCAGTACGGACAGGCCCGCCTCCGTCACCAGCTCCGTGAAGGCCTCGGCGCCGAAACTGGTCACCCGCACCGGCTGTCCCATGAACAGCCCCTCCGCGCCCTCCACGTCGAGGGGCACGGTGGCCAGCACGACCGGACCGCCCGGCCGTACCGCTCGCCCGAGCTTCGCCACGACGGCCGACTGCTCGGCGCGGGACATCTGCAGCAGCGAGAAATAGACGCACGCCGCGTCGAACGAGGCGTCCTCCAGGGCAAGCCCACGGATGTCGGCGAGCCGGAAGACGGCCTCGGGCACCTGCCTGCCGGCCAGGTCCACCATGACCGGGGAGACATCGACGCCCAGCACCCGGTGCCCTGCCTCGGTGAGGGTCTGCGCGGTCGGCCGTCCCGTGCCGCTGCCCACGTCCAGCACCCTGCTGCCCGGCGCCAGCCGTTCCAGCAGCCATCGCAGTGACGCCCGGTGCGGCTCGGACGCGGCGAACGCCTTCTCGTAGTCGGGACCCAGCGCGTCGAACACCTCGGCGGCCGGCGCCCGGCGATCGTCCTCGTGCACTCTGTCTCCTCCGTGTCGTTCGGCGCACCCTGCCGGGCATCGTCCTACCCCGGGCGGACACCCACGACGCCCACGGCACCCACCATGGCCACGCCGCGTACGGCACCGGCCACGGCGACGACGCGCACGACGGCCACGACGCCCACGACCGGAGCTACGCTCACGACGTCCTCGGGTGGTCGCCGCCCGCGCCGCCCGCGCCAACCGCGCCGCCCGCGCCAACCGCGCCGTCGTTTGCGGCAGACGCCCGCCGCACGGCAGGGTGCGGCACGTGCCTACTCTGCTGATCGTCCATCACACCCCCTCGCCGCACTGCCAGGCCCTGTTCGAGGCCGTCGTGTCCGGCGCCACGGCACCGGAGATCGAGGGCGTCCGTGTCGTACGGCGGGCGGCGCTGTCCGCCACCGCCTCCGACGTCCTGGAAGCCGACGGTTATCTGCTCGGCACCCCCGCGAACCTCGGTTACATGTCCGGTGCGCTGAAGCATTTCCTCGACCAGATCTACTACCCCTGTCTGGACGAGACGCGGGGCCGCCCGTTCGGCTACTACGTCCACGGCGGCAACGACGTCACCGGAGCCGTCCGGGCCATCGAGGCCATCACCACCGGGCTCGGCTGGCGCCGCGCGGCCGAGCCGGTGACCGTCACCGGTGATCCCGGCAAACCCGGCACCGAGGCGTGCTGGGAGCTGGGCGCCACGGTCGCGGCGGGGCTCATGACCGACGGCTGAGAGCCACGGCCCCGGTGCCCCCTTAGATGCGATGTTTCGCGGCATATGCCCGGAAGGCGGCCCCGCGGTGACCGCCCACACCGGGAGCGCTTGTGCGCGCAGTTGCCGATGTGCCAGATTTCGACGACATGCGCTCACACACGGTCTGACCAGAAGGGAAGCAATGAGCACCGAGACGCTGGAGTTCCAGGCCGAGGCACGGCAACTCCTGCAGCTGATGGTCCACTCGATCTACTCGAACAAGGACATCTTCCTGCGTGAGCTGATCTCTAACGCCTCCGACGCCCTCGACAAGCGGCGCCTCGTCGGACTGACGGACGACGGCCTCAAGGCCGACGACCTGCACATCGGCATCGAGGTCGACACGGAGGCCCGCACGCTGACCGTGCGGGACAACGGCATCGGCATGTCCCGCGACGACGTGGTGGGCCTCATCGGCACCATCGCCAGGTCCGGTACGGCCGAGACGCTGCGCAGGCTGCGGGAGAGCAAGGAATCGGCCGAACTGATCGGTCAGTTCGGCGTCGGCTTCTACTCCGTCTTCATGGTCGCCGACCGGGTCGCCCTGCTCACGCGCAAGGCCGGCGAGGAGACCGGCGTGCGCTGGGAGTCGGACGGCGACGGCACCTACACGATCGAGACCGTCGACGACCTGCCCGAGGGCACGTCGGTCACCCTCCACCTGCGCCCCGCGGACGAGGAGGACGCACTCCACGACTACGCGGAGGAATGGAAGATCCGGGAGATCGTCAAGCGGTACTCGGACTTCATCTCGTTCCCCATCCGGATGGGGGACGACACCCTCAACTCGATGAAGGCGCTGTGGGCCCGGCCCCGGTCCGACGTCAAGGACGAGGAGTACCGGGAGTTCTACCGGCACATCAGCCATGACTGGTCGGAGCCGCTCGAGATCATCCAGATGAGGGCGGAGGGCACCTTCGAGTACGAGGCGCTGCTCTTCCTCCCGGCACGTGCCCCGCACGACCTCTTCCAGCGGGACGCCCGCCACGGCATCCAGCTCTACGTCAAGCGCGTGTTCATCATGGACGACAGCCGCGAACTCCTGCCGCCCCACCTGCGTTTCGTCAAGGGCGTCGTGGACGCGGCCGACCTGTCGCTGAACATCTCCCGCGAGATCCTCCAGCAGGACCGGCACATCCAGCTGATCCGCCGCCGCCTGGCGAAGAAGGTCCTGTCCACCATCAAGGACCTGATGCGGAACGACGCCGAGAAGTACCGCACGTTCTGGCGCGAGTTCGGCTCCGCGGTCAAGGAGGGCCTGCTCGACGGCAACGAGGACCACAAGGCGATCCTCGACGTCGCGTCCTTCGCCTCCAGCGCCGGCGACGAGCCCACCACCCTGGCCGACTACGTCGCCCGGATGAAGGACGGCCAGGACAAGATCTACTTCATGACCGGCGAGAGCCGTGCCCAGGTCGAGAACTCCCCCCACATGGAGGCGTTCCGGGCCAAGGAGTACGAGGTGCTGCTGCTCACCGACCCGGTGGACGAGATCTGGGTCGAGGCGGTGCGGGAGTACGACGGCCACGAGTTCCGGTCCGTGGCGCGCGGTGCGGTCGACCTGCCCGCCGACGCGGAACTGTCGGAGGAGGAGTCCGGGTCGTACGCGCCGCTGCTGGCCTGGCTCGACGAGACGCTCGAGGACGTGAAGGCCGTACGGCTGACGACCCGGCTGACCAGCTCCCCGGCCTGCCTGGTCAGCGACGCCGACGGGCTCACGCCGGCGCTGGAGAGGATGTACCGGGCGATGGGCCAGGAGGTCCCGCCGGTCAAGCGCATCCTGGAGCTGAACCCGGAGCACCCGCTGGTCAGCGGCCTCAGGGCGGCGCACGAGCGGAGTGCCACGGTCCCGGATGCCGCGCCCCCGGGCCTGACCGAGACGGCCGAGCTGCTGTACGGCACCGCCCTGCTCGCGGAGGGCGGCGACCTGGCCGACCCGGCCCGCTTCGCCAAGCTGCTCGCCGACCGGCTCGCCCGGACCGTGTGACCGAAGCCCGGCCAAGACGTCCGCTGAGCCGGCCGGACGCAGCGGCCGGCGCACGACGAGCGTCCCGTCCGCGCGGGCCCGCAGGCCCGCGGGGAGGCACGCTCGCCGCCGTGCGGGATCAGCGGCAGCGAGAGACCGCCGTGGTGTCGTGCCGGTGCCAGACCGCGTCGACCACCCTGCCGTCGGGCAGGGTGTGCCGGCGCGGTCCCGCGTCCGGGACGAAACCCGCACGCGCCAGGGCCCGGCGGCTCGCGGCGTTCCCGGGCTCGGCGGCCGCCCGGACCGTTGCCAGCCCGACGTGGGTGTGAGCGAGCGTGAGCCCGGCACGGAACAGCTCCGCACCCAGCCCCTGGCCCCGGCAGGCGGGCGCCAGCCAGCCGCCCATCTCGCCTGACCCCGGCTCCAGTTCGAGTGCTCCGGCGTAGCTGACGTCGGACCTGCGCACGCAGACCAGGATCATCGGGTCGCCGGCCCCGGGCACGAACGGCTCGGCCAGCTGCCGCGGGACCCGGCGGCCGTCGTCACCGGCGGGCCGCCGGCGCAACAAGGCCCTCCGGACCCCCGGATCGGGCAGCACCCGGTCGGCCTGGGTGCCCAGCCAGCGTTGCGCCTCGGCGTCCGCGCAGGCGGCGAGTGCCGCCGCCACGTCGAGCCGGGTGCGCGGTGTGAACAGCAGCAGCCGTTGCGTGGCGAGGACGTGCCGGTCCGACGCGCACCGCCCGGGCGCGGGCAGGCCGGGCGCGGCGCGGCGCCGGCGGATGAGCGACCAGACCATGCAGCCCTCGCAGCCCCGACGGAACGGCTCGCGCGGCGGACCCGTGGCCCGTGGGAGGAGGCGGCCGCCGACGGATGCGGACGGCCCGCACCAGCGGTGAATCTAGCGGGTGACGGGCCCGGCGTCGTGCCCCTGGGGGGCGTGGGGGGCGATTCGGGCGGCCTGCTCCTGCGAACCGGGCTTGGGCCGGGTGCGGGTCCAGGACGGATCGGCGGCCGGGGTGGGGCTGAAGACGGTGCGGTGCATGGGAATCCTTCGGACGTGGTGGGGGATGGTCCGTGGGACGGCGGTGCCGAGGACGGTCGCTGAGCGGCTCGGCCCGGACGACCCGGGTGGGGCGGCCGGTGGTCGGAGGCGTCCGGCCCGGCCTGTGGCGCGGTGGCCGGCCCGGAGGGGCCCGTGAGCGCACCGGACGGGGGCGGCCGGGGACCGCGGCCTGGAGTGCGGAGCCGCCGTCCAGGCCTCGGCCTCAGGGGCGGAGGGCGCCGGCGGGAGCGGGCAGCGGGGTCCCGGAGGCGAGCCGGTCGGGGCCGTGGGGCCCGGGGAGTCGACCGAGGCGCTCGCCTCCGGGTGGTCTGCGCACGCCGGCCGTGACCGGCCACGGGTACGACCGCCCGGCGGGGTCCGCCGCCGGGCGGCCCCGGACCGAGGCGCCCATGGCCCGGGGGGAGTGGTCCGAGGCGCCCACGGCCCGGGGGGAGTGGTCCGTGGCGCCCGTGGTCCGGTGGGGACGGGGACCGGTGTGCGCGGCCTCGTGGGGACGGGGCCTGGTGTGCGTGATCCCGTGGGGACGGGGTGCGGTGGGCGCGGTCCGGTGGTGGCGGGCCGTGGCGCCGGGGAGCCGGGGGGCTGCGGTGTCCGGGCGCCGGGGTGGGCGGGACACCGCGGGCAGGCGGACGAGGGCTTCTCCCGAGGGTGATCGGTGTGCTCTTCGGCCCTCGGCCGGTGGGTGGAGCGGTCGGGGGAGAGGGGGCGGAGCCATCGCCGTGCGCCTTTCGTCCGGCCTCGTGCGTGGGGGGTGTCGATCGGCCGGCCGCTCGCCGGGCAGACGGCGGACCGCCCCC
The DNA here is from genome assembly GCF_043199955.1 of Streptomyces sp. NPDC048514. NCBI lineage: Bacteria > Bacillati > Actinomycetota > Actinomycetes > Kitasatosporales > Streptomycetaceae > Streptomyces > Streptomyces sp. NPDC048514. Next base: position 600,642 of record NZ_JBICWT010000003.1, on the reverse strand, counting down.
ACGAGGCTCTGGTGCGGACCGGTCTGCCCAACCCGGTCGCGCCGTCCGCTCCTTGGACCGGCCGGAGCGGTGCCCCCACTGTGGCACCTGCCAACAACACCCCGCAACCTGCAAGTTGAAATTTGCAAGTAATCAGGTGCATGCTGCTTCCGCCGGAACGTGATCGAATGGCCGACGGCAAGGGACCGTTCGTGAGGCCGGTCCGAGAATCGCTGAGGGGGTGGGGCGTGACCGCGGAGACCGACTGGGGCGGCGCCCCCGCCGTCCTGCGCATGATCCTCGGCCGGCAGCTGGAGGAACTGCGGACCCGGGCAGGTCTGGGGTACGCCGAGGCGGGCGCCGCCATCGGCGTGAGCCACTCCACGATCCGCCGCATGGAGGCCGCCAAGGTCGCCCGGCTGCGCCTCACGGACGCCGAGAAACTGCTCCAGGTCTACGGCGTCACCGACCAGCAGGAGATCGACACCTTCCTGCAGTCCGTACGCGAGGCCAACAAGCGCGGCTGGTGGCACACCTACCGCGATGTCATGCCCGACTGGTTCGCCGCCTACCTCAGTCTGGAACAGGCGGCGTCACAGATCCGCGTGTACGACAACCAGTTCGTGCACGGCCTGCTGCAGACCGAGGAGTACGCGCGCGCCCTGCTCGCCGCGGCCAATCCGCACGCCTCAGCCGAGGCCACCGAACGCCGGGTCGCGCTGCGCATGCGCCGCCAGAAGCTGCTGGCCAGGAAGACGCCGCCGCGGCTGTGGGTGGTGATGGACGAGACCGTGCTGCGATGGCCGGTCGGCGGCCCCCAGGTGATGCGTGCGCAGATCGACCGGCTCATCGAGATCAACCGGCTGCCCCAGGTGACCGTGCAGCTCATGCCGTTCGCCAACGGCCCGCACCCCGCGATGCGGGCCGGTGCCTTCCACCTCTTCCGGTTCCGGGCCCCCGAACTGCCCGACATCGTCTACCTCAACGGCCTGGTCGGAGCCGTCTACCTCGACAAGACCGAGGACGTCGTGGTGTACCGCGAGGCCCTCGACCGGGTGGGCGCCCAGGCCGCGCCCGCCCGCAGGACGGAGACCCTGCTCGGCGAGATCCGCAAGGAGTGGTGAGCGACCCCCCCCCCCGACACCGACACCTCGTTGCGCAAGTCCACCTCGACGTGAATGGGAGACACGGCGTTGCCCGACAACGGATGGCCGGCCGACCGTATCGACACCGAGAACGCACACTCCGCCCGCATCTACGACTACATCCTGGGCGGCAAGGACTACTACCCCGCCGACCAGGAGGCGGGTGACGCCATGGCCCGGGAGTGGCCCGCCCTCCCGGTCCACATGCGGGCCAACCGCGACTTCATGAACCGCGCCGTGCGCTGGCTCGCCGAGGAGGCGGGCGTACGCCAGTTCCTGGACGTCGGCACCGGCATCCCGACCTCGCCGAACCTGCACGAGATCGCCCAGGCCGTGGCGCCCGGCTCCCGGGTCGTCTACGTCGACAACGACCCGATCGTGCTCACCCTCTCGCAGGGCCTGCTCGCCAGCGCCCCCGAAGGCCGCACCTCCTACATCGAGGCGGACTTCCGTGATCCGGCCGCCATCCTGGACGCACCCGAGCTGCGCGAGACCCTGGATCTGAGCCGGCCGGTCGCGCTCACGGTCATCGCCATCGTCCACTTCATGCTCGACGAGGACGACGCGGTCGGCGTCGTGCGCCGGCTGCTGGAGCCGCTGCCCTCGGGCAGCTATCTGGCCATGTCCATCGGCACCGCCGAGTTCGCCCCCGAGGAGGTCGGGCGGGTCGCCCGCGAGTACGCGGCCCGCAACATGCCGATGCGGCTGCGCACCATCGACGAGGCCCACGAGTTCTTCGAGGGCCTGGAACTGGCCGGACCGGGAATCGTCCAGGTGCACAAGTGGCACCCCGACGGCACCGGCGAGAAGGGCATCCGCGACGCGGACATCGCCATGTACGGCGCTGTCGCCCGCAAGCCCTGACAGACCCGGGGCCGGGGTCCGCACCCACCTCCCGGACCCCGGCCCCGCCCCTGCCGTACGACGCACCGGGCGGGCCCGGCCGATACCGTGAGCCCCGTGTACACCACCCGTGCGGTCCGGCACGTACAGGCGTCCCCGCAGGCCGTCTACCGGCTGCTGACCGACCCCGAAGCGGTCGCGGCCTGGCGTGCGCCGGCCGGCATGACCGCCCGCGTGCACACGTTCGACGCCCGCGAGGGCGGCACGTTCCGGGTCTCCCTCACCTACGACGACCCGGGCGGGGCCGGCAAGTCGGGCGGACGCGACGACACCTACCGGGGCCACTTCGCCCGGCTGGTGCCCGGCGAGCTGGTCGTCGAGGTGCTCGCCTTCGAGACCGGCGACGACGTCCTGCGCTCCACCATGACCCTGACGACGACGCTCACCGCGGCCGACGGCGGCACGGACGTGGAGATCCGGCACGACGGCGTCCCCGACGCGATCCCCCGGCGGGACAACGAACTGGGCACCCGCACGGCCCTGGACAACCTCGCCCGGCTGGCCGAGGGCCGGCGGCCGCCCGAACCGGAATGACCGGAAGGGAGAGGCAGCTCGTCCGGAATCCGGCGCAACCTTTTCCGAATTTCATGTGCCGCACATTCCCGGGGAAGAAAAAGAAGAGAAGCGGAACCGGTCCGCGGGAAATGGGGTCTTAAGGTCCGTCGAAGGCCGGGATCAGCCCGGTCGCGAAGAACCCGGGGGAATGAGACAGATGTCCGTCCGTCACCGCAAGACCCTTGTGACCGCCGCGGCCCTGACCGCCGGCCTCTCCCTGGCCGCCGTCACGCCCGCCCTCGCGGGGGCCTCCGCCGGCCACACCCCCCGCGCCGCCGCCGTGTCGTCCGCCCAGGGCGATCCGCGCAACGTCACCCAGCACGTGGCCGACTTCTACGGCGCCTACACCGACGCCGTCTGGGCCGCCGACGACTCCACCGCCGCGGCGAGCGCCAAGGCCCTGCGCGGCTTCTACCTCTCCGCCGCCGCCCGGAAGAAGGTCGCCGCATATGAGAACAAGGAGCACGCCGACGGCATCCTGTTCGCGCAGAACGTGCCCGTGAAGTGGACGGTGGCCTACACCGGCTCCGGCATGGGCCACGCCACCAGCCGGGTCACGCTCACCTGGGGCGACGGACCGGACGCACAGGTCAGCCGGATCGACGTACAGTCCGACCTGAAGACCCTGAAGATCACCGACCTGAAGCCGGCCGGCTGACCGGGGGCACCGGGCGTGGGCCCCGCCCCGCCCCATTCGGGGCGGGGCTCACACCTGCCGCGGCGTCGGTGACGGCGGCGCGGGGTGGTAGCGCCGGGGCCGGGGCGGCGAGCGGTCGGCCGTCAGCTGCCGCACCTGGTCGGGGTGGTCGGTGGCGGGCCACCTCGTGAACTTGACCTGGTGCAGGGAGAGCCGCACGTACGCGCGGCCGCTCGGGCCTCGGGGGAGACCGCGCGCCGCCTGCGGGGGGAGTCAGCCGGTCCGCTGCCCGGCCTGCGTGTCGGGGCCGTGCCGGAGAGTGCCGACGGTGGCGCCGCGGCCGTGGTGGCGGCGCCGGTCGACGGGCGTGCGGTGCAGCGCGATCAGCGCGGCGTCGTCGTCCAGCCGGCCGCCGGCGTGGGCCAGCAGGTCGCGTCGCAGGTGGTGCATGAGCGCCTCGGGGCTGTCCTCGGTCCAGCGCGCCACCCGGTCGGCGAGCGGGTAGAACCGGCCGCGGGCGTCCCGGGCCTCCACGACACCGTCCGTGTACAGCAGCAGCGTGTCGCCGGGCTCGAAGGAGAACACGTCCAGGGTGTGCTCGGCCCCCGCGTGCACGCCGAGCGGCGGTGACGGATGCAGGCTCGGCACCGTGACGACGTGGCCCGGGCTCAGCAACAGGGGCGGGGGATGACCGCAGCTCGTCATCCGGGTGACCGGGTCACGGTCCGGGATCTCCACCACCAGCGCGGTGGCGAAGCGCTCGCCCGCCTCCTCCGGTGGTTCCAGGTCCGCCGCGTAGCGGCTGACGCTCTGGTCCAGCGTGCCCGCCAGTTCCGCCAGGGGGATGTTCCGGTGGGCGCTCTCCCGGAAGGCGCTCAGCAGCAGAGCGGCCTCGCCGATGGCGGGCAGTCCCTTGCCGCGTACGTCCCCGATCAGGACGCGCACGGCGCCCTCGCCGCGGGTCGCCGCGTACAGGTCGCCGCCGATCTGCGCCTCGTCCTCGGCGGCCAGATAGAGGGAGGCGATGCGCAGCGGGCCGATGTGCTCGGGCAGCGGCCACATCAGGACGTGCTGCGCGGCCTCGGCGACCGTGCGGACCTGGGCCAGCTGGGCCTGCCGGCGCTTGCGCAGCGCGCTGTACAGGACGCAGAGGACCGAGAGCACGAAGAGGGTGATGATCTGCACGACGTGGTTCGTGGTGGCGATCCCGCCGTGGGTGGCGCCGATGAGGATCTGCGCGCCCGTCGCCAGCGCTCCGATGGCCGCCGTGGTCAGCGGGCCGGCGAAGGACGGTGTGATCGCGGGCGCGATCACCAGGGTCGGTCCGAGGTGTACGTCGGTCGGCGCCTGCACGTCCACCACCGTGATGACCGCGATGAGCGTGATCGGAAGCAGCAGCAGCGCGTGCGCCGACTGCCACGGCCGCTCGCCCGCGACCCTGGGGGATCTCATGAGTACCAGCGTGCTCCCGGCCCGGTCCGGCGGCCACTCGCCGCCCGTGGGAGCCACCGGACGCGACGCACGTCACACGGGAAGAAATGGAATCGGGCATTCCAGGCGCCTCTTCGGTTCCGGTGACCGCAAGCTCTCGTCACTTTGCCTTCAATTCAGCGCCCAAGTAACGTCGGTCCCCGTGCAATCAGTGGCTGCATTGCGTTCAACGCCTGTGAAATAAAGGCTCTCGATAGATGTCGTATGCATCCTTCAACCGAATTCGCAGCGTTTAGCGTCCTGTGTCATGACACAGACGGCGGTGCGGCCGCGGGCCGACGACACGGAACCCGGTGACGGAGTACGCGGCAAGGGCCTCGGCGGGAATTCCATCGGCCTGCTCGGCAGTGCCGTCATCGGCGTCTCCACCGTGGCTCCGGTCTACTGCCTCACGTCCACGCTCGGCTCCACCGCGGGCGAGGCCGGCCTGCACATGCCCGCCGTCTTCCTCGCCGGATTCCTGCCGATGCTGCTGGTCGCCTTCGCCTACCGCGAGCTGAACAAGGCCGTCCCCGACTGCGGCACCTCCTTCACCTGGACCGTGAAGGCCTTCGGGCCGCACGTCGGCTGGATGTGCGGCTGGGGCCTGGTCATCGCCACCGTGATCGTGCTGTCCAACCTGGCCGGGGTCGCCACGTCCTACTTCTGGCTGCTGGCCGGCGAGATCACCGGCAACGGCACGGTCGCGGACCTCGACGGCAACAAGGCCGTCCACATCCTCACCTGTCTGGCGCTGATCGCGGCCGCCACCGCGATCAGCTACCGCGGCATGACGACGACGAAGGGCGTGCAGTACGCGCTGGTGGGACTCCAGCTCGTGGTGCTCGCCCTCTTCATCGCCCTGGCCCTGCACAAGGCGCACACCGGCAGCTTCGCCGGTCACGCCGACTTCTCCTGGTCCTGGCTGAACCCCTTCGCGGTGAAGTCCTTCGCCTCCTTCAGTGCCGGACTCTCCCTGTCGATCTTCATGTACTGGGGCTGGGACACCTGCCTGACCGCCAACGAGGAGACCGTCGGCAGCGAGAAGACGCCCGGCCGGGCCGCTCTGATCGCCATGGTCGTCCTGGTCGGCTCGTACCTGACCACCGCCGTCGCGGCCCAGACGGCCGTCGGCTCCGGCACGTCCGGGCTGGGCCTGGCCAACCCGGACACCTCCGACAACGTCTTCGCCGCCTTGGCCGGTCCCGTGATGGGCCACGCCCTCGGCATCCTGCTCTTCGTCGCCGTCCTCGCCTCGGCCGCCGCCAGCCTCCAGACCACCTTCATCCCGGTCGCCCGCACGGTCCTCGCCATGTCGGCGTACCGGGCCCTGCCCGCCTCCTACTCCCGCGTCCACGAGCGGTTCCGCACACCCGGCCGGGCCACGGTCACCGCGGGCGTCGCCACCGGAGTCTTCTACGCCGTGATGTCGCTGCTGAGCGAGCACGTCCTGGTCGACACCATCTACGCCCTCGGCCTGATGATCTGCTTCTACTACGCGCTGACCGCCTTCGCCTGCGCCTGGTACTTCCGCCGCGACCTCACCCGCTCCGCCCGCGACGCCCTCTTCAAGGGCCTCTTCCCGGTCCTCGGCGGCCTGCTGCTCACCGGCGTGTTCGGCAAGACGCTCCACGACATGTGGAACCCGGCCTACGGCAGCGGTTCCGCGGTCCTCGGGGTCGGCTCCGTCTTCGTGATCGGCATCGGGCTGCTGCTCGTCGGCGGGGTGATCATGCTGGTGATGCGGCGCCGCAGCCCTGAGTTCTTCCGTGGACAGGTCCTCACCGCCGGCACCCCGGCACTGATCGTGGAGGACTGACGCGCGGCGAACCCTTTCGTGGTGATCCGTGTCGCCGCGGACACTCCGGGTACCCGTAGCTCCCCCGGGGCCGAACCCGGGATGGAGGGTGCCGTGAATGGAGAGGCCATGACGCAGGACAGGGAGGACGCCACGCGTGCCCGGCGGCCGGAGACCGGCGGACTACACCTGGCCACGGACGGAGTCGGCCAGCAGGACGGCCCGGCGCCGGACCCGCCGGACCTGCCCCAGGACCGCAGCCAGGCGATCCTGGAGGCCACCAAGCAGATCGGCGCCCTCCTGAAGCGAGCGGGTCACCCCTTCGCCCTGGCCGGGAGCGTGGCCGTCTACGCGCACGGCGGCAGCCGCTACCTCCAGCACGACGCCGACTTCTGCATCCTGCAGGAGGACGCCGAGGCGGTGGCCGGCTCACTGCGCGAGGCGGGGCTCGCCGTCCGGACGCCGCCGGAGGACTGGCTGCTGAAGACCACCTGCCACGGGCAGAACATCGACATCATCTTCGCCCTCGCGCACCAGCCCGTCACCCAGGACATGCTCGACCGGGCGCAGTTCCTGCCGGTCGACTCCGTGATCATGCCGGTGCTGTCCCCGACCGACCTCATCCGCAGCCTGATCAGCGCCTTCTCGGAGCACTACTGCGACTTCGGGTCGGTGCTGCCGGTGGCCCGCGCGGTCCGCGAGAAGGTCGACTGGGACGCCGTGCGGGCGGCCTGCAGCGACCAGCCCATGCCGGCCGCCTTCCTCTTCCTCCTCGAACGGCTGAACGTGATCGACCCCCGGCAGGAGCAGCCATGACCGACGCAAGCCCGCCGACACCGTCGGTGGCGGGGAACCTGGACTACCGCGTCGCCCATCTCGCCGAGCGCCTGGCCTCGGGACACCTGGGCGAGCTCGGCGTACGGCTGGAACCGCACGGCGACGCCGTCCTGCTCACCGGGACCGTGCCGAGCACCCAGTGCCGGGACGACATCCTGCGCACGGTCCGCGAGGAACTGGTGGGCCACCCGGTCCACTGCGACCTCCTCGTCGCCGGGACCTCCTCGCCCGACCACGGGGAGGACCTGACATGATCCGCATCGCGGCGGTCGGGGACATCCACATGGGCCCTGAGAGCCAGGGAACGCTGCGCCCCTCCTTCGAGACGCTGCCGGACTGCGCCGACATTCTGCTGCTCGCCGGCGACCTCACCCGCCACGGCACACCGGAGGAGGCCGCGGTCGTCGCCCGCGAGATCAAGGACCTCGCGGTGCCGGTCGTCGCCGTCCTGGGCAACCACGACCACCACGACGAACGGCCCGAGGAGGTCACCGCGATCCTCCGGGACGCGGGCGCGCACGTCCTGGAAGGCCAGGCGGCCGTCGTCACCTGCGACGGGGCACGCATAGGGGTGGCCGGGACCAAGGGATTCGGCGGCGGGTTCGTCGGCCGCTGCGCCGGGGAGTTCGGCGAGCCGCTCATGAAGGAGTTCGTCCGCTACACCCGCCGGTGCGCCGACGGTCTGCACGCCGCCCTGAAGGAACTGGGCGAGCGGAACTGCGACGTGCGGATCGCGCTGACCCACTTCTCACCCGTGCCGGACACGCTGGCCGGGGAGCCGCCGGAGATCTATCCGTTCCTCGGCAGCTATCTCCTGGCGGAGGCCATCGACACCGGCGGAGCGGACCTCGCCGTGCACGGCCACGCCCACGCCGGCACCGAACACGGCATGACCAGCGGAGGCGTCCGCGTCCGCAACGTCGCCCAGCCGGTGATCGGCCAGGCGTTCCACGTGTACCACCTGCCCACCGGGGACGCGTGAGGGCGGCTGCGAGCCCGGGGCCGCCCACCCGGGGGCCGGGGTAGCGGCCCAGCGTGTCAGGCCGCCGTGCCCAGTGCCTCCCGGCCGGTGACGTCGCCGCCCCTCGCGGTCAGCCTCACCCGCACCGGGACACCGCGCCGGCGCACCAGCAGGCCCGCGCCGATCGAGCCGGCGATGAGCAGCCCGCCGGCGACCAGGGCGCCGCGCGCCCCGGCACACTCCATCAGCAGCCCCAGCAGCGGCGGCCCGCCCAGACCCCACACCGTGCCGATGCTGTTCCACACCCCGAGCACGCGGCCCCGCAGGTGAGCGGGCGGATCGGTCTGCAGCACGGACGTGCCCGCGGTGTCGGAGACGGACTCCACGACGGCCATGGGCAGCACCAGCACCAGCAGGACGGCCAGCGACGGCGACAGTCCGGCCACGACCTGGAGCAGCGCGCCGGCCGCCGCGAGCAGACCCACGGTCCGTACCGACGGCCTGCGCAGCCGGGCGCCGAGTACCGCGCCGAGGATGCCGCCGGCGGCCAGCACCGTGGAGACCGTGCCGAACGCCCCGGCACCGCCCGCGAGCGGGCCGGTGACCAGCACGGCGAGCGTGAGGCCGTAGTTGCGGCCGAAGACGGAACTGATCCCCGTGATGCCCGCGAGCGCGACCAGACGGGGGCGGCGCGCGAAGAACGCCAGCCCCTCCCGCACGGTCATCTCCGCACCCGACGCGCCGGCCCCCGCCTCCGCCACCCGCTCCCGGCCGGTAGCGGGAGCGGGCCGCAGGAACGGCACGACCGAGGCGACGAACAGGAACGACAGCCCGTTGGCGGCGTACGCGGCCGACGTGCCGAGGAAGCCGACGGCCACGCCGGCCAGGGCCGTGCCGGCCAGCCGGCCCGCGCTGTGCACGAGCGAGCCGACGCCGATCGCCGACGGCACGTCCTCGACGGGCACGAGATCGTTGCCGAGCAGCGCGCACGCCGGTCCGTCGACGGTGGCGACGACCCCGGTCACGGCGGCCAGCACCAGCAGCGCCGTCATGTCGATCCGGTCCAGCGCCACGAGCAGCGCGGTGGTGAACGCCACCGCACCGAGCAGGGCCTGGCTGACGGCGACGGTCGGCTTCCGGGGCCAGCGGTCCACGGCCGCGCCACCCAGCAGGCTCACGAACAGCGCGGGCGCCGCCTGTACGGACATCGACAGACCGGTCGCCGCGGCCGAGCCCGTGATGTGCAGCACCAGCAGGTTCTGCACCGTGAGCTGCATCCAGGTGCCGGCGTTCGACACGAAGTTCGCGGCCGACCACCAGCGCATCCCGCGGTGGCGCAGGGACCGCCACGGCGAACGGGAGGCGGTGGCGGTACGGGACACGGGCGCGGACAGGTCGGGAGCGGCAGCAGGCACAGGGGGGTACTCGGCAGACGAGGCGGAGACGGACCGGCGGAATCCCTCGGGCCGGCTGCGTCGCATGGCCGGGCCGCTCGGTCAGGGCGTCGACCATGGTGGCAGACGGGGTCGGTGAGCCGCCGCCGTCACCCCCGGCGCCACGCCCGCCCGAACGCTCAATCGACCCTGGGGCCAGGTCACTTGGACCCCCGCGTGGGCTTCCTCACAGGAGCCCGTCTGCCGGGCGCCGGACCTGGCCACCCGGAGAGCCACGGCACCCCGGACGGCCCCGCCGAAGCAGACGGGTGATGCGCGACGAATCACACGGGACGGACCCGGGCGCCGGCCCGCCGCTCACGCTTTGGAGCGATCGACGGCCGCCGCGTGTACACCGGTGGCGAACCGGGCACCGCGCGCAGCGCCCTGCGGCTGCGGCAGCCGCCGGCTTCCTGCCGCTGATCACCGTGGCGACGGCCGCGTGCGCCGTCGGGGCGGCGCGCTGGGGCCCCGGCGAAGCCCGGGCACCGCACCGCCGGCCACCCTCGCGGCGGCCTGCGGCATCCTCGCGCTGGGTGCCGGGCCGGACCTTGTGGTGATGTCGGCACGCAGAAGGCGGCGGCCGGGCGTACGACGGTACGCCCGGCTCCCGCCTTCAGGGCGTAAGACGGTGACCCGCGGCCGCTGCACCGTCGCTCGCCGCCGTCCCCCACGGAGCGCCCGACCTCCCCGCCCGCCACCGGCGCCGGCCTCGTCCCCCGAAGGGCTTCGCCCGCCCCGGCGCTCGGTGCCCTCCTCGGTGCGCCGGGCGGGGCGGCTAGCGATCGACCGCCCGCATGCCCGCCTCGTCGTACCGCTCACCCGACGCCTTGGGCAGCTCGGCGTCGATCCGGGCCAGGTCCTCACCGGTCAGCTCGATGCCGACCGAGCCGGCGTTCTGCTCCAGGTAGGTGCGGCGCTTGGTGCCCGGGATCGGCACCAGGTCCTCGCCCTGCGCCAGCACCCAGGCGATGGCCAGCTGGGCCGGGGTCACGTCCTTCTCGGCGGCGATCTCCTTGACCTTCGCCGCCAGCCGCAGGTTCGCCTCCAGGTTGGTGTCCGTGAAGCGCGGGTTGCTGCGGCGGAAGTCGTTGTCGTCCAGCTCCTCGGGGGAGCTGAAGCGGCCCGCCAGGAAGCCGCGGCCGAGCGGCGAGTACGGCACGAAGCCGATGCCGAGCTCCCGGCAGGCGGGCAGCACCTCGGCCTCCACGTCCCGCGTCCACAGCGAGTACTCGCTCTGCACGGCGGTGATGGGGTGGACGGCGTTCGCGCGCCGGATGGTCTCAGCGCCGGCCTCGCTCAGCCCGATGTGACGCACCTTGCCCTCGGCCACCAGCTCGCCCAGCGCGCCCACCGTCTCCTCGATGGGCACGTCCGGATCCACCCGGTGCTGGTAGTACAGGTCGATGTGGTCGGTGCCGAGCCGCTCCAGCGAGCCGTGGACCGAGCTGCGCACGTGCGCGGCCGAACCGTCCTGCCGGCCGACCGTGCTCATGTCGCCGGGTACGGCGTCGTCCATCCGGTAGTTGAACTTCGTGGCGATCACATACTCGTCGCGATGCCCGCGTATCGCCTCACCGACGAGCGACTCGTTGGTGAGCGGGCCGTAGACCTGCGCGGTGTCGAGGAAGTCGATCCCCAGCTCCAGGGCCCGCCGGATGGTGGCGATGCCCTCCTCCTGGTCGGCGGAGCCGTAGAAGGCGGACATCCCCATGCATCCGAGGCCGATGGCCGATACCTGGAGGTCCCGCAGACTGCGCTTCTGCATGGGGGGTCCTTTCATGCATGCTCGTTCGTCGTTCTCCGGGGCGCGGGGGCCTTCTTCCATCTAGCGACGGAATCCGGCACCCGGCATCCCGTGGGGGACGCCGGGCGCGGTGGCCTGTGCGCTGTCCGCGACGCTACGAGTTGAAGCGCGCTCCAAGTCAAGGCGGGCTGTGCACCGGCCTACGGGTTCAGCCGCACCGGCAGTTCGAACAGGTCGTTCTGGGTGACCACCGGCTTGTTGCGCAGCTCGCTCGCGGGTACCGCCAGGTCCAGGGCGGGGAAGCGGGCGTACAGGGCGGGCAGCGCGACCCCCGCCTCCAGCCGGGACAGGGCGGCACCCGGGCACACGTGCGGGCCGTGACCGAAGGAGATGTGACGGCTCTTCGTCCCGCGGGTGATGTCGAACTCCCCGGCGCTCGGCCCGTGCGCGTTCTCGTCCCGGCCGATGGCGCCGTACGACACGATCAGCGCGTCCCCGGCCGGGATCACCTTGTCGCCGACCGGCACGTCCTCGGTCGCGAACCGGATCAGGACGTGTGAGGTGGGCGTGGAGAAGCGCAGGGTCTCCTCGACGACCGCCGACCAGTCCGCCGCGCCGGAGAGCACCAGCGCGCGCTGCTCGGGGTGGGCGGAGAGGTTGACGACGGCGTTGACGATCAGCGAGATCGTCGTCTCGTGGCCCGCGGCCACCATCAGCTGGAGCGTGGAGACGATCTCCGCGTCGGTGAGCCGGTCGCCGCCCTCCGAGGCGAGGATCAGCGCGCTGGTCAGGTCGTCCCCGGGCGTGGCCCGCTTGGCCGCCACCGTCTCGCCCATGATCTGCGCCAGCTCGGTGAGGGTCGCGATGACCTCCTCCGGCGGTGTCTGCGTGGAGAAGAACCTCTCGAACAGCACCTTCAGCCGGGGCAGCCGCGCCTCCTCGATGCCCATGAGGTCGGCGATGACGTACATGGGCAGGGGGTAGGCGAAAGTCGCCTTCAGGTCGACGCTCTCCGCATCGGTCGGCAGGGCGTCCAGCAGGTCCTGGGTGAGTTTCTCGATCCGCTCGCGCATCCGCTCCACCCGGCGCGGGGTGAGCGCCTGCGCGACCAGCGTGCGCAGCCTGCGGTGGTCGGCGCCGTCCACGGTGAGCATGGAGCGGCCCGGATTGGCCAGACCGATCAGCGGCCAGTCCGCGGGTATCTCGCCGCGCCGCCAGGCGCCCCACACCTCGATGTCCTTCACCAGGCGCGGGTCGGTGAGCAGCGCCCTGGCCTCCGCGTGGTGGGTGACGGCCCACACCGGGACACCGCCCGGCAGTTCGACGGCGGCGAGCGGGCCGGCCGCGCGCAGCGCCGCGCTCTCGCCGTCCAGGTCGGTGACGAAGGGGTCGAGGGCGATCCGGGATGCTTCGGTACCGGTCGTCATCGTGACGTGCCTCCCAGGGCAGGGGTCGGAGTACGGCGCGCGTCCGGGGGACGGCGCCCCCCGGGCCCCCGGCGCGACGCGGGCCGGCCGAGGCGACGCGGGATCAGAGGACGGGTACGGGCGTGAACCGCACGGGCAGCGCGGTGAGCCCCCGCAGCCAGGGCGAGGGCCGGCGGCCGAGCGACCCGGCGGGCACCGCCAGGTCGATGTCGGGCAGCCGGTCCAGGACGACCTCGATGCCGGTCCGCGCGATCACCTCGGCGATCTCCTGCGCGGGGAACGGGCAGCGGTGCTCGCCGTGACCGAAGGAGAAGTGCGCGTTGTTGCCGCCGGTCAACGCGGAGGCGTCGGTGCGCACCTGCGGATCGGAGTTGGCGCCCTGCAGCCCGAGCAGCAGCAGATCACCGGAGCGGACGCGGCGGCCGCCGAGGTGGGTGTCCCGGGCGGCCCAGCGGCCCGCCACGTTCTGCGTGGGCGTGTCCTCCCACAGCACCTCGTTCATCGCCTCGGCTACGCTGTGGCGCCCGCCGAACAGCGAGGCGGCGAACCGGTCGTCGGTGAGCATCAGCCTGAGTGAATTGCCGATCCAGTCGGCGGTCGGCTGGTGCCCGGCCGCCAGCATCACCATCAGGTCCTGGGTGATCTCCTCGTCGCTGAAGCCGCTGTCGTCGGCGAGCATCCGGGAGACCACGTCCTCGGCGGCCTCCTCCCGCCGGTCGGCCAGCAACTGCACCATGGACGAGGCCAGATGGGCCTGTCCGGCCAGCGCCCGCTCCCGGCCGTCGATCATGTCGTTGAGGGCGGTGACCAGCCCCGGGCCGTCCTCGTCCGCGAAGCCGTAGAGCCGGGCCAGGACCCGCACCGGCAGCAGCATCGCGTACTGCGCGATCAGGTCGGCTTCGCCCGCCGTGCACAACGCGTCGATCAACTCGTCCGCGAACCGCTCCGCGTGCCGCCGGAGTTCGAAGGGGTCCACCGCTTCCAGCGCGTCGCCGACCATCGCGGCGCGCTGCCGGTGCCGTTCACCGACCGTGTAGAGGATCGACGGCTGCCTGCGGCCGATCATGGGCAGCAGCGGCCAGTCGGCGGGGACGTTCTCCCACTGGTTCCACAGCCCGGAGTCCCGGCTGAAGAGCACGGGATCCCCGGTGACCTGGTGCAGTTCACGGTAGCCGAGCACCAGCCAGGCCGGCACGTCACCGTCGAGCAGCACCGGTACCACGGCGCCGTGGTCGCGTCGCATCTCCCGGTACAGACGGGCGGGTTCGGTCTGGAACCGTGCGCCGCTGAGCGGGACGGCGTCGGAGGTGGTCACACGAACTCCTGTCGGGGCAGGCCCGCCCGCGCGGACGGGTCGGCGTACCGGTCCTGCACGTGCTGGACCAGTGAGATCAGGACCTGCTTGGCGGAGGTGCGGGAGCGGGCGTCGCAGTCGAGCAGCGGCACGTGCGGGTCCAGGTCGAGGGCCTCACGGACGTCCGCGCCGGCGTGGACCGGTCCGCCGAAGTCGTTGCAGGCCACGATGAACGGCGTGCCGTGGTGCTCCAGACGGTCGATGGCGTACCAGGAGTCGTCGATCCGGCGGGTGTCCACCAGGACGACGGCGCCGAGCGTGCCGGAGAACAGCCGGTCCCACAGGAACCAGAACCGCTCCTGGCCCGGCGCGCCGAACAGGTACAGCACGTTGTGCGCGTCCAGGGTGATCCGGCCGAAGTCGAAGGCGACCGTGGTGGCGGTCTTGCCGCGCACCTGGCCGGTGTCGTCGACCTTCTCGCCGGCCCGGGTCATCGTCTCCTCCGTGTTGAGGGGACGGATCTCGCTGACGGAACGGACCAGGGTGGTCTTGCCGACGCCGAAGCCGCCCACGACCACGATCTTGAGACCGTTGTCGGCGGAGGCACCCAACGGGGTGCGGGCGTCAGAGGTTGCGGAGTCCAACGAGCACCTGCTCCAGGATGTCGGGGTCGGTTACGGCCGGCCTGCGCGGATGGCGGGCACTGACGCGGCCCGTCGCGAGCAGGTCGCACAGCAGCACCTTGGCGATGCTCACGGGCAGCCCCAGCTCGGCGGCGATCTCCACCACCGAGGTGGGGAACCGGGCCGTCTCGAGGATGGCCACGTGCTCCGACTGCATGCCGGCCACCGGCTCGGACTCGGCGACCACCAGGGTGACCAGGTCGAAGGGGTTGTCCGGGTCGGTCCTGCTGCGTCCCTGGGTGATGGTGTAGAGACGGTCGGGGGCATCGTCCCTGCCCGGACGGCCTACGCCGGTAGGGTTCGGCCCGGGACGGCTCATGAGGCGCGCGGCGGAGCGGTCAGGTGCTCCCCGAGCTGCTCCACCAGCTCGCTCATGTTGTGCCCCACGACACCGGCGTCGGCGTCCTCGGCGGTGACGACGGCCAGGTGGGCGCCCGCGCCCGCCTCCACGATGAACAGCACGCCGCCGTAGAACTCCGTCATCGCCGAGCGCACGCCGCCGCTGCCGTCGCCGAACTCCGCGGACGCCCCGTGCGACAGCGACTGGATGCCGGCCGCGATCGCCGCCAGCTGGTCGGCCTGGTCCACGCTCAGCTCCGGGGTACGGCACAGCTTCAGGCCGTCGCGCGAGAGCACGAGGGCGTGCCGGGTGCCCGGGGTCCTCTCCAGCAGGCCCTCCAGGAGCCAGGTGAGCTTGTCGTCGGCGGTGGTCGGGCCGGTCATGAGGTGGTGTCGCCTTCCGGGTGCGCGTGCGGATCGGAGGAGGAAGCGGGGGAGCGCTCGCCGGTGTCGGCGGCACCCTGCGGAACGCCGGCGCCACGGCCGCGCGGTGGCGTGCCCTGGGGGGCGTCGGCGGTGTGGCTGTGGGGTGGTGTCGGCTGCGGGGTGCCGGTGCCGTGGCTCTGCGGTGCGCCGGCCGGGGCAGCGCTGGTGCTGGTGCTGTGGCTCTGGGGTGGTGTCGGCTGCGGGGTGTCCGTGGCCGAGTCCCGCTCGGTGCCGGCCGGGGCGGAAGCGGTCGGCCGGGTGTGGGGGCGGACGGCCTCGCGGAAGCTGCTGAAGCGGGCCGTTCGGGCCTTGACCCCATCGGCGCCCGAGGCCGGGGGCGTGCCGCCGGCGCGAGGCGCACGGGAGTGCCGTTCGGCATCGGCGAGAGTGCGGCCCCGGCGCCGCTTGGGCAGCCCGGCCGGCCCCGGTTCCGGCGCGGCGGACTCGGTGACCCGCGGTCCCGCGACGGCGTGCGGAGCAGCGGCCGGTGCCGGTTCCTCCGCGCCGGCGCCTGTGTCGGCGACAGCGCCGGCGCCCGCGCGCGGATGCGGCACCAGCCCCGGAACCAGGTCCGGGCCCGGGGCCTCGGCAACCGGCTCGGCGGGCGTGGCGCTGGTGAGGATGTCCTGCGGGATGAGCATCAGCACGCCGGTGCCGCCCCGCGCCGACGGCCGGAACGACACCGTCAGGTTGTGCTTGCGGGCCAGCCGGCCGACCACGGCGAGGCCGAGCCGGGTGCCGGTCAGGCCGCCCAGCCCCGTGACGTCCCCGGCGACCGCGCGTTCCGCGCGGCGCAGCTGCACCTCACCCATGACCAGGCCGCTGTCCTCCACGGAGACGATGAGCCCGGCCGGCACCTCCTCCACGTACACGTGGACCTCTGCGGTCGGCGGCGAGAAGTTCGCGGCGTTGTCCAGGAGTTCGGCGAGCGCGTGCATCACGCCCTCGGCGGCGTGCCCGGAGACGGCCGCCTCGCTGACCGAGTGCACCCGCACCCGGCGGTAGCCGGCGATCCGGCCCATCGCGCCGCGCAGGATCGATTCCATGGCGATCGGCCGGGCCCACCTGCGTCCCGAACGCGCCCCGGTGAGCACGGCGATGGAGTCGGCGAGCCGGCCGGCCTGGGCGGTGCGGTGGTCGAGATGGAGGAGATCGGCGAGGACGTCCTCGTCGCCGTGCCGGTCCTCCATCGTGCGCAGGTCGGCGAGCGTGGCCGTGGCCAGGGCCTGCATCCGCGCCGCGGCGTTGGAGGTCGCGGAGACCGCCGCGTCCCGCTCCCGCCGGGCCCGCGCCAGCTCACCCGCCAGACGCGCGTTCTCCCGGCCCAGCCGGTCCGCCTCGCGCGCGTTCTCCTCCGCCAGCCGGTCGCGTTCGGTGGTGAACGACTCCGTGAGCTCGGCGCGCTGCTCGGCCAGCTGGTCGATGAGCCGCTGCTGCTCCTGGCGCGTGTCCTCGGCCGTACGGACTTGCTGATGCAGCAGCCGTCCGATCTCCTGGCCGGCGCTCTCCAGCCGGCTCCGGGTGCCGCGTGCGGATCGCAGTGCGTGTACGGCGGTGGCGACCGCCGCGCTGAGGGCGATCGCCGCCGGGACACCGGCCCGAACGAGCGCGGTGCGCGCGGAGTCCGGTGCCAGGAGCACGGCGGCGCAGACCGCGAGCGCGGACAGGACTGCGGTCACGGCGAACGCGGAGACGAACGTACGCGGGGAGGGTCGGTCTCCGGGGTGGGTGGGCGCGGTCATCGGTCCGGTCTGGTCCTCGCGGCAAAGACGGGCGGGGGGCAGTCTGCTGAAAGAGCGTCGGATGGTGAGACGTGACGCTCGATCGTGAACTGGCGGTCACTATACGAGAGTTCTTGATCGAAAAAGAACGGATCCGCGGCCGTTCCATGAACTGGACGGTCAAATAAGCGCGTTGGTCGCAAACGGGGCGAGTGGGACGGGCGGGACCGAGTGTCCTCCCGGCCGCGCCCGGAAGCCGGTCCTGGAAGACGGCCGGAAGGGGGAGAAGGTTGCCTCTCGGTGCCCGATCTCCGCTGTATGTCGGCTGTGGGCATTCCCACCCGTAATGGATCTTGACGCCCGCTTCCCGGCTCGCTGAACTGTCTCCCGCCGGGCTCGCCGCCGCGGCGGGGATCGCGGTCAGGGGTGCCGACCGGCAGGCCGGTGGGAGGGGCGACGGACGTGACGGGGGAACCGCAGGCGACGGGCTGCCGTGGGTCATGAGCGCTGAAGGGCGCCTTACGCGCTTAGGGTCCCCGCTCGCGCGAATCGGCCGGCTCACCGGGCGTACGCTGCGAGCCGAGTACCACCTCATCGTCGTCGATCCGGTGCGGCGGCTCGCGCGGCGGGGGCTGTCCGGGCTGCTGCTGGCGTTCGTCGCCGCGTTCGGCGTCATCTTCTTCCACGGGATCGCCCAGCACCCCACCGGCGCCGTCTGGGTGCGGCGGCTCGGCGGCGTCATGGCCGACCTGCCGCTGTGGCTGTCCCTGCTGCGTACCCCCGTGTCGCTGTACGTCCCCGCGCTCGACCTGCCGGTGTGGGCCGGCATCACCCAGCTCTTCCTCGCGTTCGCGCTCGCCGAACTGATCCTCGGCCGCGCCCGCACCCTGGTGATCGCCTACGTCACCACTCTGGCCGGCACCCTCACCGCCCGCCTGATGATCGCGGCGGGGCCCGGCTGGTGGGGGTTCGGACTGCCGTCCGAGTGCGGGCATGTGCTCGACACCGGGCCCTCGGCCGCCGTGGTGGGCCTGTTCACCTATCTCGCGGTCGTCCGGCGCGCCCCCGTGGTGTTCGCGCTGACCGGCGGCTCGATGGTGTGGGAGTCCGTCGCGGTCCCCAACCTGGCCGGGCGCGAGCACCTCATCGCGGTGGGAGCGGCGATCGTCCTCGGGCTCCTGCACGGCCGCACACGACGGCTGCGCACCGCCGTACGGCCCCTGCTGCCGGCCCCGGCCCCGGCTCCCGCGCCCATGGGCACTGCCCCGGCGCCGTCCGCCGAGCCGCGCACGGTCCCCGCCCCGGCGGCGTGCGCCGACGGGCCCGCCGACTGCGGAACCTGAGCCCCGACGGCGTCTCCGAGCGCCCGGCCCGCTCCGCCCGGCGCGCCTGTGTGGCGCCGCCCACCCCGTTGATGTGATGGTTTTCGCACGTCGACCCGTACGGCCACCCCCTAGGGTGGCCGCGAGGCAGGGCAGGGCGTGGCTGACACCAGTGTGTTCGTCGCCGGCAGGCAGCTGAAGGGAATCCAGGATGTTCCGCAAGGTGCTGGTCGCCAACCGTGGAGAGATCGCGATCCGCGCGTTCCGGGCGGGTTACGAACTAGGCGCCCGCACGGTCGCCGTGTTCCCGCACGAGGACCGCAATTCGCTGCACCGGCTCAAGGCCGACGAGGCGTACGAGATCGGGGAGCCGGGGCACCCGGTACGGGCCTACCTCTCCGTGGAGGAGATCGTGGGCGCCGCCCGCCGGGCGGGGGCGGACGCCGTCTACCCCGGCTACGGCTTCCTGTCCGAGAACCCCGAACTGGCCCGCGCCTGCGAGGAGGCGGGCATCACCTTCGTCGGCCCCGACGCCCGGACGCTGGAGCTGACCGGCAACAAGGCCCGCGCGGTCGCCGCCGCCCGCGCGGCTGGCGTGCCCGTGCTCGGCTCGTCCCAGCCCTCCAACGACGTGGACGAACTGGTCCGCGCCGCCGAGGAGATCGGCTTCCCCGTCTTCGTCAAGGCGGTCGCGGGCGGCGGCGGGCGCGGTATGCGCCGGGTGGAGGACCCGGCCCAGCTGCGCGAGTCCATCGAGGCCGCCTCCCGCGAAGCCGCGTCCGCGTTCGGCGACCCGACCGTCTTCCTGGAGAAGGCCGTCGTGGACCCGCGCCACATCGAGGTGCAGATCCTCGCCGACGGCGCGGGCAACGTGATCCACCTGTTCGAGCGTGACTGCTCGTTGCAGCGCCGCCACCAGAAGGTCATCGAGCTGGCCCCGGCCCCCAATCTCGATCCCGAACTGCGCGACCGGATCTGCGCCGACGCCGTGCGCTTCGCCCGCGAGATCGGCTACCGCAACGCGGGCACCGTGGAGTTCCTGCTCGACCCCGAAGGCAACCACGTCTTCATCGAGATGAACCCGCGCATCCAGGTCGAGCACACGGTGACCGAGGAGGTCACGGACGTCGACCTGGTCCAGGCCCAGCTGCGCATCGCGGGCGGCGAGACCCTCGCCGACCTCGGCCTCGCCCAGGAGACCATCACCCTGCGCGGCGCCGCCCTGCAGTGCCGTATCACCACCGAGGACCCCGCCAACGGCTTCCGCCCGGACACCGGCCGGATCAGCGCCTACCGCTCGCCCGGCGGCTCCGGCATCCGGCTCGACGGCGGCACCACCCACGCGGGTACCGAGATCAGCGCCCACTTCGACTCGATGCTGGTCAAGCTCACCTGCCGGGGCCGGGACTTCAAGGCCGCGATCGGCCGGGCCCGGCGCGCGGTCGCCGAGTTCCGCATCCGCGGTGTCGCCACCAACATCCCGTTCCTGCAGGCGGTCCTCGACGACCCGGACTTCCAGGCGGGCCGGATCACCACGTCGTTCATCGAGCAGCGCCCCCAGCTGCTGACCGCCCGCTCCTCCGCCGACCGCGGCACCAAGCTGCTCACCTACCTCGCCGACGTGACGGTGAACAAGCCGCACGGCGAGCGGCCCGACGTGCTCGACCCGCTGACCAAGCTGCCGGCGGTGCGCGCGGGCGAGCCGCCCGCCGGTTCGCGTCAACTGCTGGTCGAACTGGGCCCGGAGGGCTTCGCCCGCCGGCTGCGCCAGTCCCCGACGATCGGCGTCACCGACACCACCTTCCGCGACGCCCACCAGTCCCTGCTCGCCACCCGCGTGCGTACCAAGGACCTCCTCGCCGTCGCCCCGGTGGTCGCCCACACCCTGCCGCAGCTGCTCTCGCTCGAGTGCTGGGGCGGCGCCACCTACGACGTGGCGCTGCGCTTCCTCGCCGAGGACCCCTGGGAGCGGCTGGCCGCCCTGCGCGAGGCCGTACCCAACATCTGCCTGCAGATGCTGCTGCGCGGCCGCAACACCGTCGGCTACACCCCGTACCCGACCGAGGTCACCGACGCCTTCGTACAGGAGGCCGCCGCCACCGGCATCGACATCTTCCGCATCTTCGACGCCCTCAACGACGTCGGCCAGATGCGGCCCGCCATCGAGGCCGTCCGCGAGACCGGCACCGCGGTCGCCGAGGTCGCCCTCTGCTACACCGCCGATCTCAACGATCCCGCCGAGCGCCTCTACACCCTCG
Source organism: Streptomyces sp. NPDC048514 (assembly GCF_043199955.1). Classification (NCBI taxonomy): domain Bacteria; kingdom Bacillati; phylum Actinomycetota; class Actinomycetes; order Kitasatosporales; family Streptomycetaceae; genus Streptomyces; species Streptomyces sp. NPDC048514. The sequence continues at coordinate 579,707 of NZ_JBICWT010000003.1, read as the reverse complement.
ACTACTACCTGCGCCTCGCGGAGCAGATCGTCGAGGCCGGCGCCCACGTCCTCGCCATCAAGGACATGGCCGGACTGCTGCGCGCCCCGGCCGCGGCCAAGCTCGTCTCCGCGCTGCGCCGGGAGTTCGACCTGCCGGTGCACCTGCACACGCACGACACCGCCGGCGGCCAGCTCGCCACCTACCTGGCCGCGGTCCAGGCGGGCGCGGACGCGGTCGACGGCGCGGTGGCCTCCATGGCCGGTACCACCTCGCAGCCGTCGCTGTCGGCGATCGTCGCCGCCACCGACCACTCCGAGCGGCCCACCGGTCTCGACCTGCAGGCCGTCGGCGACCTGGAGCCGTACTGGGAGAGCGTCCGCAAGATCTACGCCCCGTTCGAGGCGGGCCTCGCCTCCCCGACCGGCCGCGTCTACCACCACGAGATCCCCGGTGGCCAGCTGTCCAACCTGCGCACCCAGGCCGTCGCCCTCGGTCTCGGCGACCGCTTCGAGGACATCGAGGCGATGTACGCCGCGGCCGACCGCATCCTCGGCCGTCTGGTCAAGGTCACGCCGTCGTCCAAGGTGGTCGGCGATCTCGCCCTGCACCTGGTCGGCGCCGGAGTCGCCCCGGCCGACTTCGAGGCGACCCCCGACAAGTTCGACATCCCCGACTCGGTCATCGGCTTCCTGCGCGGTGAACTGGGCACCCCGCCCGGTGGCTGGCCCGAGCCCTTCCGTACCAAGGCGCTCCAGGGCCGCGCCGCCGCCAAGCCCGTCGCCGAGCTGTCCGCCGAGGACCGTGACGGGCTGGCCAAGGACCGGCGGGCCACCCTCAACCGGCTGCTGTTCCCCGGCCCGACCCGCGAGTTCGAGACCCAGCGACAGTCCTTCGGCGACACCAGCGTGCTGGACAGCAAGGCGTTCTTCTACGGCCTGCGCCCGGCCAAGGAGTACGCCGTCGACCTGGAGCCCGGCGTCCGGCTGCTCATCGAGCTGCAGGCGATCGGCGAGGCCGACGAGCGCGGGCTGCGTACCGTGATGTCCACCCTCAACGGCCAGCTGCGCCCGATCCAGGTACGTGACCGGGCGGCGGCCTCCGACATCCCGGTGACGGAGAAGGCCGACCGCTCGGACCCCGGCCATGTCGCGGCACCTTTCGCCGGCGTGGTGACCCTGGCCGTGACCGAGGGCGACGAGGTGGCGGCCGGAGCCACGATCGCCACCATCGAGGCGATGAAGATGGAGGCGACCATCACGGCGCCGAAGGCCGGCCGGGTGTCCCGGCTCGCCATCAACCGGATCCAGCAGGTGGAGGGCGGCGACCTGCTGGCCGAGCTGGCCTGAGCCCGCTCGCTCGCCGCGGCCGTGTTCCGTCGGCCGCGGCGAGCGCAAGGTACGTCCGGCCGGAGTGAGCGATCCACGTCCGGCCGGCGAGCGCGATCCACGTCCGGCCGGAGCCGGTGCCGGCCGTCAGTTCCAGAGCGGGTAGGTCATGACCTGCTTGAAGCCCTCCGGGCGGGCTCCCGCGTACGTGAGGCTCATCCGGGTGAAGTGCCGGACGTTCGGGTCCTTCTTCCACACCTGCGGGCTGTCCAGGCGCACGGTCACCTGGTAGTAGCGGAACTTGCCCGCCGCGCAGTACGGCTTGCAGTCGTTGACCAGGTTCACGCCCACGGCCGTCGCCGACTCCGGGCCCCACTGCTTCCACTCGAGCCCGGAGAGCCGGCTGTTGCCGTCACCGCAGGCGAGGATGAAGTCGGTCGGGCGGATGTCGCGCTGCCACTGACAGTCGACCAGCACGGGTGGCGGGGGATCGGCCTGCGCGGCCGTGGTCGCCGTACCGGCCGACGCCGTGCTCATGGTCGCCGTGAGCAGGGCTCCCGCCGCCAGCGTGACCGCCGTACCCGTCAAAGATCCGCGCATGGTCGCTCCCACCCGTCGAATGTCCCCGAGGGCTGCACATCGACGCTACGACCGCTCGCCCGAATGCACCAGTCGCGCAGTTCGGAGCACGTGTCAGCCGTGCGAGACCGTCAGCCCGTAGAACGCGACCCGGGCGCCCTTGGCCGTGCTGTCCGAGGAGGACTGGTTGTAGGAGCCGGCCTTGAAATACTGCTTGTAGGGCTTGAAGGACGACGGGATGGCGTAGTGCGTGGTGGTGCCGTTGACGGTCAGGTCGATGGTGTTCCCGCCGGAGACGGCGATCGTGTAGGTCCACGTCTTGCCGAGGGACACATGCCCGACGGTGTGCGGGGTCTGACCGCCGGACGGCGAGTCCTCGGTGCCCAGCACGATGTCGCCGTTCGCGTGGTAGTACAGCTCCACCAGCGGCTTCGTCGAGGACCCGCCGGAGCCCAGGTGGATCTGGCCGACGCACACGTTCTTGGTCACGGAGACCACCCGGAGGGTGGCGCCGAGGCGGTGGGAGCCGTCGAGCGACCAGTCGGCCGCGCTGCCGTTGCGGTTCATCTCCCGCAGCTCGGAACGCGCGTAGTTGGAGTTCGGCGTGGTCACACCCTTCTCGGGCGCCCAGAAGGTCATCGCGCCGTCGCGGGTGTCGGTGTAGAAGTACGCGTCCTGGTAGCCGCTCGCACCCTGCAGCCGGGACGACGGGATGGTGGTCGGGGAGCCTGGTGAGCCGACCGGTTCCTGGAGCTGCCAGACCGAGAGGTCGAAGTTGCCGCCGGGAGCCTTGCCGGGATCGGCCGCGCCCGCGCTGTGGGCGGTGAGCACGGTGAGGGCGAGGGCGAGGCCCGCGGCGGCCGGTGCCGCGAGTAGGCGTGAGCGGTTCACGTGGGGGGTCCCTTCACGAGAAGGATGCGTTCAGTCTTGTGAACGCTGAACGCATCCTTGGTCACTGATGACCCGTGAAGCTAGAGGTCTGAACCAGACACGTCAAGAGGGTCAGCAGGCGCCCTCGTCCTGCCAGGGTCCCCATTCGGACGCGCCGGGCGTCTCGTTCTGGGTCCACCACTTGGCTTTCCAGTTGTGCTTGCCGTACGAGACCTCGTTGCCGGCCGTGTACACCGACGCCCCGGACCAGGCCGCCTTGCAGGAGGCCGGAGTGGGTGTCGGAGTGGGGGTGGGGGTGGGGGTGCCGGTGGGCGGGGTGACGCCGGCGAACTTCACCGAGTACTTGGCGAAGTCCCAGGAGTTCTGGGCCACGCTGGAGCAGATGCCGGAGGTGCGGCCCCCGTTGTCGGCCGGGGTGCACTGCCGGTCCCGGTTCAGCGACCAGAACGTGAACCGGTCCATGTGGTGGCTCGTGGCGTAGTCCAGCACCGTCTGGAAGTCGGCCTGGGTGAAGTACTCGCCCGTGTCGCTGCGGCCGTTCATCCCGGAGAAGCCCTCATGGGCGTACGCGGTCGCCTGGTCCCAGCCGAAGGTGGACTGCAGGACGGAGTTGAAGTTCGTCAGTGCGCCGGTCTGGCTCGCGGCTCCGTTGAAGCCGCCGTCGAACGGCATGATGGAGAAGTTGTTCGGGGTGAACCCCTGCGACTTGGCCTCCAGCAGCATCTGCTTGCCGAACCAGCCCGTGCCGTCCGCCGTGCCCGCCGTCGTCACCGACACGTACAGGCCCGGGTTGTTCTGCTGGAGGATCTTCGCGGCGCCGATCTCGTTCTTGATGGCGGCCGTGTTCTCGTACTCCGGCTCCTCCAGGTCGAAGTCGATGGCGTGCAGCCCGTACTTGGTGATCACCTGCTGGTAGGCCGCCGCCGTGGACGCCGCGTTCGCGCAGGCCTGGCCGAGCTTGGTGCCGCCGTAGCCGCCGATGGAGACGGAGACGTCACCGCCCTTGGCGCGGATGGTGTTGATCACCGACTGGACGGCGGTGTCCGAGGAGACCGGCGCCGTGCCGCCCCAGGTGGGGGAACAGCCGCCGCCGTCGGGAGCGAGGACGAAGGCCAGCTGGAAGGCCTTGAGGCCGGTGGCGTCCATGATGGCGGCCGGGTCCGGCGGGTCGTTGTCCAGCGGCATCAGATAGGGGGCTGCGGCGTACCAGCGGTTGTCGAGCGCGCCGGCCGCGCCCGAGGCGCTGCCGGCGACCAGCGCGGTCGTGCCGGCGGCGGCGGCCGTGACGGCGGCCGCCGCGCCCAGACATGCCCGAAGACGTCTCACTGCGTGCCTCCAGAGGGTGGGGTGGGGAGAGCCCCGGAGCGGGGGAGCCCCACCCTCTGGGAGGTGTTGCGGTCACGTCAATGAGTTGGACTAGACCAACCTGCTCTTTGGACTAGACCATACGATCTCTTTACCTGCTGTCGACCAGGCGCAGGGTGAAGGCCCGGTCCAGTGGCCGGCCGGGCGTCGAGACCGTCGTGACATGGGTGTCCGCGTCGTAGGACCAGGCCGATCGGGGCAGTCGGCGTCCGTCGAGGAGGACTCGGCCGGGCGCGGTGCCACCGTGCACGGTGAGCCGGTACGTCCGCGCGTCCACCTTCCCCGCGTAGTCGCCCCTGCTCGCCCCGATCGCCACGGTCGTCCCCGTGCGGTCGGCGCGCATCGACACCCGCTGCGTGGCGGCGGAACCCCGGGCGAAGTCACGGGTCACACCGTCGTCCTCGTACAGCGTGTAGCGGCTCGTGCCGTGGGCTGCGGGGTACAGGTCCCAGTCCAGCTCGTGCCGGTCGCGGGTCTGCCAACTCGTCGTCCCCTTGGGCCACATGGGCACGATCGCGCCCTCGCGCACGAACAGCGGGAGCGTGTCCAGCGGCGCGTGGTAGCCGTTCAGGGTGGTCGGCCCCCGGTAGGTGCGGCCGGTCCAGTAGTCGGTCCAGGTGCCCTTGGGCAGGTAGATCCCGTCGCGGGTGTCGGAGTCCTGGTAGACCGGGGCGACGAGGAGGTCGCGGCCCGACAGGAACTCGTACTTGGCCCGGTCCCCGAGCGTGTCGGGGTCGTCCGGGTACTCCAGCCACAGCGGACGCACCGCGCCCACGCCCGTCTTCGCCGCCTCGGCCGACAGGGTGTACATGTACGGCAGCAGCCGCTCCTTCAGCTGCAGGTACTTGCGGTTGATGGAGGTGTACGGCTCGCCGTCGAGCCAGGGCTGCTGGTCGGCGGGCATCTTGGTGGTGACGTCGGTGGCCCAGCCGTCCATGGTCATGATGGTCGGCAGGAATGCCTTCCACTGCAGGTCACGGGCGTACATCTTGGCGTCGTGGCGGTAGATGCTGCCGACGTCGCCGGTGTTGTAGGCGATGCCGGACATGGTCGCGCCGGCGTAGGTCGGGATCTGCCAGCGGATGTAGTCCCAGGACAGCTGCTGGTCGCCGCTCCACAGCACCCCGCACCGCTGGGCGCCCGCCCAGGACACCGGCAGCCAGACGAAACCGCGTGCGTCGCTGTTGTCCTCGATGCCCTTCTTCGCGGCGTCGCAGGCGTCCAGCGCGAACTTGTAGCCGTTGCCGACCCAGGCCACGTCCAGCTTGGCCACCCGCTGGCCCGCCTTGACCTGGTCGGCCAGCTTGTCGATGCCGTCCTGGGTCCACAGGCCGAGCTGGGCGTTGTGGTCCTGCAGCCCCTCGGCGGTCTGCTCCAGGTTCTCGGACCCGCAGCCGTAGCCGTCGTTGACCAGCATCCAGCCGAGCGGCATCCGGTGTTCGGTGTAGCCGTCGGCGACCTTCAGCGCGTCCAGGGTGTGCCGCTCCCCCCGGTTGGCGTTGTGCAGATAGCAGTCGGAGTCGCCCGGTTCGAGGCCGTAGACCGGCGGCATGAACGGTCTGCCCGTCAATGCCGTGTACTTCCCGATCACTTGCTTGGCGTCACCCAGGAAGTAGTACGCGTCCAGGCGCCGTTCCTGCTGCCCGGTGGTGACCGGTGAGCCGAAGGTGTACACGCCCGGCGCGAAGGTGTTCCGGAAGACGCCGTAGCCCGCGCTGGAGAGGTAGAAGGGCTGGGAGTTGTTGTAGCCGCCCTCGTTCCAGTCGAAGCTGTTGGCCACGTACATCGTCCGACCGCGGTGCGAGAGGCTGCCGTTCTGCTCGCCTCCGCCGAAGAACTGCTCGTCCGTGCCGCGCGTCAGGCTCTGCCGCATGCCCCCGGTCGACCAGCGCAGCGGCTTGTCCTCCTGCCAGATCCGGGTGCGGTTGTCGGGCTTGTAGAGGCCGAACCGCAGCGGCTGTTTGTACACGCGCAGTACGGCCTCGGGGGAGCGGATGCCGTAGTAGTCGCCCGCGTCGAAGGACGAGGTGTGCCGCTGCGCGGCCGGCCGCTCACGCACGATGGCGGTACCGGCCGGATCGCTCAGCGAGCCCGACGGGTCGGCCTGGATGCGCAGCCGACCTCCCTTCAGGAAGTCGGCGCGGGCGGTGAGCGGTCCGGCCCCTATGGTGTAACTGCCGTCGCGGCCCGAGAAGGACGTGAGGTCACCGGCGTCGGTGGTCGCGGGCAGATAGGCGGTGCCGGTGAAGGAGCCGTCGTGCACGTCGTACGGCACTACGAGGACGTGGTACGTCCCCGACGCCCGCGGGATCACCGTGGCCTCGGGGTCGGCGGTGCCGGCGCTGGAGGCCACCTGCTTGCCGTGGTCGTCGTAGACGTACAGATCGAAGTCGTCCGAGGGGTGCTCCCACTTGATCGACAGCGGGACCCCGCCCTCGGGGTTGTCGTCCCAATAGCCGTCCGGTACCGAGACGGTCAGGTCGAAGCGGCCGCAGACCTTGCCGTCGGGATCGGCGCCGGCGGCGGGACAGCTCTCGACGCCGCCGCCGGTGCCCTTGGCGTAGACCGGGCTCTGCCAGCTGAGGCTGCTGTGAGCGGCGTCCAGCACGGCGCCGGAGGCGGTGGAGGCTTCGGCGGGCACCGGCCCGGCCAGCACGGTCGCGGCCAGGGCGGTCGCCAGCCCCAGCGGAACCCAGGCCGGCCACGGCACACGATGTCGCAGTCTGCGTGGTCTTTGCACGGCGGAACAGCTCCCCTCGCACCCTTGCGGATTGACTGTCCTAGCTGAGAATGCTCGGAGACGCTCGAAACGAGCAGCAATCGAGCAACTTCACGCACGAAGCCTCGTGGTTGGCGCAGGTTCATGTCAATACCGCGACCGCCGGCCCAAGTGGGCGGCGCATCCGCGCCCGCCCCCGCTGGCCGCATGCCTGGGCGGACGTTCCGCCGTGTGCGGCACCCTTGACAGCGTGCGTACTGTTTCGCGAGGTTTGATCCTTGTACCACGGTTCGGGATCCCGGCCGCCGATCGCGGAACGGACACGCGCGGCGGGGATCGCGGACACCGGAACCGATGGCATGACGCGCCCGGCGCGTCGTGGGGGGAGCGATCGCCCATGCGATCCAGAAGCCATGCACCACACACGTCACCCGCCGGCCCCGGCGGCAGACCGCCCCGGGAGCGGGCGGAAGGGCGGTGGAGCTGACGTGCGGATCACCGTGCACAGACCCGGCGAGCTGACGTCCGAGCTGCGCGCGGCCTGGCACCGCGCGATGGACGAGTCGCCCGAGTACGCCAACCCCTTTCTGGCACCGGAGTTCGCGATCGGGGTCGGCCGCTTCCGGCGCGGCGCCCGGGTCGCGGTGCTGCACGAGGACGGGGAGCCGGCCGGCTTCCTCCCGTACGAACGGGGCCCGTTCGGCACCGGCCGGGCGATCGGGCTCGGACTGTCCGACTGCCAGGCCCTCGTCCACCGGCCCGGGGTCACCTGGCACCCGGGGGAACTGCTGCGCGCCTGCGGGCTCAGCATCTTCGAGTTCGACCATCTCGTCCAGGAGCAGCGGCCGTTCGCGCCCCACGTCACCGGCACCTTCGCCTCACCGGTGATCGATGTGAAACCGGGTGACGGCGGCTATCCGGAGTGGCTGCGCGGCGCCTATCCGGGGCTGGCCAAGACGACCCTGAAGAAGGAACGCCGGCTGGGCCGGGACATCGGCGACGTGCGGTTCGTCTTCGACGAGCGCGATCCCGCGATGCTGCGCACCCTCATGCGGTGGAAGTCCGCGCAGTACCGCAGGACCGGCCGTATGGACCGGTTCTCCCGGCCGTGGATCGTCGGTCTGGCCGACCACCTCTTCCAGGTCCGCGAGGAGCACTTCACCGGGGTGCTGTCCGTGCTGTACGCGGGCGAGCGCCCGGTCGCCGCCCACTTCGGGCCCCGGTCCAGCACGGTGCTGGCGGCCTGGTTCACCGCGTACGATCCCGAACTCCGTTACTACTCGCCCGGATTGATGATGCACCTGAGGACCGCCGAGGCTGCCGCCCGGCACGGGGTGACCCTCGTCGACCTCGGGCGCGGCGACAAGGAGTACAAGGACTGGCTGAAGACCCGCGAACTGCGGGTCGCCGAAGGCTTCGCCGACCGTACGCACCCGGTGGCCCTGGCCCAGCGGCTGTGGCGCAGACCGGTACGCGGCCTGCGGAACACGGTGCTGGCCCACCCGCGGCTGCGCCGGCCCGCCGACCGGCTGCTGAGGACGATGGGCGCCCTGCGCACGCGCGCCCAGGAGGCCGCCCGTACGCGCGGCGCCTGAGCCGGACGGGCCTGACCGGTGGTCTCCGGCTCGGCGGACCGCTCGTGCGTGCGAGCCGGACGGGCCTCACCGGTGGCGGCCGTCCGGGAGGCGAAGGAGAGGGCCGGTGGTGGCCTGGGCGCGTGGTGCGCCGGACCGGCGTCGCGGTCGCCACCGGCGTCGGGCCGGCTACCCGGGCGGGCTCGCGATGCGCAGCGTGGCCGACGGGGCCGGGGCCGCCGGATCGGCGCTCTGCGCGGCGTCCGTCCACCAGTCGGCGCCGTCCTCGATGTAGCGGAGCATGACCCCCTCACGGATCGCCCACGGGCAGACCACCGCCCGGCGCAGGCTCATCAGCTTGAGCGCCGTGTGCCCGACGACGGCACCGGCCAGGCTCTGGGCCGCCCGCGGCGCGGAGATCCCGGGCAGCCGGGACCGCTCGGCGACGGGCAGCGAAGCCAGGTCGTGCACCGCCTTGCGCAGCTCCCGGCAGACCAACTCGCGTTTCACGAACGGGCCGTGGCGTCCGGGCGCGGACCCGCACAGCCGCGCCAGCTGCTGGAACGTACGGGAGGTGACGACGGCGGTGCGCGGCCTCTCCCAGCGGATCCGTGAGGCCACGTCCCGCAGCTCATGGCGGATCCGGCGGCGCAGCTCCTTCAACTCGGCCGGGCCGGGCGGGTCCTGGACGCCCAGGTACTCCCGGGTCAGCCGGTTCGCACCGAGTGGCAGGGAGGCGGCGAAGTCGGGCAGCCGGCCCCTGCCGAAGGCCACCTCCAGCGAGCCGCCGCCGATGTCGAGCAGCGCGAGAGGCCCCGCGCTCCAGCCCAGCCACCGGCGGGCGGCCAGGAAGGTCAGCTCGGCCTCGGTCTCACCCGGCAGGGTGCACATCCGGATACCGGTTCCGGATGCCACCCGGTGCAGCACGTCCTGGCGGTTGGGGGCGCTGCGAACCACCGTGGTCGCGAAGGCCAGCGGGCCCGCGGCATGCCAGCTGCGGGCCGTTTCACCCGCCGCGGCCACCGCCTTGACCAACCGCTCCACCGCCTCATCGGCGATCGTGCCGTCCGGACCGACATGTTCGGACAGGCGCAGCTTCCATTTGACGGTGTGGACCGGCAGCGGAACGCCACCCTCCACATCCGCGATCACCAGTCGGACCGTGTTCGACCCCGCATCCACCACACTCACCCGCATGGCCCGCAACTACCCACTTCACCGGTGACCACCCTTCACACGAGGGGCGCGCCGGTGCACACCGGGTCGCCGCCCCGCGTCCGCTGCGCGGGCGTGCCGCGTGTGGGGGTGCGGCCGCCGCCGTGCCGGGGCCTGGAGCGTTGTCTCCGCCGTGCCGGGGCCTGGAGCGTTGTCTCCGCCGTGCCGGGGCCCGGAGCGTTGTCGCCGCCGTGCCGCGACCGCTGCCGCCGTGCGACGGCCCGAGACGGCGGGCGTGGTCCGGGCGAGTGCCCCGCGGGGTCCGCTCTGTCCGGATCCCGGCCCCACCGGAGCCCCGTACGGCCTGCGCTGCCGTTAGATGGCCGTGACCACATTCGGCCCGGGGAGCGGCTCTTGACCAGAACGGATGCGACGAGGGTGCTGGTGATCGGCGGCGGCATCGCGGGTACCGCGACCGCGCTGGGCCTGTACAAGGCCGGACACGACGTCACCGTGTGCGAGGCGCACCCCGACAAGGCCGAGGACATCGGCGCCTTCCTGACCCTCGCGAGCAACGGCATGCGCGCACTGGCGCAGCTCGACGCCACCGACGCCGTCACGGCCGTCGGTTTTCCGCTGACTTCCCTGCGGCTGCTGGACAGCCGGGGCACCGAGCAGGGGCGGGCACCGCTCGGCGAGGCCGCCGACCCCGCCCTGCGCTACCGCTGCCTGTGCCGCGGCGAGCTGAACGCGGCCCTGCAGGGCGAGGCGCTCCGGCGCGGCATCCCGCTGCGGCACGGTGCCCGGCTGGAGTCCGTGACGGACGGCCCCGACGGCGTCACCGCCCGCTTCGCCGACGGCACCACCGCCACCGGGGACCTGCTCATCGGCGCCGACGGGCTGAACTCGACGGTGCGCCGGCTCATCACCCCCGGAGTCCGGCCCGTTCACGCGGGCCAGCACGTCTACTACGGTTACACCGCCGCCGCCGCCGCCGCCGCCGCCGCCACCGCCACCGCCACCGCCACCGCCACCAGCGCCACCGCGCCCGCCGGGGCCGAACCGACCGGCACGATCACGATGGTGCGGGGCAGTGAGACGGCCTTCGGCTACGCGGTGTCGCCGACGGGTGAGACCTACTGGTTCGCCCGCGTGGCCGCCGACCCGCTGCCCCAAGGAGCCTTCGCGGGGCCGCCCGCCGCGCTGCGCGAGAGGCTGCTGCCGCTGCTGCGCAAGGACGCGACGCCGGCTGCGGACCTGGTCGACGCCGCCGACGCCGTCATGGTCACCAACGCCACCGAGCTGCCCCTGGGCGCCCCCTGGCGCTCCGGACGCATCCTGGTCATCGGCGACGCGGCCCACGCCGCCTCACCGGCCACCGGGCAGGGAGCCTCGATGGCCCTGGAGGACGCCGTCGTCCTCGCCAAGGCACTGCGCGACCTGCCGGACCCCGAGAGCGCGTTCACCGCTTACGAGCGGCATCGCCGCCCCCGGGCGGAGCACAACATCACCGTCAGCGGCGGCATCTCCCGCGGCACCCACGCCCCGTCCCGCCCCGGCCCGGTCGCGGGCCGTCCAGCGGAAGCGGACGAGGCACTCGTCCGCCAGCTGCACTGGGCCACGACGCTCGCCGCCGACCCGCTCGAAGGGCGGTGACCGGCGCCCAGCGGCACCGGGCGGCACGCACGCGCGCGAAAGTGCAAGAGGCGGGCACCGGAGTCCATTGCCGGGGGTGGCGCCGGGGCCGGATCGTTCCGTGCAACCGGCCCTTCGGCAACAAGGAGCACCCGTGCGACTCTTGAGCAGAGCAGGCGGCGCCATGGCCGCGACCGTCGCCCTGGTCCTGGGCGGTGGCACAGCGTCCCCGGCGTCGGCCGGGCCCCGCGCCGGCACCACCTACACCGTGACCGTGGGGACCCCGGTACCGTTCAGCCACCCCACCGACACCCCCGCCACCCCGTACGTCGACAGGGACGGCGCCTTCCACTACCAGCAGTCCGCCGCGCTCTACGGCGCCGCCGACCCGCGGGTCTGGGACTTCTACACCGGCACGGACTTCGACACCGCACGCTACGACAAGAAGCTCAGCGAGGCGGTCGACCCGGCCAACTCCGCCGACCGCAACGACGACACCACCTGGCGCTGCAACAACAGCCCCACCGGCAAGGAGGCGACGTACGCCCCGGCCGGCTCGGGATACGCGCAGAAGAACTACTGCGACCTGTCCGGGGTGTGGGTCGACCCCGACACCGGCGCCTGGTACGGCCTGGTCCACAACGAGTTCACCCCGCAGCCCTTCGGCGACGGGCTGCACTACGACGGCATCGACTACGCCGTCTCCACCGACCGGGGCCGCACCTGGACCATCAAGGACCACGTGATCACCTCGCCGTACAGCACCGGGCGCGGCGACACGGCGGCCTTCCCGAACCAGACGTACTCCTACGGCGACGGCGACCAGCGCCTGTTCGTCGACACCGCCTCCGGATACTTCTACGTCTACTACGGCTCGCGGATCGTCGACAAGAACGGCGGCTGGAAGGCGTTCTACGAACACGTGGCGCGGGCCCCGATCTCCGCGAAGATGGCGCCCGGCTCCTGGCGCAAGTGGTACGACGGCGCCTGGACCCAGCCCGGCACCGGTGGCCGGGAGAGCAACATCGTCCCGGTCGACGCCGGGCACCCCACCGGCTACACCCCCGCCTCAGCCGAGTACGACCCGGCCGGCAAGGGCACCACGGCCGAACAGGTCGCGGCCGGCAAGACGCCCCCGACTTCGCCGCTGTTCGTGATGAACATCGCCTACGACGCCTATCTCGGCCTGTACATCGGCGAACCGCAGGCCGTCGACCAGAGCGGCGACTCGCCGCAGTACCTGTACGCCACCGACGATCTGACCACCCAGAAGTGGCGCCTGATCGGCGACACCGGCGCCTACACCAACGCCTCCTGGTACCGCTGGTTCCTGGACGGCGCCAACCGCACCAGTTCCACGATCGTCGGCAAGGCCTTCCGCTCGTACTGCTCCTTCGGCTGCTCCCACGACGCCTCCGGTGAGTACGTCGACATCACCGTCGGCTCCTCCACGCCCGCCACCTCGCCCGTGGAACCCGGCCGGCACTACCGCATAGCCAGTGGCGCGGGCCGCTACCTCGCCCAGGCCTCCGGCGGCTCCACCACCTCGACCGCACGGCCCGGCAGGTCAGGCCGCGCGTCCTGGAGCTTCGCCCCGACCGGCGACGGCGCGTTCACCATCGCCAACACGGCGAACGGCGGCCTGCTGGGCGTCGCCACCGCAGGTACCGCCGGCCGTGCCTGGGGCGCCGGACCGACGGTCACCGCGGTGCCGGCCGGCGGGCCGACCGTCGGACAGCAGTGGTTCGTGATCCCGAACGCGTCCCACGACGGCACCTGCCGTCTGGTCAACCGTCACAGCGGTCTGGTGCTGGGTCTCTCCGGCGCCTCCGGCCGACTCGCCGAAACCACCGCGCCGCGCAACTGGACGGACCGGAGCGGGAGTTCCGTCGGCGGTGGCCGGACCGCCACCGAACAGATGCTGACCCTCACGCCGACCGGGGCATAGCCCACGACCGGCACGCGCGCTCCGGCCGGATCCAGGTGTCCGGCCGGAGCCCGGTCCTGCGCCGGGCCCGACTCCCCGGGCCGCGGGCAGGTCGTGGTTATCCTGCTCGTATGCCGATCTTGAGTGGGGAGTCCGACGCCCGGCTGGCCGTGGCGGCGGCCCGGGCCGGCGCGGCCGTGGTGCGTGACCTGTACGGCAAGCGTCTAAGGCACTATGCGAAGTCCGCCGGCGACTTCGCGACGGAAGCGGACCTCGCCGCCGAGCGGGCCATCGTGGACGTGCTGCGCGAGGCCCGCCCCGAGGACGCGGTGACGGGGGAGGAGAGCGGGGCCACCGGCGTCGCCGGCACCCCTCGGCGCTGGCTGGTCGACCCGCTCTGCGGCACCCTCAACTACGCCGTGCACACCATGCTCGTCGGCGTGAACGTCGCGCTGCGCGTGGGCGACGAGGTCACGGCCGCGGCGACGGCCGACCCGTTCGGCGGCGAGGTCTTCTGGACCGACGGCACCCGGACCCGGGTCCACCGGGACGGCACGGACGAGACGGCGGTGCCGTCGGCCGGCTCCGCGCTGGTGGACGTCAACCTGGACCCGCCGTTCCCGAACGCGCCCGGCTTCCGGGCCGTTCGCCTGCTCGGCGACCCCGGCTTCGCCGAGCGGTTCCGGCCCCGGGTGGTCTCCAGCACCGTCGCCGTCGCCTGGGTCGCCGCCGGGCGCAGGGCGGCCTACGTGACCGACGGCGACCTGCGCGAGAGCGTGCACTTCGCGGCGGGGATCGCGCTGTGCCGGGCGGCCGGCTGCACGGTGACCGGCCTGTACGGCGAGCCCGTGCACAGCGGAGCGGGCGGCCTGATCGCCGCGGCCGACGCGCGGACACACGCCGCACTGCTCGAACTGGTCAAGAACCAGCGCGACCGGACGAGTTAGCACGAGAGCGCGGCCCCTCGACGCGTGGCACCGCCGCCGCCGGGCCCCCTGAGGCCGGGCCGGACCAGGTCCCGGCCCGGCCTCAGGGGGCCCGCCTGACCCGCCCGGCCTGCCCGCCCCGCCTGGTCCGGCTCACCAGCCTGCCCACCGCGCCGCCCGGCCGCCCCTCCCGCCCCACCCCCGCCATTGAAGTATTTGGCTTCCGAAGGCTTGTGGCCCGCTTGCCTCACCACTTAAATCAAAACATGAACTAAGCCGAGGGGTCGCCCACCCGACCCCGGTAGCCGCATGGAGCCGCCGCATGAGAGCACGTCGTCACAGACTCAGACCGCTGGGAGTGGCGCTGGCCGCCATGGCCGCGTTGATCACCCTGCCCCTCGCCCACACACCGGCCGGCGCGGCCGAAACCCCCCTTTCCCAGGGGAAGTCGGCCACCGCGTCCTCCGAGGAGAACCACGGCACCGGCGCGGCCGGCGCCGTGGACGGGAACACCGGAACCCGCTGGTCGTCCGCCGCCACCGACGACCAGTGGCTGCAGGTCGACCTGGGAGCCACCGCGTCCGTCACCCAGGTGGTCCTCAACTGGGAGGCCGCCTACGGCAAGGACTACAAGGTCCAGATCTCGAAGGACGGCACCGGCTGGACCGACCTGAAGGCCGTCACCGGCGGTGACGGCGGCGTCGACACACTGGACGTCTCCGGACAGGGCCGCTACGTGCGCATGCTCGGCGTGCACCGCGCGACCTCGTACGGCTACTCCCTATGGGAGTTCCAGGTGTTCGGCAGCACGAGTGGAACCCAGCCCACCTGCGGCACGGCCAACGCCGCCCAGGGCAAACCCGCTTCGGCCTCCACCACCGAGAACGCCGGCACCCCCGCCTCCGCCGCCTTCGACGGCAGCACCTCGACCCGCTGGTCCAGCCAGGCCGCCGACCCGCAGTGGCTGCAGGTCGACCTGGGCTCCGTCCAGGACCTGTGCAAGGTGGACCTGAACTGGGAGGCCGCCTACGGCAAGGACTTCCAGATCCGCACCTCCACGGACGGCCAGAACTGGAACACGCTGAAGACCGTCACCGGCGCGACCGGCGGCACGGCCTCGTACGACGTCAGCGGCTCCGGCCGGTACGTCCGGATCAACGGCACCGCACGCGGCACCGGCTACGGGTACTCCCTGTGGGAGGTCGCCGTGCACACCGGTTCCACCGGCGTCCCGCCGGTCCAGGGCGGCGGCGACCTCGGCCCGAACGTCATCGTCGTCGATCCCTTCACCCCGAACCTGCAGCAGAAGTTCGACACCGTCTTCGCCCAGCAGGAGTCGGCCCAGTTCGGCACCGGCCGCTACCAGTTCCTGCTCAAGCCGGGCACCTACAACGGCATCAACGCCCAGATCGGCTTCTACACCTCGATCTCCGGACTCGGGCTGAACCCCGACGACACCCAGATCAACGGTGACGTCACCGTCGACGCGGGCTGGTTCAACGGCAACGCCACGCAGAACTTCTGGCGTTCGGCGGAGAACCTCGCCATAAGGCCGTCCAACGGCACCGATCGCTGGGCCGTCGCCCAGGCGGCGCCCTTCCGCCGCATCCACGTCCAGGGCGGTCTCAACCTCGCCCCGAACGGCTACGGCTGGGCCTCCGGCGGCTACATCGCGGACTCGAAGATCGACGGCACGGTGGGCCCGTACTCCCAGCAGCAGTGGTACACCCGCGACAGTTCGGTCGGCGGCTGGACGAACGGCGTGTGGAACATGACGTTCTCCGGCGTCCAGGGCGCCCCGGCCACCAACTTCGACAGCGGCCCGTACACCACGCTGGACACCACCCCCGTCTCCCGCGAGAAGCCCTTCCTCTACCTGGACGGCTCCACCTACAAGGTGTTCGTACCGGCCAAGCGCACAGGCGCCCGAGGCGTCTCCTGGCCGGCGAACGCGGGCACCTCCCTGCCGCTCGACCAGTTCTACGTCGTGAAGCCGGGCGCGACCGCCACCACCATCAACGCGGCCCTCGCCCAGGGCCTCAACCTCCTCTTCACCCCCGGCGTCTACCACCTCGACCGGACCATCGACGTCACCCGCGCCGACACCGTCGTGCTCGGACTCGGCCTCGCCACCCTCGTCCCGGACAACGGCGTCGACGCCATGCACGTCGCCGACGTCGACGGCGTGAAGCTCGCCGGGTTCCTCATCGACGCCGGTCAGGTCAACTCCGACACCCTGCTGCGCATCGGCACCCCCGGTGCCGGCGCCGACCACTCCGCCAACCCCACCACCATGCAGGACGTGTTCGTCCGCATCGGCGGCGCCGGACCCGGCCTCGCCACCAACTCCGTGGTCGTCAACAGCAACAACGTCGTCGTCGACCACACCTGGATCTGGCGCGCCGACCACGGCGGCGGCGTCGGCTGGGACACCAACCGCGCCGACTACGGCCTGCGCGTCAACGGCAACGACGTCCTCGCCACCGGGCTGTTCGTCGAGCACTTCAACAAGTACGACGTGTACTGGAACGGAGAACGCGGCCGCACGATCTTCTTCCAGAACGAGAAGGCGTACGACGCGCCCAACGCCGCAGCCATCACCCACGACGGCATCACCGGCTACGCGGCCTACAAGGTCGCCGACTCCGTGACCACCCACGAGGCCTGGGGCCTCGGCAGCTACTGCAACTACACGGCTGACCCCTCGATCGTCCAGCAGCACGGCTTCCAGGTGCCCACGGGCTCCGGCATCAAGATGCACGACCTGCAGGTGATCTCCCTCGGCGGCATGGGCCAGTACGCCCACGTCGTCAACAGCACCGGCGCACCCACCTCGGGAACGAGCACCGTTCCCTCCAAGGTGACGTCCTTCCCGTAGCCGGGGTCTGGCGTCCCGGGCCCGGAGACCTGCCGCGGCCCGGGACGCCTCACGTGTCTCAGTCCCCGGACAGGGTCTCGTGCGGGGACCGCCGGTAGGCCTCTCGGTACACGGCCGCGAAGCGGCCGGGGTGGTGGAAGCCCCAGCGGGCCGCGATCGCCGTGACCGTGATCCCGGTGCCCGGATCGGCGGCCACGAGGTCGTGATGGGCGTGCGCGAGCCGCACCCGGCGCAGATGGGCGAGCGGGGTCGTGACTGCGGTGCGGACAGCTGGGCGGTGCCGCGAAGACCCTGAGCGCCATGGCCCGCCCGTGACCGGATTCGCCCGAACTGCGTCGGGGGCGGCCAGCGCTTATGGTGACCAGAGCGGGCGGCCCGGTGGCCGTCCGCTCCCCGGGTCAAGAAGCCGGCCCTCCTGACGAAGACACCCCTCGGCAGGGGGCGCTCGGCCCTGCCCGGCGGTCTCCGGGACCGGACCCGTGTCCGGCGGGCCTGCCGCCCCGGCAACTCGATGGGAGACGGCCCGACTTCACCCCGACCGGGGGTCCCTGGCGGTTCCCGGTTTCGGACGCCCCGGCCCGGGGACCTGGACACGGCAACATACCGACCACTTTCGACTTACCTCACCTGTTTCGTTCGATCTGGCAGCCGTATGCCCCGGGGCGCGGCCACCGCACGTCGAGCCGGACACCCTCCCCGCACGCGCCGGGCCCGCCCCGCGACCAGCGAAGGAAAGGTATTGATGAGCGAGAGCAACCCCCTCAGGCGAGCGGCGGACAAGGTGACGGACGCCCTGACGGGCGGGTCCGCGGGACCCGAGGACGGCATTCCCGGCAAGCCGGGCCCCGAGTCGCCGCCGGTCGCCGAGCCGACGGAGTACCGTGAGCCGCTGCCCCCCAAGCCCGACCAGACCGGCCCGGCCACCGTCTCGCCCACCGGTCAGCCCACCGGCGCCGACCAGGCCCGGATGGCGCAGAGCGGCGCCTATCTGACCAACGCCCAGGGCACGCGGCTGTACGACACCGACCACTCGCTCAAGGCGGGACCCCGCGGCCCCGTGCTCCTGCAGGATCACCACCTGCGGGAGAAGGTCATGCACTTCGACCACGAACGCATCCCCGAGCGCGTGGTCCACGCCCGCGGCGCAGGAGCGCACGGGGTGTTCCGCAGCTACGGCACGGCGGCGAACGTGACGAAGGCGGCCTTCCTCGCCGAGGACGTCGAGACGCCCGTCTTCGTACGCTTCTCCACCGTGCTGGGCTCACGCGGCTCCGCCGACACCGTCCGCGACACCCGGGGCTTCGCGACCAAGTTCTACACCAGCGAGGGCGTCTTCGACCTGGTCGGCAACAACATCCCGGTCTTCTTCATCCAGGACGCGATCAAGTTCCCGGACGTCATCCACGCCGGCAAGCCACACCCGGACCGGGAGATCCCGCAGGCCCAGAGCGCCCACGACACCTTCTGGGACTTCGTCACCCTGCACACCGAGGCCACCCACCACACGCTGTGGAACATGTCCGACCGAGGCATCCCGCGGTCGTACCGCACGATGGAGGGCTTCGGCGTCCACACCTTCCGTCTGGTGAACGCCGCCGGCGAGGCCACCCTGGTGAAGTTCCACTGGAAGCCGAAGCTGGGTGTGCACTCCCTGGTCTGGGAGGAGGCGCAGATCATCAACGGCGTCGATCCGGACTTCCACCGCCGTGACCTCGCCGACGCCATCGAGTCGGGCGCCCACCCCGAGTGGGAGCTCGGCATCCAGACCTTCCCCGACACCCCCGACCAGACCTTCGAGGGCATCGACCTGCTGGACCCGACGAACATCGTCCCCGAGGAACTCGCGCCCGTGCAGCCCATCGGGCTGCTCACCCTGAACCGCAACCCGTCGAACTTCTTCGCCGAGACCGAACAGGTCGCCTTCCACGTCGGCCACCTCGTCCCCGGCATCGACGTCACCGACGACCCGCTGCTCGCCGGGCGCCTGTTCTCCTACCTGGACACCCAGATCACCCGCCTGGGCGGCCCGAACTTCCCGCAGCTGCTCATCAACCGGCCGCAGGCCCCGGTCAACGACATGCTGCGCGACGGCATGCACCAGACCGCCGTGCACCGAGGGGTGGCCCCCTACCGCCCCAACTCCCTAGACGGCGGCTGCCCGTTCACGGCCGGAGCCGACCTCGAGGCGTATGTCGAGGCCCCCGTCCGGGTGCCCGAGTCGACCAAGGTCCGCGAGGCGCCCGAGTCGTTCGACGACCACTTCAGCCAGCCGCGCCGTTTCTGGCTCAGCATGACCCCGGTCGAGCGCGAGCACATCATCGGCGCCTACACCTTCGAACTCGCCAAGTGCTACGAACCGGCCATCCGGGAGCGAGCGCTGCAGGTTCTGGCGAACATCGATCCGGAGCTGTGCGCCGGCGTCGCGGCGGGTCTCGGCCTGCCCGAGCCCGAGCCCACCGTGCCCCTGGCCGACGTCGAGCCGAGCCCGGCCCTCTCCCAGCTCGGCCGCACCTGGCCGAGCGACGGCCGGATCATCGGCATCGTCACCGGCCCCGACGGCGACCTCGACGGCGTACGGGCGGTGCGCCGGGCGGTGCTGGACGGCGGCATGGTCCCGCTCGTCGTCGCACCCACCGGCGCTCCCCTCGGCGACGGCTCGGACGCCGTGGCCGTGCAGCGGACCTACGCCACCGCCCGCTCCGTCGAGTTCGACGCCGTGCTGGTGGCGGGCACCCCCGGTGTCGGCGCCGACGCCTACGGCGCCCGGGACGCCAAGGCGGGCCTGCCCACCTCCCAGCAGGCCACCCCCGACCCGCGGGTCGGGCTGCTGCTGGCGGAGGCGTACCGGCACGGCAAGGCCATCGGAGCGGCCAGGGGCGGCGAGAGCGCCCTGGAGGCGGCCGGCATCCCGCTCGACGCCCCCGGGGTGGTCGCCGGCGAAAGCGCCGCGGACGTCC
This sequence comes from Streptomyces sp. NPDC048514, assembly GCF_043199955.1. Taxonomy (NCBI): domain Bacteria; kingdom Bacillati; phylum Actinomycetota; class Actinomycetes; order Kitasatosporales; family Streptomycetaceae; genus Streptomyces; species Streptomyces sp. NPDC048514. The sequence goes on along the minus strand of NZ_JBICWT010000003.1, from coordinate 559,794 downwards.
TGCAGCAGCTGACCCGGCTGCTGGGTGCCCACCGGGTCTGGGAACGCTTCCCGTCCGCCGCCTGACCGCAGCGCCGCGCCGGCACGACCGCGGCCGGGCGCGCGCCCGGCCCCGGTCCTGAATTCACGGCCGCGGTCCCGATTTCACGACCGCGGTCCTGATTTCACGGCCGCGGTCCCGAATTCCGGCCGGAGTCCCGGTTCCCGGCCGGGGGTGCGGCGACGTCCGGCCGCCCGGCGACGTCCGGCAGTTCAGGATCCGGCCGTACGGCACAGCAACAGGCAGATGTCGTCGTCGTGTTCGGAGTCGTACAGCATCGGCTTCAGCAGTGAGTCGGCCGCGCTCTGCAGGTCCTCCAGGTCCACGGCGTCGAGCGCGCCCATGGCCTGTGCGAGCCGGTCTATGCCCGCGTCGATCCCGGCCGACCGCCGCTCCACCAGACCGTCGGTGTACAGCGCGAGCGTGGAGCCCGCCGGCAGCTCCACGCTCTGCTCCTCGTACTCGAAGGGCACCGGAACACCCAGCATGATCCCCGGCTTCACGTCCAGCACGCGCACCTCGCCCCCGGGGCCCCGGGTGAGGGCCGGCGGATGCCCGGCGGCGGCCCACACCACACCGGGCTCACCGGGCGTGAACCGGGCGATGGCACAGGTCGCGTACAGCTCCGGCTGCTGGTGGCGCAGCATCCGGTGCAGCAGGGTCAGGATTCGGGCGGGGCCGTTGCCCTCGACGGCGTACGCGCGCAGCGCGGTGCGCAACTGCCCCATGATCACCGCGGCGCGCAGCCCGTGCCCGGTGACGTCCCCTATCACCGCCAGCACGCTGCCGTCCGGCTGCGGGAAGGCGTCGTACCAGTCGCCGCCGATGTTCAGACCGTGCGTGGCCGGCAGATAGCGGGCGGCCAGCGCGAGATCCGCGGTGCTGGGCAGGTCGGTGAGCTGCGCGCGCTGCAGCGCTTCGGCGACGTCCCGGTGCTGCTCGTACCGGCGGGCGTTGTCGAGCGCGATGCCCGCTCGCCGGGCCACCTCCAGCAGCATCACGGTGGTGTCCGGCTCGAAGCGGTCGCCCGGCGCGGTCAGCGTCAGCACACCCTGCACGGTGCGGGCGCCGAGCGGCAGGCACAGCAGCGACCGGTCCGGGAACAGCGCCGAGGCCGGCAGGTCGTCCACACCCGGCAGTTCCCCGGGGTGCGGGCCGGCATGCTGGGGACGGCCGGTGCGGGCCGCCGCCACCGTGGCCGCCGCCCGGCCGCCCGGCGGTGTGCGTTCGTCGTCCATGAGCCAGATGTCCACGTGCCGGGCGTACTCCGGCACCAGCAGCTCGGGCAGCTTGCGCAGGATGTCGTCGTGGTCCAGCGAGGCGTTGAGGGCGGCGCTGGCGTTGGCCAGGAAGGTCAGCAGCCGGCGGGCGCTCTCGGCCTCCGCGCGCGCGGCCCGCTCGGCGTCGAGGAGTTCGCGCTGCGCCAGCGCGGCGGCCTCCAGCTCGGCGTGCAGCGCCAGCACACCCTGGTTGGTCTGGTGCAGCTCCTCCCGGTGGAAGCGGACCAGTTCCTCCGTCTCGTCCACGGCCGCCAGGGCGGCGGCCGCGTCCTCGTCGGCGGCCAGCAGCGCCTCGGCGAGCCGGGCGTCGTCCAGGTCGGCCGGACTGGGCAGCGGACCGGCCGTGGGGGAGGGGCAGACGACCGTGTGCCGCCACGGCTCGGACCCGGCCACGACGATCTGGAGTCTGCCGTCCGGATGCGCGCTCAGAGTCAGCCGCGTGTCCCCTTCGTCCAGGCCCTGGCGCAGCCGGGCGCCGACCGCTGCCAGCAACCGGGCACGCTCGAGCGCGGGCACACCGGCGTCCGCCGCGTACCGGGCCAGCAGGGCACGGGCGCGGATCGCGTCGGCGGGGGAGGCGATGGGCCAGGTGTCAGAGGTGGCTGTCATGAGCGCTGGTCCGGCGGTCGGGGGCCAGTACGGCCACGCTGGTGTCGTCGCGTTCGGGGCGGGCGGCGCTGCCGGCGTCGCGCAGGATCGCCGCGGCCACCACCGACGGGTCGTGACCCAGCAGATAGGGGTCCTCCGGCGGGACCCAGCGGCTGGGCAGTCCGTCACTGTGCACAACGAGCAGGCTCTCCCGACCCCATGGCAGCCTGCGCAAGGGGATGTGCGCCGGAAAGTAGGCCCCGACGATCCCCGGATGGGAGACGAGGGAGGTCCAGCCCTCCCCGGTCCACACCCGGGCGCCCACGTTGCCGACGCCGGCGAAGCACAGTTCCGCCCGCTCCGTGTCCACCTGGGCGACGGTGACCGCCGCCCCCCTGGTGGGACGCAGCACCGTGTGCAGCCGGCGCAGGATCTCGACGGGCGGCAGATGCGGGGTGCGGCGCAGTTCCGCCACCGCGGTTCCGGCCGCGTGCGCGGCCTTGGGCCCGTGGCCCAGGCCGTCGGCCAGCAGCAGCGTCAGCAGACCGCCGGAACGCGCCCAGGTCCAGGCGTCACCGCACTGTTCGGCCTGCGCCAGGGCGATGGTGATGCCACCCGCCGGCACGCCGGCCGCCGGGGTCCCGCGGCCGTCCGGCTCCGGGTCGATCCGCGCGGTCGCCACCGTGCCGCGGCCGGGCGTGCTGTACAGCTGGAAGGCGTTCGCGCTGCGCGCACAGCTGCCCAGGCCCGCACCCAGCGAGGCGTCGACGGTGCTGTAGCCGTCGCGCAGCGCCACGGCGACATCGGCGATACCCGGCCCGTGGTCGAGCGAGAAGACCTGCACCGAGCTCCCCGCAGCACCGTTCGGCGGCGGCACCAGGTTCACCACTATGCGGCCCCCGCCCGCGTGCTTGAGCAGGTTCGTGGCCAGTTCGGTGGCGACCAGTTCCGCGGCGGCCGTGCGCGGCGGCGCCAGACCCGCGTGGACACACGCCTCCCGCGCGGCGATCCGGGCGTCCCGGACGCGGGTGGCGTCGTGCACCGGGATCTCCCACACCCGGCTCATCGCAGCCCCGCACGGGACGAGGGAACCTGGGCCACCCAGGCGACGGCCGTGACAGTCGTGCCCCGGCCGGGCTCGGTGTCCACGCTGAACTCCTGCACCAGCCGCCGCGCGCCGCTCAGCCCCAGGCCGAGACCGCCCCCGCTGGTGTAGCCGTCGGTCATGGCCAGGTCCAGGTCGCGGATGCCCGGGCCCTCGTCGATGAAGCTCATCCGCACGCCCCGGGAACGACCGTTGTCCAGCGGAGCGATCTCCACCCGCCCGCCGCCGCCGTGCACCAGCGTGTTGCGGGCCAGCTCACTCGCCGCCGTGACCAGCTTCGTCTGCTGGACCAGGCCGAAACCGAGCTGCGCCGCACACTGCCGCACCTCCTGCCGCACCCAGGCCAGATCCGCGTCCGAGCCGATGGGCAGGATCGTCGCGGAAGCATGGCCGGAGGTCCGCATCAAGTCCCCCTCTGGGACAGCAGTTCCATGGCACGGTCCACGTCCAGGGCGGTGACCAGCCCGGGCAGGGACAGGCCCAGCTCCACCAGCGTGATCGCCACGGCGGGCCGCATTCCGGCCAGCACCGTACGCGCCGCCAGCAGCCGGGCCGTGGAGGCGATCTCCGCGAGCACCCGGCCGAGGAACGAGTCGACGATGTCCACTCCGGAGATGTCGATCACCACACCGGTCACCGTGTTCGTGGCGATACGGCTCGTGATGTCGTGCTGGAGCTGCTCGGTCATGCCGTCGTGCAGCTCCCCCTGGAGCGAGACGAGCAGTACGTCGCCCAGGGTGAGCACCGGAATCTGGGTCGGCCGCCCGGGAGTGGACTGGTTCACCGGGCGCTCGCACCCGCGTCCGGACGGGAGATCTCTATGCCCTGCCGGCTCAGCGTGTAGGCGAGCGCGTCGGCCAGCGAGGCACGCGTCAGCACCGAGCCCAGGTCGATGCCCAGCTGCACGATGGTCTGCGCGATGGCCGGGCGGATACCGGAGACGATGCACTCGGCGCCCATCAGCCGCGCGGCCGCCACCGTCTTCATCAGGTGCTGGGCGACCAGCGAGTCGACCGTGGGCACGCCGGTGATGTCGAGGATGGCGTACCGGGCCCGCTGTTCGACGATGGCCTCCAGCAGCGACTCCATCACGATCTGGCTGCGCGCGCTGTCGAGCGTACCGATCAGGGGTACGGCGACCGTGCCCTCCCACAGCTTGATGACGGGGGTGGCCACCTCGAGCAGCTGCTGGCGCTGACGCTCGATCAGCTCCGCGTTCGAGTCCAGTGCCGTCTCCATCACCACCAGGCGCAGGGTGCACATCAGCAGGTTCAGCGCCAGCACACTCTCCTGGCCCCGCGAGGTGGCGGGGTCGGGAAGCTCCGCCTGCAGCAACTCGACCACCGGAAGGCGCAGCGCGGCCACCTCGTCGGCGATCTGGGCCGGTGTGGAACCGCTGCGGGCCCGGGTCTGCGTCATCCGCCCCAACTGCTCGCGCACCGGCCAAAACCCCGATGCCCCGATGTCCTCCAGCCGGCCGCTCCCCGCCACCTCCGACAGGGCGTCCACCACGGCCTTGCACGCCTCGACCGCCTCGTCGCGGGAGACGGTGAAGACCGAGCGGAACAGCGGGGCGTCGGCCCAGCGCTGCGCGATCTGTTCGCGGCGCTCCTCCAGGAAGGAACTCACCACCTGCGGCGCCGATTCGGCCGCGTCCTGCTCGGACACTCTCATCCTCTCCTCTCGCACAGCCGGGTGCCGCCGCCGGTCGGCCGGCTCCGAGCCGATCATTGCCGTACGGCAACAGTAGCCGCCGTGTTCGGGGCCGGCCAAACTCCTCGGCAGGCTCGCCGGCGGCCGCGTCCGCGACCTCCGGTCCACGCGCGGTCCGCCGGAGGCGCCCGGCGGGAGCCGGACACCCGCGGCCCGACGGTACCGGGTCCGTTCGGCGGGTCCGACCTGGGCGCACGGGACCGGCGGTCACCCTGCGGAGCGGGGGTGTCCGCACGCCGGCGAGGGGCGGGGACGTCGTCGTGCCGGTACGGGTGGCGGGCGGCCCGCCGCCGGGGCGAGGGGCGGGCAGGCTGCCGCCGTCATGGAGGGGCGGGCGGACGGGCCGGCGTTCGCCCGCCGCCGCACCCCGTTCTCTTTCCCGCACACGCCGGCACGGCTCCTTCGTTGGGTCAAGCGGTCTCGGCCCGGCGGCTGCAAGCCGCCGGGCCGGTGTCGCTGAGCCGTCTACCCCGAATCACGCCGGACTCTCCTGAGTGTTGCCGACGTCACCCGGGAGTGCGATCGGTCACAGCCCGCCGCCGCTCCCGGGGCCGCCGACCTCGCCGCGCCAGGCGCCGGTCGCCTGGCCGCCGCGCTCCTCGATGAACTCCTTGAACCGGTGCAGATCACCCGATACACGCCGCTTGACCAGGCCGAGCCGGTCGCCGACCGTCTCGGTCACGCCCTCGGGCTCGAACTCCAGCTGCAGCATCACCTTCGTGGTGGAGTCGTCGATGCGGTGGAACGTGACCACGCCCGCCTGCCGGGCAGAACCGTCCACCGTGGTCCAAGCGACCCGCTCGTCGGGCAGCTGCTCGGTGATCGCGGCGTCGAATTCCCGCCGGACCCCGCCGATGCTCGTCACCCAGTGGGTGAGCGTGTCGGTCCGCTGCTCGATGCGCTCGACGCCTTCCATGAACGCCGGGAAGGTCTCGAACTGGGTCCACTGGTTGTAGGCGGTGTGCACCGGCACCTCGACCTGCACGGACTCCTCGACCTGGGACATGAGCACTTCCTCTCGTTGCGTCGACTGCTTGAGAGGATCGGGTTCCTGCGTACGGCGAGGATATGCCTGGTCGGGGCGACGGAAGAAAGGAACGCGCCGGCGTATGCGCCGCCCGGGCCGACGCGGATCAGTCCCGCGGCGCCGCCGGCGCCTCCCGGCACGCGCGCACCGGCTCCGCCGCCGGCGAGTATCCCCGGCGCCGCCTCAGCAACAGCCGTCTGGCCGGGCACTCCACCGCCTCGTACAGCAGCCAGGACAGCGCGAGCGACACCGTGAACACGGCCGCGGTGACACCGGCCCCGGTCAGGATGCGGAAGTGCGGCTTGGGACCCAGCAGATGGGTGGTGGCGCGCAGCACCAGCAGGTGAACCATGTAGAAGGCGAAGGACAGTTCGCCGAGCCGCACGAGCCGTCGGCGCCGCCACATCGAGGGCAGTCCGCGCAGGTCCGCGACGGCCGCCGCCGGAATCAGCAGCACGAACCCCATGACGGTGCACACCGTCGCGTAGCCGGGCGCCGTCTGCGGGACGAAGAAGTAGCCGATGACGGCCAGGGCCAGCGACGCCTCGAGGCCCGGCCCGCGCCACCGGCCGAGCAGCACGAGCCGCGCCGCGACCGCGCCGAGCACGAACTCGGGCAGCCGGGCCGCGGGAAGGGAGTAGAGCGAATGGGTCCACCAGTGGTGCACCTCGGACCGGGCCAGCACCAGGACCGCCGCCAGCGACAGCAGTCCGAGCGCGGCCGAACCGCGGGCGCCGAGCCGGCGCAGCAGCAGGAACAGCAGCGGGAAGGCGGCGTAGAAGAAGGCCTCACACGCCAGGGACCAGCTGACCGGGTTCAGCGTCTGCCACCACGGGCGCCACCAGGAGTGGAGCAGCAGCGCGTTGGCCACCGCCTGCTTCGGCGTGGGGCGTGGCTCGTGCGCGAGCGTGTACGCCAGGAGCAGGGCCCCGGCCAGGGTGGCGAGGTGCACCGGATAGACGCGTGCGACGCGCCGCCGCCAGAACGCGAGGGCGCGGTCACCGGGCCGCGCCGACCAGGTCAGCACGAATCCGGACAGTACGAAGAAGAACGACACCCCGGTGGCACCGGCCCCGAACGCCCAGGACACCGCGCGCCCGCCGGTGCCCCGGAAGTAGCCGAAGTTGTTCACGTGCAGCCCGAACACCAGCAGCGCCGCCATCCAGCGCAGCCCGGTCAGGGACGGCAACGAGGGCCGGGCGGCGGATGACGAGGAGGGGGCCGGTCGCCGGCCGGTTCTCGTGGACGGCGTCCGGAGCGCCCGGGTCGTCGCCGTGGTCATCGGATCACCTGCCGCGGGGCGTTTGCGTGGAGCATGGAGGGGAACCTTGCCGGTCGCTCCCGGTCCATCACGTCACCGGGCAAACATCACACTGCTGCCGGTCGACACGGTCCCGGGATGCCACGGACGGCCGGACCGGACGCACCCGTACGGGTGAGGGCGCCCCCACCGGCGCCCGGCGGGCCCGCCGGCGGCCACGGCGAACCGCGCGCTTCCGTCCGGTGCCGGGGGCCCACGGTCCGCCGGTGCAGGTCAGGCCGCTGCTCCCGGTCCGGCGAGGGCTTCGGCGAGCTGCTTCCGGGTCATCTTCGAGCGGCCCGGCACCCCTGCCTCGCTCGCCCGCTCGTACAGTTCCGCCTTCGACAGGGACGCCAAGTCCACGGCCTCCTTGCGCCCGGCGGTGCGCTTACGGCCGGCGGCCTGCCCACGGCGTCCGGCGGTCCCCTTGCCGCCGCTGCCGGTGCCGGTGCCGGTGCCGGTGCCGGTGCCGCTGCCGGTGCCGCTGCCACTGCCGCCGCCGCGCCGTCTGTCTGCGGAGCCTCCCGTGCGCCGGGCGCCGCCGCCGCCGCGCCCACGGGATCTGCTCTCCTCGACGCTCCGGCTGAGCGCCTCCATGAGGTCGACGACGTTGGTGGCTTCCGGGGGTTCCGCCTCGCCCACGACCTCCTCGCCCTTCCGCTTGGCCGCGACGAGTCGTTCGACGCGCTCCTCGTAGGCGTCGTGGTAGTCGTCCGGGTTCCAGTCGATGCTCAGCGCGTCGATCAGCTGCTCGGCCGTCCGCAGCTCCTTGCCCCCGGCCTTGGTACGCCGGTCCGGCAGGAGGTCCACCACGTCGGCGGGGTCGCGTACCTCGTCGGCCCAGTGCAGGGTGTGCAGGACGAGGACGCCGGGCTGGGCGCGCAACGCGGTCAGGTACTCCTTGCCCCGCATGGTGAGCGTGGCGATCCCGGCCTTGTCCGAACTCTCCAGCGCGGCGCGCATCAGCTCGTAGACCTTCACGTACTCCTTGCCGCGCGGGCCGACGTAGTACGTGCGGGCGAAGTAGACGGGCTCGACCCTGCGGAGGTCGACGAACCCGGCGATGTCGATGGCCTTCGACCGGCCCGGTGCGATGTCCTCCAGCTCCTCCGGTTCCACGACCACGTACTCGCCGTCGCCGAGTTCGTACCCCTTCACGATGCGGTCGGTGTCGACCTCCTTGCCCGTGCGTTCGTTGACCCGCTTGTTGCGCACGCGGTCCGAGGTGCCGCGCTGGAGCTGGTGGAAGTGCACGGTGTGGTCCTCGGTCGCGGTGTACAGCCCCACGGGCAGGGTGACCAGCCCGAAGGTCAGGACGCCGGTCCAGATGGGTCTCGCCATGACTTCTCGCTTCCCGTGGTGCCGGCCGGCGGCCTTGCGGGACCCGGATTCCGGTCGTGGCACAGGCCGTTCCCCGGACGGGGGGTGACGTCATGGACAGCCTCGTCGTGACGGTCGGCGTTCGCCAGTCGGGCGGCCGGCCGCTCGAGGACGTGCCGTGGGCACCTGTCTCGATCGATCCGCCGTGCGGTCAGCGCCCGAGCAGCTGCGACTGCTGCGCGAGCTCGCCGCAACGGTCGGCTGGTGTGAGCCGCCCTAGGCCTGCCGTTCCGCCTGTGCGGTGGCCGTCGCCGCCCGGCGCCGGGCCTCGCGCACGGCCCGTTCGGCCCGTCCCGCCCGTTCCCGAGCCGCCTGCTCGTCGCCGCGGGCCTGCCGCCGCTCCTCCTGGGCGCGCCGCAGTTCCGCGCGCAGCTCCTGGACGCGCTCCGCCAGCGCGGCCTCCCGCGAGCGGGCCTCCGTAGCCTCCTGTCCGGCGGCCTCGGCCTCCTCCTGCCGGGCGCGCAGCTCCCGTTCCGCGTCCCGGGCTCTGCCGCGGGCCTCGGCCTGAAGGCGACGGCGCTCGGCGGTCGCGGCGGTCTCGGCGCGGGCCGCGCGGCTGTCGGGTTCCCGGTTCCGGGCGCGTTTGTCCGGCGGGCCGGCCGCGGGGGCGGCGGGCCGGCGTTCCGGCAGGGCCTCGTCGGCGGCCGGGAATCCGATCCTGGCACTGAGCGGCTTCACCAGGCGGGCCGCCGCCCACTCCCGCCCGGCCCCCGCATCGGCGAGCGCGGCGTGCAGGGTCTCCTCGACGGCACGCTGGACGCCCTCGCCCACCGGGTGCCCGGCCTGCGCGGCCAGCTGCCGGGCCTGGCGGCCGAGGGTGCCGATCACCTCGTTCTGCCGGCGGGCGAGCCGGCGCAGCTGTGGACCGTCCAGTTCGCGGTGGGCCCGGCGCAGCTCCTCGCCGAGGCCGAGCAGCGGCTTGACCTCCTCCGGCTGCCGGCGCACCAGAAGATTGCTGACCCAGGCGGCCAGACTCGGCCGCCGCAGGGCGCCGATCTCCTTGGCGAGGCGCTGGTCGCCGGACCGGCGGGCGTCCAGGGCGTGCCGGTCACGAGCGGCGACGAACTCCTCCGGCCGCAGCGCGTACAGCTCGTCGGCGACGGCGTCCAGGTCCACCAGTGTCCCTCTCGACTGCCACCCCGGTGACGGGATCCGAGTCTCGCACGCAGTGGGATCCCTGCGCCGTACGGGATGGTTCATCCGGGTCGGCCCCTCCGCGGAAGGACTCACGGATGCGGCGGGACGTCCGGGTGATCCACGACGAACTGCACCGGTCCTGCGGTGCGGCGGCGATCACCACATCGCCGGGCCTGCGGTGCGGTGTGGTCAGCCGCCCTCAGCCCCGGTCACCCCTTCGGAGGACGTCGCGGCTTGCCGCGCGGCCGCCGGCCGGGTGCGGACACATCATGCGTGCATGCCCCGACCGCCGGCCCGCCCGCCGCCACCGTCCCATCGCCTTCCCGCAGGCGTGCCCGGCGGCGGAGACGCGTCCGTGCGGAGGCATTCGCGTCGGTCTGTGTGCGGAAGCGAACGCCGGGTGCCCGTGCGTTCTCCAAAATTGCATCGCTCGTTTTCTTGAACCTTTCGTGTTTATGGGGGTAGGTTCGCCGCATGACCGCCTCCCCGACCCCGACCACCGCAGAGGAGCTGCGTGGTGCCGGCCTGCGCGTGACGGCCGCCCGCGTCGCGTTGCTGGAGACCGTCCGGGACGGCGACCACCTCGGCGTCGAGGCGATCGCCTCCGGGGTCCGCGACCGCGTCGGTCACATCTCCCTGCAAGCCGTCTACGAGGCGCTGCACGCCCTGACGGCGGTGGGGCTCGTGCGCCGTATCGAGCCGGCCGGCCATCCGGCCCGCTTCGAGGGGCGCGTGGGTGACAACCACCACCACATCGTGTGCCGGTCGTGCGGCGCCGTCGCCGACGTCGACTGCGCGGTAGGCGACGCGCCCTGCCTGACCGCCTCCGACGACCGCGGCTTCACCATCGACGAGGCCGAGGTCGTCTACTGGGGCACCTGCCCCGACTGCTCCACCGGCCGCAGTTCCTGAGCACCGAGTTCCGCACAGTTCGGAAGGATTGCCATGACTGAGAACCACGACGCGATCGTCACTGACGCGAAGGCGGAGGGCGGCGGCGGCTGCCCCGTCGCCCACGACCGCGCCCTGCACCCCACCCAGGGTGGCGGCAACCGCCAGTGGTGGCCGGAGCGGCTCAATGTGAAGATCCTTGCCAAGAACCCGGCCGTGGCCAACCCGCTCGGCGAGGAGTTCGACTACGCCGAGGCGTTCAGGGGCCTCGACCTGGCGGCCGTGAAACAGGACATCGCCGAGGTGCTGACCACCTCGCAGGACTGGTGGCCCGCCGACTTCGGCAACTACGGCCCCCTCATGATCCGCATGGCCTGGCACAGCGCCGGCACCTACCGCATCAGCGACGGCCGCGGCGGCGCCGGCGCCGGGCAGCAGCGCTTCGCCCCGCTCAACAGCTGGCCGGACAACGGCAACCTCGACAAGGCCCGCCGCCTGCTGTGGCCGGTCAAGAAGAAATACGGCCAGAGCATCTCCTGGGCCGACCTGATGATCCTGACGGGCAACGTCGCCCTGGAGCAGATGGGCTTCGAGCCCTTCGGCTTCGGCGGCGGCCGCGAGGACGTGTGGGAGCCGGAGGAGGACGTCTACTGGGGTCCCGAGACCACCTGGCTCGACGACCAGCGCTACACCGGCGACCGCGAGCTGGAGAACCCGCTCGGCGCCGTCCAGATGGGCCTGATCTACGTCAACCCGGAGGGTCCGAACGGCAACCCCGACCCGCTGGCCGCGGCCCGCGACATCCGCGAGACGTTCCGCCGCATGGCGATGAACGACGAGGAGACCGTCGCCCTGATCGCCGGTGGCCACACCTTCGGCAAGACCCACGGCGCCGGCCCCGCCGACCACGTGGGTGCCGACCCCGAGGCCGCCGGCTTCGAGGAGCAGGGCCTGGGCTGGCGGAGCACCTACAACTCCGGCAAGGGCGCCGACGCCATCACCTCCGGCCTCGAGGTCACCTGGACCACCACGCCGACCCGGTGGAGCAACAACTTCTTCGAGAACCTGTTCGGCTACGAGTGGGAGCTGACGAAGAGCCCGGCCGGCGCCCACCAGTGGAAGCCGAAGAACGGCGCGGGCGAGGGGACGGTGCCGCACGCGCACGACGCGTCGAAGAAGATCGCCCCGAACATGCTCACGACGGACCTGGCGCTGCGCTTCGACCCGATCTACGAGCCGATCTCCCGCCGCTTCCACGAGAACCCCGCGGAGTTCGCCGACGCCTTCGCCCGCGCCTGGTACAAGCTGACCCACCGCGACATGGGCCCGAAGTCGCTGTACCTCGGCCCGGAGGTCCCGGACGAGACCCTGCTGTGGCAGGATCCGCTGCCGGAGCGCGAGGGCGAGCTGATCGACGCCGCCGACATCGAGGTCCTGAAGACCAAGCTGCTCGACTCCGGCCTCAGCGTGTCCCAGCTGATCACCACCGCCTGGGCGTCCGCGTCCACCTACCGCGGCAGCGACAAGCGCGGCGGCGCCAACGGCGGCCGTGTCCGCCTGCAGCCGCAGCGCGGCTGGGAGGTCAACAACCCCGACGAGCTGGCGCAGGCGCTGCGCGTCCTCGAGGGCGTCCAGCAGGACTTCCACGCCTCCTCCGGCGCCAAGAAGGTCTCCCTGGCCGACCTCATCGTCCTCGGCGGGGTCGCGGCCGTGGAGAAGGCCGCCAAGGAGGGCGGTTTCGAGGTGGAGGTGTCCTTCACCCCGGGCCGTGTCGACGCGACCGAGGAGCACACCGACGCCGAGTCCTTCGAGGCGCTGGAGCCGACGGCCGACGGCTTCCGCAACTACCTCGGCAAGGGCAACCGGCTGCCGGCCGAGTTCCTGCTGCTCGACAGGGCGAACCTGCTCACCCTGAGCGCCCCCGAGATGACGGTCCTCGTCGGCGGCCTCCGCGTGCTGGGCGCCAACCACCAGGGCTCGCAGCTCGGCGCCTTCACCAAGACGCCCGGCGTCCTCACCAACGACTTCTTCGTCAACCTGCTCGACCTGGGCACGACGTGGAAGGCGACCTCCGAGGACCAGACCACCTTCGAGGGCCGCGACGCGGCCACGGGCGAGCTCAAGTGGGCCGGCAGCCGTGCCGACCTCGTCTTCGGCTCCAACTCGGAGCTGCGCGCGCTCGCCGAGGTCTACGCGAGCGACGACGCCAAGGAGAAGTTCGTCGAGGACTTCGTCGCCGCCTGGGTCAAGGTCATGAACCTGGACCGGTTCGACCTCGTCTGATCCACCGGGTCCACCTGAACAGGACGTCCGGGTCCGCCCTCTCGGCGCGGACCCGGACGTCCTGCTGTGCGCGCCCCCCCGGGCCCGGCCCCGGCCGGTGGCCTCGGCCGCGGTCGGGCCTGCCCGGATCCGGCGGTGACGTCAGCGGCCGAGCGTCGCCGCTCCCGCCTGCGCGTACTTCTCGTCCAGGTCGCCCGGCGCTCTCACCCCCGGTCGCCGACCGCGTCATGTCCCGGCTGCGCAACCCGCGCCCCGCCCTCACCCCGCGCGAACGCGACATCCTCACGCAGCTCTCCCGCGGCCTGCCCAACCACGCCATCGCCCGTGCCCTGTACATCAGCGAGGCCACGGTCAAGACCCACCTGCGCCGCATCTACGACAAGCTGGGCGTGGACAACCGCGCGGGCGCCGTCGCCGTGGCCAAGGAGCAGCGCCTGCTGCCATGACCGGCCCGCGTGCGCCCCGCGGAGACACCGGCCCTCAGCGGCGCAGCGCCTCGAACGCCTCGCGGCCCGCGACCCCGATCGCGAGGTCGATGTCCGGTGCCTGGCCGGCCCGCCGGTCCGCGCGGGTCAGCGCGGCCATGGCCACCCGGGCGCCGCAGGCCGACTCCACGACGCCGATCTCGTGCCGCAGGTGCAGGAACGTGCCCGTCTTGCCGCTCCACCGCAGCGTGTCCGCGCGCAGCTCGCTCGCCAGCCGGTGCGTGAAGACCTGAAGGCCCATCATCCGGCGTAGCTCCGCCGTCGCCCGGGGAGCGGAGATCGCGTCGCACCATACGCGCCGCAGCAGGTCGACCAGCGCCGCGGCCGAACCGGCGTTGGCACGCGCCGGGTCGAGGGTCTCGATGGTGTGCCGGCCCGCGCGTGCGTCCCGCACGGCCAGTTCCAACGCCAGGGAGAAGTCGTTGCCCGCGGCACCGGCGGCGCACTCGTACATGTGGTTCATCCGGTGCCGCACGCGGATACCGGTGCAGCCCCAGGCCCGCAGGGACGCGTCGACCTGCGCCACCGGCACGAGGCCGAGGAGCGCGTCCGCGGCGGCGTTGTCGCTCATCGACAGCATCAGCTGGAGCAGATCGCCGACGGCCACGGTGGCCGGGTGCCGGAAAGACGCGAGCCCGGTGGGGCCGACGCTGCTGGTGGCCGGGTCGACCGTCACCGGGTGCGCGGGGTCGAGGTCCCCGGCCGCGATCCGGTCCAGCACGGCCAGGGCGACCGGGACCTTCACCACCGACGCCAGGGGCATCGCCCGCGTGACGTCGAAGCCGAGCCGCTCCCCGGTGTCGAGGTTCAGGGCGAGGAAGGAGCCGTGCACGCCGAGGACCGCCCAGTCGGCGGCGATCGTCTCCGCCACGTCCAGGAGGGCACCGTCGTCGCCGACGTACTCCGGAGCCGGGTTCATGCGTGCGCCGCCTGTCGTGGAGGAGTGCCGTCGTTCATGCGTGCGCCGCCTGTCGTGGGGGAGTGCCGTCGTTCATGCGGGTGCCCCTGTCGTGCCGAAGGGTCGTCCCTCATCCGCGTGCCGCCAGGCGTGCGGGAGTGTCGTCGCCCCGGTCCGCGGACGGCCGGGTGCCGGGCCCGGGGGCCGCCGCCCCCACGGCCGCTCCGAGCAGCGCGGTCAGCCAGCCCGGCACGTCCGCCGTGCCCTGCCGGCCCGGCGGCGCGCTCACGTCGTACCCGCGGTGCAGCGAGCGGTCGCCCAGCGGTGCCCACCGTGCTCCGTGCTGCCGGGCGAACGGCTCCGTGCACAGCAGCAGCGCGCGTCCCGCCAGTGTCTCGGCGAGCGCGGTGGCCGCCGGCCCGGCCGGCCGGATCCGCCCCTCCGGCAGCCCGGCGCGTGCCGCGGCCCGGCCCAAACGGTCCTCGAAACAATCGACTTGATCCTCCGTCAGGACGAGGACCGGCGGCGGGGGCGACGGGTCCGCGGATCGGCCCCGGCGCGGCCGCAGCTCCTCCAGATGGGCCGCACGCCGCGACCCGTGCCGAGGCTCCGGGCCCTCCGCGGCCGACGCCAGTCCCATCGGCACCCGGAACGCGGCCTGCTCCGGAGGAACCCGCAGCAGCGCGTACGCGAGCGAACCGTCGGCGAGCCCCGAGAGCCGTTCCCCGGGCGGCAGCTCCCGCACCCCCAGGGTGATGCCCCGCTCGGTGGCGGCACGGATCGCACGGGCCAGGGCGGCCGGGGCACAGTCCGCGGGCACCCCCACGGCACTCACCCGCGACCGCAGGGCCGAGTGCGCGGCCTGCCGCAGCCGCTGGGCGCGGTCCAGCACGTCCCGTGCGTACGGAAGCAGCAGCACACCCAGTTCCGTGGTCGTGACCTGCCGCCGCGAACGGTCGAACAGTGACCCGCCGAAGTGGCCTTCCAGCGTCTTGATGCGCCGGCTGAGCAGCGGCTGGGCGATGCCGAGCCGGTCGGCCGCCCGGGAGAAGCTCGCTTCGTCGGCGGTCGCCACGTAGGCCTCGAGGTGCGCGAAGAGATCCACCCAGCAGTCATATCAATAAGGCATGAGGTGTTCACAGTTCACTCTTGGACATGAGTGGTCTCCGGCTGTTTCGCTGTCCGAGTCGAAGATCCACGAACCGCCGGCACCGCGAGCGGCCGACGGCGAACTCCCCGGGAGGACCGCGCCCATGACCAGCACCGACCCGATGCCCCGACGTGGCCTGCTGAAGGCAGGACTCGCGCTGACCACCACGGCCGTGGCAGCAACCGCCGCCGCCACGCCCGCCACCGCCGCTCCGGCCGGCGGGTCGCGTAACGCCGACGCCGCGTTCCACGACCTGGAGCAGCGGTACGGCGCCCGGCTGGGGGTGTACGCACGGAACGTCCGCACCGGGCGGACGGTGGCCCATCGTGCGGGCGAGCGGTTCCCGATGTGCTCGACGTTCAAGGCGTTCGCCGCGGCGGCCGTACTGCGCGACCAGGGCGGCTGTGCACCGCTGGACCAGGTGGTCCACTATCCGCCGCACGACATCCTGCCGAACTCGCCCAGGACGGAGGAGCACGTCGGGACCGGCATGACCGTCGCGGCCCTGTGCGCCGCGGCCATCCAGTACAGCGACAACGCGGCCGGGAACCTGCTGCTGCGGCGGACCGGCGGCCCGGACGGCCTCACCCGCTTCTTCCGCTCGCTCGGCGACGACGTGAGCCGGCTCGACCGGTGGGAGACCGAGCTGAACACCGCCATCCCGGGCGACCTCCGTGACACCACGACCCCGCAGGCCGTCGCCGGGAGCCTCGAGCGGCTGACCCTGGGCCGGGCCCTGGACGGCTCCGCCCGGGACCAGCTCGTCGCCTGGCTGAAGGGCAACACCACCGGCGCCGCACGGTTCGGCGCCGGGTTGCCGCGGGAATGGGTGCTGGCGGACAAGACCGGTACCGGCTCCTATGCCACGGCCAACGACATCGGTGTGGCCTGGACGGCGCACGGGACGCCGGTCGTGCTGGCCGTGCTGTCGACCAAGAGCGTCCAGGACGCAGCGGTGGACGATGCGCTCGTGGCCGAGGCGGCGCGCATCATGGCCCGCACGGTGGCACCGGGCGAGTAGCCCGGCGGACCGGGAGGGGGGCCGCGCGCACACGGGCCCGCGGATCGGCCTGCGGGCGCGCGACCGAAGACCCGCGCTCACCGCGCACGCCCGGCGGCGGGGTGCCACTCGCGGTGGCGTCCGGCCGCCGGCCCGCGCCTCAGGCCTCCCGGGCCGGCCAGCCTCCGTAGGGCACGGTGATCAGTTCCATGGCATGGCCCGACGGGTCCATGAAGTACACACCTCGGCCGCCGTCGTTGTGGTTGATCGTGCCCGGCTGCCGCCGGTGCGGGTCGGCGTGGTGTTCGATGCCGCGTCGCGTGATCCGCGCGTACGCGGCCTCGAACTCCTCCTCGGAGACGAGGAACGCGTAGTGCTGCGGGGTGATCTCGTCCCCGGGGACGGTGGCGAAGTCCAGTGTGACGCCGTTGCTCAGCGTGACCGCGATGAACGGGCCCCACTCGGTGGTGATCTCGAGGTCCAGCAGTTCCGTGAAGAACCGGGCGGATTCCCGGTTGTCCCGGGCGTGGACGATCGTGTGGTTCAACTCGACTGACATGAGGAATGCCTCCTGGGCATGTCCTGGCGCCTCCATGCCTCACCCGACCGGTGACCGGCACGCGATGCCGTCGCCGATGCTAATCGCCCTGCCCCGAGGGCGTCCACGAAGATCGGCAGCCCAGCCGCCCACATAGGTGGTGATCGCGGTGAAGAACAGTCCGGCCGGATCCTTGCCCGCAGCCGCTACGACCCGGTCGTCGCCGAACGCCTGGACGGCGATCCAGACGGCGAAGGCGCAGAACAGGCCGAGGAAGCCGACGGCCGCGTAGGTGGCGCGGGGGACCGTGCGCTCGGGATTCACGAGACCGGTGACTTCAGCGTCCCGCAGATGCCCGGCGGCTCGGTGCGCAGGGGAACGGCGGCTGGCGGAGGGCGCGAGAGGCGGGTTTCCCAGTACCCCCAGTAACATGATCACCTTGTCTTCGGGTGTACCAGTCAGTCAATTTGGCGCCGTCCCAGGACGCGCCCTGCCCGGAGATGGCCATGTCTTCTGCCAACGACGCGTTCGAGAACGCGCGCCACACGTACGACGAGCACATGCGCACCTGCCGCCAGTGCCATGCCGATGCCGCCCGCTGCGCCGTCGCCAAGCACCTTCTGCGGATCTGCAACAACGCCCGCAGGGAGCAGTTGCGCGCCACCGGCCAGTGAGCGCCCGGGGGGCCGCCCGACGCGGAGCGGGTACCCGGCGGCGACCTGCGGCTTTTCGCCGGCCGGCCCGGCCCCCCGAACTCGCCCCGGCCTACGTCTACCCGGCCTCACCCCACGCGAGCTGCATCACCGCGGAGGTCCGCAACGCGACCGGCGGTACTCCGCTGCCCTGACATGCGGCCGGCGGCACCCGCTGCCCTGGCACGTGGTCGGCGGCGCCCCGCCGCGTTCTCCGGCGACCCGGGCCGCCGGCGGGCACCGTTGGTTCAGCGCACCGGGAACCCGAAGGAGTATCCCTGCTGCTTCAGCCAGGGCAGCAGGGTCCGCAGTGCGGCCACGGTCTGGGAGCGGTCGCCGCCCGCGTCGTGGAAGAGGATCGTGGGACCGTTGGAGAGTTCGGACTTGACCGTGTTCACGATGGAAGCCGTGCCCGGCAGTTCGAAGTCCTTGGAGTCGACGTTCCAGCCCAGCGGCCGCATCCCGTGCGAGGCCGCGAGGTGCCGGCTGTACGGGGTGAAGGCGCCGCCCGGTGCCCGGTAGTACATCGGGCGCACGCCACCGGACGCCTTGGTGATCTGCCGCTCGGCGTCCACTATCTGCTGCGACTGGTAGGCCTCGGACTTCTTGTCCATGGTCGTGTCGTGCGTGACCGTGTGGTCGCACAACCGGTGCCCGGCCGCCACCACCTGCCTGACCAGATCCGGGTGCGCCTGCGCCTGGGGGCCCACCATGCAGAACGTCGCCTTCACGCCGTTGTCCCGCAGCAGCCGGAGCACCTGCGGGGTCCACACCGGGTCCGGCCCGTCGTCGATGGTGATGTTGACCGCGTGCCCACCACCGTCCGAGGAGTGCGCGATGGTGGCGGACACCGCCGACTTCCCGGGCGCCGTCTGCCGAGCCGAGGCGCCCGGTGCGGACTTCGCGTCCCCCGGTTGTCCGGCCTGCGCGGTCCACACCGAGGTGGCGGCCGCCACCGCGGTGACCCCGAGCGCCGCCGCGACCACCCGGCCGTACCATCCCCGCCCGCTATGCCGCGCCATGTCCGCCCCGCCCCTTGTCGTGTCCCTCGGTGTCCGTGCACCTGTCAGGACGGGCGAGGTTGATCACGGGATCCCTCTGTTACAGATCACGGACAATTCCGCGGCACTTCCGCGACAGACCCCCTCGCGGCACCGGTCCGGAAACCACCCGTCCGCTCGACCGCCCTGTTGATGCACGGGCGCACCACCGTTTCCAATGAGCCTGCCGGGCGGCAGCCCGCCACCGGCAACAGACCGTGCAATCTGGGGGGTTGGGACACCAGTGCGTCAATCCAGAACGCGCTCCGGCAGACCGGCGGCGACTTCGGGAACACAGCGGAACGGTTGGGCATGTGCGGCGGCGCTCCTGGGCGCCGCCGCACTTCTCGTCCCGGCGGGCCCCGCCGCCGCGGCACCGCCGCCGGGTCCGGGCACGGACGTGGCGGGGTCGCGGACGGCGACACCCGCTCTCGTGGACGGCATCCGGGAGCGGGCGCCGGCCGCCCGCACCGCAGCCGGTGCGGCGCAGGCGTACCTCGCCGCGCGCAAGGACCGCTACCGGATCGCCGATCCGGGCCGTGACCTGCGGCCCGCCGACACGTTCGGGTCCGGCGGCCGGGAGGTCGTACGGCTGCGGCAGACCTACCACGGAGTGCCGGTCCTGGGCGGAACCTACCTGGTCCGGATGGAGAACAAGGGCGGCGAGCGGATCGTCACCGGTACCTCCGGCCGGTACTTCACCGGACTGCGGACCGCCACCACCACCGAGGTGGACGACGCCCTGGCCGTCGAGCGGGCGGTCGACGCCGTGCAACGGGACGTCACCGAACACCGGTTCACCGCGACGGGCGGGGGCGGTGACGACGAGCCCGCACTGACCGGCACCTCGCACGGCCTGGTCGTGCTGCCCAACGGGACCGGGGTGCTCACCCGGCACGTCACCGTCCGGGGCGAGGACGCGCACGGCGGTGAGCCGGTGCTGCGCGAGATGTACATCGACGCACGGGCCGGCTACCCGGTCCTGCAGTACAGCGGACTGCAGACGTTCGGTGCGCCGCGTACGACGGCCGGTACCGGGGCCGGGGTACGCGCCCGCACCGACGACGAGCCCGCTCCGGGCACCGGCTCCGGGGTCAGACTGGACGGCACGACGGTCGAGTTGGGCATCACGCACGACGACTCCCGCGACGCCTACGTGCTGCGGGACCGCACCCGCATCCAGAGCAGTCCGGACAACTCCCTGGCCACCTGGGACGCGCGCGGCCGATGGGCGAGCGACCTGTCCGGGGCGTGGCCCCAGGACCTGCGGGAGTTCGCCTCGCCCGGCCGGGCGTTCGGTGCCGAGGCGACCGCCTCCGGGGCGGTCGACGCCCACTGGGCCGCCGGGCGGGTCTACGACTACTACCGCGACGGATTCGGCCGGGACAGCCTGGACGGGCACGGCATGACCGTCAACTCCCTCGTCGGCGCCACCGATTACGGACAGCCCTACGTCAACGCCTTCTGGGACGGCCAGAAGATGGTCTACGGCTCCGGCGACGACGAGTACCGTCCGCTGTCCGCCGGGCTCGACGTCGTCGGGCACGAGATGACCCACGCCGTCATCGAGCACACCGCCGGTCTCGTGTACGCGGGCCAGTCCGGCGCCGTGAACGAGGCCCTCGCCGACTATTTCGGCAACGCCATCGAGTCGGACGCCTACCACCTGCCCATGGACGACCCGGATTCCGGCCTCATGGGCCAGGCGCTGTGCCGGACCAGGAGCCCACGGGCCTGTGCCCTGCGCGACCTCGACGACGGGCGCACCACGGCCGGATCGTTCCTCGGTGTCGGCTTCGGCACCGACAACGGCGGGGTGCACCTCAACTCCACCCTCTTCGGCGGCGCGCTCTGGGACATCCGCGAGGACCTCGGCCCCGATCTCGCCGACCGGATCGTCTACAAGGCGCTGACGGAGTACCTGACCCCGCTCGACGGCTTCACCCAGGGCCGCAACGCCGTGATCGCCGCCGCCAAGGACCTCGAGGTCGGCGGCAAGAACGTCTCGGCCGTCCGGCGTGCCTTCACCGCGCACGGCATCGTCCCGAACTGGGAGAAGGCCCTCGGCGTCGACTCCGACCTGCTGATGGAACGCGTCAACACCTTCGGCACGC
Source organism: Streptomyces sp. NPDC048514 (assembly GCF_043199955.1). NCBI lineage: Bacteria > Bacillati > Actinomycetota > Actinomycetes > Kitasatosporales > Streptomycetaceae > Streptomyces > Streptomyces sp. NPDC048514. The sequence goes on along the minus strand of NZ_JBICWT010000003.1, from coordinate 539,134 downwards.
GGCTCGGCGCGGGCGGCGGCTGGTGGGTGGCCGCCGGCAGCGACGAATCCGGTGCCGAACCGTACTCGGTCTGGGCCGGGCGGACGGACGGCAAGGGGCAGCGCAGACTCGTCAGCCCCAACGACGGCCGCTACCACGCGAGTCCCGCCACGGACGGCAGGACCGTGGTCTGGCAGGCGCACGGAGCAACCGGCGTGGACATCCTGGCCCGGCCGCTGGCCGGCGGACCCGTACGCACCCTCTGGCACGGCCGGAGCGTCGGCACGGCACTGGACGTCGACGGTGACACGGTGGCCTTCGCGTACTACAACTACGGCGGCCGGGCGGGCGTGGCCTACCTGAGCCTGAAGGACCCGGCGAACGTGGTCATGATCGGCGGCGGCACCTACCACCGGTCCACCTTCCCGTCGCTGAGCGACGGCAGGGTCGTCTACCAGGACTGGCAGCGGGTGAAGGCCGTGTACGAGTCGAGCACCCGCGTGATCGACGTGGCGACCGGCGAGGAGCGGGTCATCGAACGGGCCGACCCGCAGACCGGTCTCGGCCCGACCGCCGTCACCGGCGACCACGTCTACTGGCTGCTCGACCGGTCCCCGCAGAACGGCGGCACCACCCTGCGCCGGGCCGGCCTCGACGGCTCGGACATCACCGACCTGAGCGCGGAGGAGGGACCCGGCGCCCTGAACGTCTCCGATCTGACGGCCTCCGCGGGAGCGGTGACCGTGGTCGCCCGCACGCCCGGCGAGGAGACGGGCAACGCGTCGCTGTCCAAGCTCTGGCAGTTCACGCCGGACCGCACGGGCGACGGCACGCGACGCAGCCGGGTCTCCTGCAACCGCGGCGAGCAGCTGGCCGCCGCGGCGGCCGACGGCACCCGGGTGATCTGGCTGGACGGGACCACCGGCGTCAGCGACGTGGTGACCCGGGCGCGCCCCAGCGGCACGTGCGGCTGACCGGTCCGACGCGCCGCGTACGGTCAGGAGTGCATGTGCTGCAGGGCTCTCATCGCGCCGGCGACGACCTCGTCGTCGGATGCCCGGGCGAGTCGGCGGGCCTGGTCGCCGCCGTTGAGGCCGAGGAGCACAGGCTTGCCGAAGGCCCTGTACCCGTTGACCCACCAGGACCACAGGCTGGGGTTCTCGGGGTCGGACCATGCGATGACGTCGACGCCCGTGTCCCAGAAGGGTTCGGGGAATGCGAGCCACAGCTTGTCGAGAAGGCCGGCTCCCAGGGCTTCGACGGCCTCCTGTTTGGCGTCGGGCAGGGCCGGCTCGAAGGCGATGGTCGCGGCCTTGAGCACGCCGATCGGGACGGTGATCACCGCGCGGTCGGCCTGCACGGTATCGCCGTCCCGCAGGGTCACGGTCACCCCGTCCGGGCCGTACCGGATGCCGGTGACGACCTGCCGTACGCGCACCGGGATGTCGCCGCGGACGTGGGCGATCATCCGGTCGTAGCCCCGCGGGAGGAGGAGATCGGGGCCCTTCGGGTCCCGGCCCTCGAGAGTGGCCTCCACCGAGAGCCGGCTGGGCTCGGCGGCGTACTCCAGGGGGTAACCGATGTTCAGTGCGGTGCGCAGTGCGGCGGAGGGGCTGTGCGGCATCACCGAGGCGACGGTGGCTTCGGCCGGATCGTCGACATCGGCCAGCTTCTTCTCGTGCCGGGCGAGTTCACGCAGTGCGTGTTCGTCCTCGCCGGTGGAGTTCTCGTAGTCGAAGGTGTAGCCGGGGTCGCCGGTTTCCCCGAGCACCTCGGTCATGACGTTGCCGGAGGAGCCGTGGATCCAGGAGGCTCCCATCTCCGCCGGCGCTCCGGCGATGTGCCGCGTCCAGACGCGCCCGCCGATTCGGTCTCGCCCTTCGAGAACCGTCACCCGGTAGTCCTGGTCGACGAGGGCGCGAGCGCAGCCGAGTCCGGCGAATCCGGACCCGATGATCACGATGTGCTCACCCTCCTCGGCGACTCCGGCGACTTGTGCGGCTGCGCGTCGTCCGCTTTCCAGGGCGCCATGGGCCGTGGAGGGCGCTTCGGAGGACGTCGCTTCACCGGCGAAGTACAGGCGGTCGGCCACGGGCGCGGCGAGCATGGTGCGTGCCCGCGCGCCGAGCCTGCTGGGTGCGAGATAGGAGTAGGAGCAGCGGGCGAAGGGGTCGGCGGACCAGGACGTGCGCAGGTACGCCACCGGTTCCGGTACCGCAGGGTTGCCGCGTCTCGGCGTTGTGCCCGGCTTGCAGGCAGCCGCCGCCCCGGTGACGGCCACGGCGAGAGCCGAGCCGAGCAGCCCGCGGCGCCCGATGCGGTTCGGTGACTGCATGCGAAGGAATCCTGTCCAGCTGAGCGGTTGGGGAAGGTCGCCTGCAGAGCATGGCAGACCGTCAGGTCGTACGGCTGCGGCTGTTTCCGGGCGACGACGGCCGGCTGCCCGGCCCGTCCTCGCCCCTGGGCGGCCGCTGAGGTCCCGTGCGCGAGCCGCCCGCCGGTGACGCGGGGGTACGGGTCCTTCGATGAGCAGGCCGTACGGCGCCCGGATCCTGCTACCGCACCGCACCCGGCGCACGGGCGTCGGCCAGGGTAGTGGCCAGGGACTGCCAGACGTGGGTGGCGAGGTCGAGGTTGCGCGCGTCCGTCGCCTGCTCCCCGAGCCGGCGCAGTGCCGCGATGCCCTGCTCGGTCCGGCCGCCCATGATCATCAACCGGCCTTCGAGGACGGCCAGCCGCACCCGGTCCCCGTGGGGCAGCCGGAGATCCCCGAGCGACAGCAGGCCCTGGCAGAGGGCGCGGGCGTCGTCCAGCCTCCCGGTGTGGAAGGCGAGATGGGCACGCAGGGCCTGCAGCTCCTGCAACTCCAGCGGGGTGCCGATCAGTTCCAGGATGATCTCGGCCTCGCCGAGCCACCGTCCGGCCGCCTCGACGCGGGGCGGTGACATCTGGAGCGCGGCGGCCGACGCGGACGTACGCAGCCGGGTCCACAGGGCCAGGCCGTCCCTGCCCTGGAGCAGGCCGAGAGCGGCCTCCAGCCGGGACTGGGCGGTGGCGTGATCGCCCTGGCGGTCGCTGACCACGGACGCCGTCCACAGGGCTTCCGCCGCCTGGGAGGGGGCGGCGCCGGGCAGCAGGTCCCGCTCCATCTCCCGGACATGGCGGTCGGCCGAGTCCAGCCGGCCCAGCTCGGTCTCGACGCTGATCAGCGCCGTCAGCGCGGCCATGGTGTCCGCCGTCGGCAGGTGCGCGCCGTGTGCGACGGCGAGGGCGGTGGCGGCAGGCGGCTCGGCCGCTCGCATGTCGCCGAGGGCGCACAGGCAGCGGGCGTACCGGACGTTCGAGCGCACCCTCAGGTCCGGCGCCCCGATCAGGTCGCTCAGTTCGATCAGTTCCGCGAGGTGGCCGCGCTCCTGCTCGTAGTCACCGTGCCGGTTGCTGATGCGACCGAGCAGCCACAGCGCCTGCCAGCGGCCGGCGGGATCGTCGCGTCCGTCGTCCCGCACCGCCCGGAGCAGGTCCGCGGCGCTGTCCGTGCCGGGCGGGGCCGAGGCCGCCGCGGCGAGTGCGTGGCTGAGGCAACCTCCGGCGCGGGGCTCGGTCAGCGCGGACACGTCCACGCCGAGTTGCTGTGCGAGGTAGGTGACGACGCGCCCGGTGGGCCTGCGTTCACCCGACTCCAGGCGTGAGAGGTATCCCGTGGACATGCCCTCGCCGACGACTGCTGCCTGGCTCAGGCCCCGCTCCAGCCGGAGCCTCCTCAGCTGTCGGCCGAAGTGCGGCTGCTCAAGCATTTCGCCCTCTGATCCCTGAGGTCCTTTTGAGTCTTCTTCGCGCCATGTGTTCACGGGGCGGCGTCCGGAAGTTGCCCATACTTTAGGGAGCCTTGGCAATGGGGGCAACACAGTTGTGTGCGCGAGATTTCCCCTGTCATTTGCCGTGGTTTCCGCGCGAGTCGCCTTTCTGGACTCCCGGGCGCCGGTTCGCGGGTGGCCGAAAAGGAGCCATGGCCAAAACCGTTGGCAATGTAGTTGACCACGTAGGCAAACACTTGCCAGGGAGGTTGTCCGACCTTAGTCTCCAAGGTGCCGACCTGATGCGATATCACCCTCGCCCGCCGGAGGTTTCCGTGCCCCCTTGCGCCTTTGTGTCCGGCGGAAGCCGTGCGGCCGAGTGTGTCTGACAACGTTGTCCAAAAGGCAACTGTCATGGTTGTCGACCGATCCTGTATGGCCAGGCGCCTCCTCCGGTCCCGGGCGCCCGAGCGCCCGGACGCGGAGCGGTGCATCACAACCCCCCATGTGCAAAGGGAAGACGGTATGTCAGTGGTGACCACAAGCATCACCGCCTCATCCACCGCCGGCGGAAAGGCGGCCGCAGACCGCGGCGAGCCGTCCGGCCGGGGCAGGCGCCGCACCTACACGGCCCACGCGTCCCCGAAGGACCTGACGATCACGGCCGCGGAGACGGAATTCGCCGAGCAGTTCGGTTCGAGCCCCGGCGAGATATACGGACGGGAGCTGTGCGAACTGCTGCAGGTGCGCTCTCCCGCACGTCTGCGACACCGTTTCACCGACCTTTCCGAGGGCCGCTCGAACTGGTTCACGGAGCGGGTGACCGGCCTGAGCGACAGCGGCCGCACCTTCTGCGCGGACCTGACGGCCATAGCGGTCACCGGTCCGGCCGGCCCCGCCGGACTGGTCATCCTGCTCCGTCCCGTCGCGGACATGGGGCCGCCGCAACCCCACGACCTGACGCTGAGCGGACTCGACGCGCGCGTGCTCGAAGGCGTGGCCGGAGGCGCGTCGACCGTACAGCTGGCCGGCCGCCTCTACTTGAGCCGTCAGGGAGTCGAGTACCGCGTGGGACTGCTGCTGCGCCGGTTCGACGCTCCCAACCGTCCCGCCCTCGTGGCGCGCGCCCACGCGTCGGGACTCTTCGCTGCGGGGCAGTGGCCCCCGCAGGTGCTGCCGGAGTTCATCGAGTGACGCCCCGTGCCGTACGGCCGCCGGTGGCAGTCTCCCGCCGGCGGCCGTTCAGGTCGCCCGCGGGCACCGCTGGTGTGCGGTCCGCGCGTACCGCGGCGGACCCGCCCGCAGGCACCGCGGGTGACCCGCCCTAGGCCGCCGAGGGCTGCCAGGCCTCCCGGAACCGGAGCCGGGCGCGGTGCAGGCGGGAGCGCACCGTACCCACCGGCAGGGAGAGGACCTCCGCCATCTCCTCCTCGTTCAGGCCGTACGCCCGCAGGGTGAGGACCTGCCGGTGCGAGGTGGACAGCCGCTCCAGCACGTCGCTGATGTGCACGGCGTCCAGCGGGTTGGCCTGCTGGCCCGACTCGACCCGCAGATACGTTCCCTCCGCGCCGGTGCGCTTCGCGGTGCGGACGGCTTCGCGCACCGTCACCGACCGCACCCAGCCGTAGAACGCGGTCGGCTCGCGCAGGGTGCGCAGACCGCGGTAGACGGCGAGGAGTGCCTCCTGCGTGGCGTCGGCACCGTCGTCGTGGGTGACGGACCGGCACAACCGGGCGACGTACGGGGTGATCCCGGTCAGCAGCTGGTTCATGGCCTGCTCGTCGCCCGCCTGGGCTCGGGGCAGCAGCGCCAGGGGCGTGGGGATGTCGCTGACGGTGCTCATGTCGGAAGGAGGCTCCTTACGGTGGCCGGTCGGATGTGGCGGGCCCGTCGACCCGCCCTCAGCTCGCCCGCGCCGGGACGGGCTCGGGGGCGTCGAGGAAGGTGGCGAGCCCGGCGCGGACCTCGTCGCGGAACGCCTCGGTGAACGAGGGGCTGAAGCAGGCGGTGAAGTGCGGGAACTCGATGGCGAGCCGTCCCTCGAAGGAGACGACACACGCCATGAGGGGGCTGCGGCCCGCCTGCGGGAAGTACTGCTCCCGGGCGGGAACCAGCCGGACGTCGGTGGCCCGCAGTCCCGCCGGCAGCCGGGGGCCGCGCACGACACCCATGTTGGTGGCGATCACCGTGGCCAGCTGCAGCGTCGGACGGCCGGGGATCTCCGGCGTGATCCGCATCTCGTGGTGCGGGCCGGCCCCGGCGACGAAGTCACCGAGCCGGGCGTGGACGGTGCGGGCCAGCGTGGTGGGATCCGCCTCCGTGGAGACGTCCAGGGTCTGCAGATGCGTGGTGACGGCGGGCACCATGACCGCGGCGGGCAGCGGCGGCGTCAGCCGGGACCGCAGGTCGACGGGGGAGAGGCAGCCGAGTGTGCGCGGCCCGTCGCCCGGCAGGCGGCGGCGTGCCGCCGCGAGAAGGGCCGCGCAGACCAGGGCGTGCACGGACACGCCGGCCCGGCGCGCGGTGTGCCGCAGCCGGGTGGTGCGCTCCTCGTCGAGGGTCAGCCGGCACACCTCGATGTGCCCGTCGCCGGCCGCGCCGGTGCGGCCCGGACCGCTTGCCGCGCCGGTGGCGGCCGCCGGCGGCACGTCGTAGGGGACCAGCTCCACCGGGTGCCGCCGCGACTCCTCGATGCGCCCCTCGAGATACCCGGCGGTCTCGGCCGGATCCGCGGCGGGCAGCAACCGGCTGACGGGCTCGGGCCAGTGGGGCTCGGCGTCCGGCGCCCCGGCCGCGGCGCCCGGCATCTCCTCGCCCTCGACCAGGGCCCGGTAGCGGTCCCAGATCTCGTTGTGCAGCGCGATGCTGCTGTGCCCGTCCGTGATGGTGTGGTCCACCGAGAGGACGAACAGGTGACCGTCGCCCTCCGGCGCGCTCACCAGGACCGCCCGGCTCAGCGGCCCGCCCAGTGCCAGCGGGGTGTTCAGCTCCGCGGCGTAGGCGTCCTCGGCGAGTCCGGTCCGGGTGGTCAGCCGCGGCCGCTCGCCCTCGTCCAGCAGGCTCAGCGCGAAGCCCCCGCCGTCCGGCACGATGCGTGTCCGCAGCGACGGATGCGCCCGCGTGACCGCGTCGAACGCCGCCGACAGCGCCTCGGCGTCGATGTGACCGCGCAAGGAGGTGGAGAGCACCGCCCTGCTTCTCTGCCCGACGTACAGCGCTTCCACCGGACACAACGCACGGTGCATGTCCTCGGCCCTCATTCCGTCCGCCCACTCCCGACATCCCGAATCACCGACGGCTCGTCACCGATCGCGGGATCGACTCAACGTCCGTTCGAGGGTGCACGGTTGAGGCCGCACGAATCCACCCGTGGACGGGCGACGCGCGAAAGTCCCGGAATTTCCCTAGAGCTTGCCGGCGGCGGTTCTATCCCCGCCCCCGCGTACTTCAGGGAAAAACCTGAATTCGCCCTCCGGGACCGGGCCGGGCTTGACCGGATCCGCCCGGCTGCCGCAGCGTGAGGACCTCGTAACCGGCGGTGGGGCCGCGACCTGGCCACGCCCTCGGCGTGCGACCGTCCTTTTCCCGCCCCCGTCGGCGAGGTCGCACCCCCCTGTCCGACCGGCCGGGCTCTCCCCGGCCGGGACATTACGGCTTGCCACGTGAGGGTTGTGCTATGTCACTCCACGAGGAGTCACTCCGCGAGGACGAACGTCGACCGCTGTCCGGAGCCCAGGAGGGCCTCTGGTACGCGCAGCGGCTGGCACCCGACAGCGCCGCGTACAACACGGCGGAGGCGGTGGAGATCCACGGCGCCCTCGACACGGCTCTGTTCGAGACCGCGCTGCGCCGCACCGTCGGCGAGGCCGGCACGTTCGCGCTGCGTTTCTCCGACACCGACGACGGTCCCCGCTGCCACCCGGCACCGGACGCGGACGACTGGCCGCTGCACCGGGTCGACGTCAGCGACGCCGCCGACCCGGAGGGCGCCGCCTGGGAGCGCGTCCGCGCCGAACTGGCGACCCCGGTGGACACGGACAAGGGACCGTTGTTCACGCACACCCTCCTCACCCTCGCCGCCGACCGGCACATGTGGCTGCTGAGGGCCCATCACATCCTGCTCGACGGCTACAGCTACAAGCTCCTGGGCCGCCGTCTCGCGGACACCTACAACGCGCTCGCCGAGGGACGTGAGCCCGGCCCCACCGGCTTCGCGCCGGAGAGCCGGCTGCGCACCGAGGAGACCGCCTACCTCGCCTCCGAGCGCTGCGCCCGCGACCGCGCACACTGGACGCGGCGGCTGGCCGGACTGCCGGAGCCGGCCCGGCTCACCCGTCGCGCCGCCCCGCCCCAGGCCCCGTTCCTGCGGCACACCGCGGAAGTGGACGGCGCCGACGCCGAGGCCCTGTCCGCCGCCGCGGCCCGGTTCGACGTCACCCGCACCGACCTGCTGACCGCCGCCGTGGCCGCCTATCTGCACCGCATGACCGGCGCCGACGACCTCGTACTGGGCATGGCCACCATGAGCCGGCTCGGCAGCGCGGCGCTGCGCACCCCGGGCACCGCCTCCGACGTCCTGCCGCTGCGCGTGGCCGCCGCCCCCGGCACACCCGTCGCCGACTTCGCGCGGACCGTGGCCTCGGAACTGGCCGCACTGCGCCGGCACCAGCAGTACCGGGGCGAGTTCATCCGCCGTGACCTGGGCCTGCTGGGCACCGGGCGCCGGCTGTACGGGCCGGTGCTCAACATCGTCCCGTTCACCGAGACCCTGGACTTCGGCGGCCACCCGGCGGTCTGGCACCACCTCTCCGGCGGCGCCGTCGACGACCTGCAGATCTCGGTGCGGCCCGGAACCCGGCCCGGCGGGCTCTGGTTGGCCTTCGACGCCAACCCCGCCCTCTACGACGAGCGGGAACTCGCCCTCCACCGCGACCGGTTCCTGGCCCTGCTGCACCGGCTGGCGACGGCCGCGCCCACCACACCGCTCGGGGAACTCGACCTGCTGCTGCCCGGCGAGCACCCGGGCGGCCGGCCGGCGCGGAACCTGCCCGTCACCGCGACGCTCACCGAGCTGTTCGAGCGGCAGGCGCAGGCCCACCCGGGGCGGGTGGCGGTGACCCACGAGCAAGACCGGCTCACCTACGCCGAACTGAACGCCGAGGCCAACCGGCTGGCCCGGCACCTGAGCGAGCGCGGCGCGGGACCCGGCCGGGTGGTGGCCTTGGCGCTGCACCGGGGCCCGCGGCTGCTGCCCGCGCTGCTGGCGGTCCTCAAGACCGGCGCCGCCTATCTGCCACTGGACCCCGGACACCCCGCGCAGCGGCTCCGGCTCGTCATGGAGGACGCGGCCCCCGTGCTCCTCGTGACCGAGAGCGGCCTCGCCGCCGACCTGGGCGACGACGTCCCCGCCGTGGTCCTGGACGACCCCGCCGTCGAGACGGACCTCGCCGCACGGGCGGCCGGCGACCTGACCGACACCGACCGCGGAGGCCCGACCGGCCCGGCGGACATCGCGTACATCATCCACACGTCCGGCTCCACCGGCCGCCCCAAGGGCGTGCCCGTCGCACACGCGAACGTGGTCCGGCTCTTCGCCGCCACGGCCGAGCACTTCGACTTCGGCTCCGACGACGTCTGGACCCTGTTCCACTCCTACGCCTTCGACTTCTCGGTGTGGGAGATCTGGGGCGCCCTGCTGCACGGCGGCCGGCTCGTCGTCGTGCCGTACGCCGTCAGCCGCTCGCCCCGGGACTTCCTGAGGCTGCTGCACGACGAGGGCGTGACCGTCCTCAACCAGACGCCGTCCGCCTTCGAGCAGCTGATGGACGCCGAAGGCCCGCTGACGGACGCCGAAGGCCGGCCGGCGGACGCCGGGGGCGCCCAGCCGGGCGGGGTGGGCGCGCTGCGTCACGTCGTCTTCGGCGGGGAGGCGCTGCGCCCCGAGCGGCTGCGCCCGTGGGCCGACCGGCACGGCCTCGAAAGGCCGGCGCTCGTGAACATGTACGGCATCACCGAGACCACCGTGCACGTCACCCACCACCGCATCACCCCGGCCGACCTCACGGACCCGCGCCGCGGCAGCGTCATCGGCGCCCCGCTCGCCGATCTGCGCGTGTACCTGCTGGACGGCGACCGGCGACCGGTCCCGCCGGGCGCCGTCGGCGAGTTGTACGTCGCCGGCGCGGGCCTGGCCGCCGGGTATCTGCACCGGCCCGAGCTGACCGCCGAGCGGTTCCTCGACGACCCCTTCGGCCCGCCCGGCGGCCGCATGTACCGCTCCGGCGACCTCGCCCGGCGCCGCGCCGACGGCACCCTCGAATACCTGGGCCGGGCCGACCAGCAGGTGCAACTGCGGGGATTCCGCGTGGAACCCGGCGAGATCGAGGCCGTCCTCGCCGGCCACCCGCGGATCTCCCGGGCCGCCGTCGTCGTACGCCGGGCCGGCAACGGCGCCCAGCAGCTCGTCGCCTACACCGTGGCCGCCGGCGGCCCGCCACCGAGCCCGGCGGAGCTGCGCGCCCACGCCGCCGCCCGGCTGCCCGACCACATGGTCCCCGCGGCCTGCGTGCCCGTCGACGCGCTCCCGCTGACCGCCAACGGCAAGCTCGACGTCACGGCCCTGCCCGCGCCCGACTTCACCGCCGCCGCGGCCGGGGCACGCCCCGCGACCGTACAACAGGCCCTGCTGTGCACCCTCTTCGAGGAGGTGCTGCGGCTGCCCCGGGACACGGTCGGCGCCGACGCCAACTTCTTCGACCTGGGCGGCGACTCGCTGCTCGCCACCCGGCTGCTGGCCCGGCTGCGGCACCGGACCGGCGCCGAGGTGCCCATCACCGCCCTGTTCGAGGGGCCGACACCCGCCGCCCTCGCGCAACGGCTCGACGACACGGCGGGCGCCGCTCCCGGGCGCCCCGTCCTCGGCGCCGGCGACCGGCCGGAACGCGTGCCGCTGTCGTTCGCCCAGGAACGCATGTGGTTCCTGAACCGGCTCGACGACTCGACGGCGACCTACAACATCCCGCTGGCCGTACCGCTCGGCCCCGAAGCGGACGCCGAGGCCCTGCACGCGGCACTGGGCGACCTCGCCGACCGGCACGAGAGCCTGCGCACCGTGTTCGCCGAGAGCGAGGGCGTGCCCTGCCAGCGGATCCTGCCGCCGGGGCGGATGCGCCCGGAGCTGCACCAAGTGGACTGCCCGGCCGAGGAGATCGGCGCGCACCTGGCCGCGGCGTCCCGGCACCGATTCGACCTGACCGGTGAAAGCCCCCTGCGGGCCTGGCTGTTCGGGACCGGCGTGGAGCGGACGCTGCTTCTCGTGCTGCATCACAGCGCGGCCGACGGCTGGTCGCTGCGCCCCCTCGCCGACGACCTGACCACGGCCTACGCGGCGCGCCGCGCGGGCACGGCCCCGGCCTGGGACCCCCTGCCCGTGCAGTACGCGGACCACGCGCTCTGGCAGCGCGCCCTGCTCGCCCCCGAACCGGACGGCACGGGACACGCGGAACGACTCGTGGCGTACTGGCGCGAGGCCCTCGCCGGCCTGCCCGAGGAGTGCACCCTGCCCGGCGACCGGCCGCGTCCCACGGCACCGCGCGGCGGCGCCCACGTCACGCAGTACGTGGACGCCGCCCTGCACCGGGACCTGCTGCGCCTCGCGGAGTCCGCGGGCGCCAGCCTCTTCATCGTGCTGCACGCCGCGGTCGGCGCCCTGCTCACCCGGTGCGGCGCCGGAGAGGACGTGGTCGTCGGCGCTCCCGTCGCCGGCCGGTCGGAACCCGGCCTGGACGACCTGATCGGCCTGGTCACCAACACCCTCGTGCTGCGCGCCGACACCTCCGGCGACCCGGCCTTCCGGGAACTGCTGGCCCGGCTGCGCCCGGCCGACCTGGCCGCCCTGGACCACCAGGAGCTGCCCTTCGACCGCCTGGTGGACGAACTCAACCCGCCCCGCCTGCCCGGCCGCCACCCGCTGTTCCAGGTCATGCTGGCCCTGCAGAACAACGAGCCCGCCGTGCTCCGGCTGGAGGACCGGGCGGTGCCGTTGCGGCCCACCGCCACCGGCACGGCCAAGTTCGACCTCTTCGTCGACGTCCTCGAACGGCACACCCCGGACGGCAGCCCGGGGGGCCTGGAACTGCACGTCGAGTACGCCACCGACCTCTACGACGCGGCCACGGCCGAGGAGTTCGCCCGGACGCTGCGCCGCGTGCTGGACGTCGTGGCCGCCGACCCGGACGTACGGCTCGGCCGGCTCCCGGCGCCGGCCCCCCGCAGCTCCGCCGCACCCCGCGGCACCGACACGACCGGCCTGGTGGACGCGGCGCTCTCCGTGCCCGGCATCCGCGACGCGGTCGCCCTGCCCGCGGCCGACGGAGGCCCCGCGCGGCTGTTCGTGGTGCCGGGCCGCGCCGAGGCCGCCGAAGGCGTCGAACGGATCATGGACCGTGCCGCTGCCGGAGCGGTCCGCGTCACCGCGGTCAGCACACTGCCCCGCACCGCCGACGGCACGCTGGACTCAGCCGCGCTCGACGCCCTGCCGGCCGTCGACCGCGCCGCCGCCGAGACGTGGCGGCAGCGCCTCTCCCGCATCCCCGGCGTCGGCACGGCCGAGGTCGTCGTGGAGAACACCCCGGAGGAACTCGGCCGCAGGCACGCGGGCCCGCCGCGCCGCACCCCGCAGCCGGCACCGGCCGCCGGTCCCCGCACGGCCGCCGGCACGAAACCGGCACTGAGCGAAGGCCCGGAACTGGCCGAGCCCTCCGTGGCCGGCTGGGCCGAGGCCCTGCTGCGCGCCGCCGAACGGGCCGGCGGCGACATCGTGCACGTGCACGCCGACGGCAGCGAGACGCGGCGCGACTACGCCTCCCTCGTCCCCGAGGCCTCCCGGGTCCTGGCCGGACTGCGGCGGGCCGGGCTGCGCCCCGGCGACCAGGTGATCCTCCAGTGCGACGCGAGCGAGGACTTCCTCGCCGTGCTGTGGGGCTGCATCCTGGGTGGCTTCGTCGCCGTACCCCTCACCGTCCCCGCCTCCTACGCCACGTCCTCGGCGGCGCTCACGAAACTGGAGGGCATCTGGCGGATGCTCGGCCGGCCCTGGATCGTGTGCTCGCCGGCACTCGAAGCCGGCCTGCGGGACGTGGCGGAGCGGCAGAACTGGCCCGACCCGCGACTGACCACGGCCGACGCGCTCAGGGACGCTCCCGAGGACCGCGACTGGTACGCCGCCCGGCCGGACGACCTCATCCTGATGCTGATGACCTCCGGCAGCACGGGACTGCCGAAGGCCGTACGCCTGACCCATCGGGGCGTCCTCACCAGGTCCGCCGCCACCGAGGCCATGAACGGGCTCGGCGAGCGGGACGTCACCCTGAACTGGATCCCCCTCGACCACGTCACCGGCGTGGTGATGTTCCACCTGCGGGACGTCTACCTGGGCTGCCGGCAGATCCACGCGCCCACCTCCTGGATCCTGCAGGAGCCGCTGCGCTGGATGGACCTCGCCCACCGGCACCGGGTCACGGTCACCTGGGCGCCCAACTTCGCCTTCGGACTCCTGGCCGAACAGGCCCACCGCTTCCAGGACCGGGAGTGGGACCTGACGCCGATGCGGCTGGTGATGAACGCCGGCGAGGTCGTGGTGGCCGCCGCCGCCCGCGGCTTCCTGCACGCCCTGCGCCCCTTCGGGCTGCCGCAGGACGTGATGCATCCCGGCTGGGGCATGTCGGAGACGTGCTCGGTGGTCACCGACTCCGTGCTGCCCGCCGAGGCACCGGGCACCGACGAGACGTTCGTCAGCTGCGGCCTGCCCTACCCCGGCTTCGCCATGCGGATCGTCGACGAGCACACCGCGGTGCTGGCCGAGGGCGACGTCGGCCGGCTCCAGGTCCGCGGTACCTCCGTGACCCGCGGCTACCACGACAACCCGGCCGCGAACGCGGAGGCGTTCACCGACGACGGCTGGTTCGACACCGGAGACCTGGCGTTCCTGCGGGACGGCGAGCTGTACATCACCGGCCGTGCCAAGGACGTCATCATCGTCAACGGCGTCAACCACTACAGCCACGAGATCGAGGCCTGCGTCGAGCAACTGCCCTCCGTCGTACGCAGCTTCACCGCCGCCTGCGCGGTCCGCTCCGACCCGTCCTCGCCCACCGACGAACTCGCCCTGTTCTTCCACCTCGCCCCCGGCCCCGACCGCGCCGCCGCGATGCGCGAGATCGCCGGCAAGGTGACCCGGGAGATCGGCGTCAGCCCCGCCTTCCTCGTCCCGGTCGGCCCCGACGCCGTCCCCAAGACCGAGATAGGCAAGATCCAGCGGACCAAGCTGCGCAAGAGCTTCGAGGCGGGCGCCTTCGACGACGAGGTCCGCGAGGCCCAGCTGCTGCTGGGCACCGCGGCCACCCTCCCCGACTGGTTCCTGCGGCCGGTATGGCAGCCCGCGGAGCAGCACCACCCGCGGCCCCCGGCACCCGGCCGGCACACCCTCGTCCTGGCGGGCGGCGATCCGCGGTCCCAGGACCTCGCCGAGCGCCTGGCCCGGTCGCTGCGCGCCGGCGGCGGCCTGTGCACCCAGGTCACCGACGGCACGTCGTACGAGCGGCTGGACGCCGCCCGCTACCGGATCCGGCCCACCGAGGACGCCGACCACGCGGCGCTGCTGGAATCGCTGGCTACCGACCGGCGGCCGGTCGACGCCGTCGTGCACCTCGGCGCGCTGCACACCGGGCACGCCATCGAGACCGCACCCAACCGGACCGCACCCGGTGAGGCCGCACCCGATGGGGACGCACCCAACCGGACCGCACCCGGTGAGGCCGCACCCGATGGGGACGCACCCAACCGGACCGCACCCGGCGAGGCCGCACCCGACGAGGCCGCTGCCCTCTCCCTGCTGGCGCTCGCCCGGGCCCTCACCTCCCGGCCCGGCGAACCGCACCCGGTGGACCTGCTGTACGTCACCGCTGGCGCCCAGGCGGTCACCGCGCAGGACCGTCCCGACCCGGCGCAGGCCATGGCCGGCGCCGTACTGAAGTCGCTGCCCGAGGAGTCCGGCCGGCTGCGCTGCGTCCACCTCGACCTCCAGCCGGACGGCGACGAGGACGTGGTGGCCCTGCTGTCGGCCGAAGCGGCGCACCCACCCGTCGACACCGAGGTGGCCCGCCGCGGCGGACGGCGCCATGTCCGGCGGCTGGCCCCGCCGGCCGACCCGGCGGCCCGTGAGGCACCGCCCGCGGCCGACGGCTTCCACCTGATCAGCGGAGGCCTGGGCGGGGTCGGCACCGAACTCGCCGCCCACCTCCTGCAGACGCCAGGCACCCGGCTGCTGATCCTCGGACGCACGCCGCTGCCCGCGGAGGACACCTGGGAGCGGTACCCGGCCGACGGGACCCCCGTGGCCGCCCGCATCGAGGCCGGCCGGCGGCTGCGGCGACTCGGCGAGGTGCGCTACGCGTGCGCCGACGTCACCGACGAACGGCAGGTGCGGGAAGCGGTCGACGCGGCCACCGAGGCATGGGGCGTCCCCCTGGTGTCCGTGCTGCATCTGGCCGGCGCCCTGGTCGAACGGCCCGTCGGCGAACTGGACCCCGCCACCTGGCGCGCGGCCCTGGACGCCAAGGCGCGCGGCGCCTGGACCCTGCACCGCGTCGCCGCCGGCCACCCGGTCACCTCCTTCGTCACCTTCTCCTCGGTGAACGGCTACTTCGGCGGCGCCATGAACACCGCCTACGCCGCGGCCAACGCCTACCTCGACGCCCTCGCCCTGCACCGCCGCGCCCTCGGCCTGCCCGCGCAGAGCCTGGCCTGGAGCATGTGGCACGAGCGCGGCATGAGCAGCGGCTACCGGCTCACCGCGCTCACCGAGGCGCGCGGCTACCGGGTGCTGGACGGCACCGCCGCGCTGCGCTCCTTCGACCTCGCCCGCGCCCTGGACGAACCCCACCTGCTGATCGGTGCCGACCGCACCGCGCCCTGGGTTCGCAGCCATGTGCTCGAACCGGCCCGGCAGGTACGGCGGCTGGCCGGACGCGTCGCCCTGGAGGAGGGCGCCGACCTCGGCGCGCTGCACCGGGCGGCCGCCGGCGCCGCCGGGGGCGACCACTGGGTGCTGCGCGCCGCCGGCAGCGCCGAACAGCCGGCGGCGGCCACCGGCACCGGGGAGCGGGTCCTCGGCCTGGAGAGCCGGCTCGCCGAGCTGTGGTGCGCCGTCCTGGGACGCGACCGGGTGGGCCGGGACGAGAACTTCTTCGACCTGGGCGGCAATTCACTGCTCCTGGTCACCGCCCAGAACGCCGTCAACCGGGACCTCGGCTGCGACCTGTCGGTCGTCGACCTCTTCGCCCACCCGACGGTGCGCGACCTGGCCCGCCACCTGGCGGCCCTGACCGGCCCGCCGGCCGGGGCGGACCCGCAGGCGGCGAAGACCCGCACGGGCGAACCCCGGACAGGCGACCCGCGAGCGGGCGATCCGCAGGCGGGCGATCCGCAGGCGCCCGCCGGGGGCAACGGAGGCTCCGGGAGCACGAGCGCGCTGGAACGCGCCAAGGAACAGGCACAGCGGCAGCGCGCGGCCCGGGCCCGCCGCTCCGCACGGCAGGGGAAGGACCGAGGCCATGCATGAGACGACCGGACCGCAGGACGAGGAGGCGCCCGCCGTCGCCGTGATCGGCATGGCCGGCCGCTTCCCCGGCGCCGACGACCTGGACGCCTTCTGGGACAACCTGGCCGCCGGACACGAGTCGGTACGGCCCGTCACCGACGAGGAGTTCCTCGCCGCCGGCGGCGACCCCCGCGACCTCGACGATCCGTCGCTGATCCGCATGGCGTCGGTCGTGGACGGCATCGACCGGTTCGACTCCGGGTTCTTCGGCTACACCCCCGCCGAGGCCGCCGTCGTCGACCCGCAGCAACGGCTGCTGCTCGAGACCGCGTACCACGCGCTGGAGGACGCCGGCCGCCTCGGCACGGACACCGGCAACGGCACCTTCGGCGTGTACGCGGGCAGCGGGGACAGCCGCTACTACCCCGCCCATGTGCACCCCAGGTACGCCGGGCAGCCCGGGTCGGTCGAGCTGGTGCACGCGGCCACCGCCAACTCCCTCGGCACACTCGCCACCCGCATCTCCTACGAGCTGGGGCTGACCGGCCCGAGCCTGTCGCTGCAGACGGCGTGTTCCACCGCGCTCGTCGCCGTGCACACCGCCTGCCAGGACCTGCTCGACCACCGCTGCGACACCGCGCTCGCCGCAGCCGCCTCCCTCAACCCCTCCGCGCTGCTCGGCTACCGGTACGTGCCCGGCGGCCCCTTCTCGCCCGACGGCCACTGCCGCGCGTTCGCCGCGGACGCCGCCGGCACCTCCTCCGGCGACGGCGTCGGCGCCGTCGTACTCAAGCGGCTGGAGGACGCCCTGGCGGACGGCGACCGCATCCGGGCCGTGATCCGGGGCAGCGCCGTCAACAACGACGGGCGCCGCAAGGTCGGCTTCAGCGCACCCAGCGCCGCCGGACAGACCGAGGTCGTCCTCGCCGCGCAGGCCCAGGCCATGGTCGACGCCGACACCATCGGCCTGGTCGAGGCGCACGGCACCGCCACCCGGCTCGGCGACCCCATCGAGGTGGCGGCGCTCACCGAGGCCTTCCGGCAGTCCAGCCGGCGCAGCGGCACGTGCGCCCTCGGCTCGGTGAAGACCAACATCGGCCACCTTGGGGCGGCCGCCGGCATCGCCGGACTCGTCAAGGCGGTCCTCGCCCTCGAACACCGGCAGATACCGCCCAGCCTCCACTTCGAACAGCCCAACCCCCTCATCGACTTCGCCGCCGGCCCCTTCCGGGTCCCCACCGCACTGGAGGACTGGCCCGCCGCCGGCCACCCGAGGAGGGCCGCGGTCAGCGCCTTCGGCATCGGCGGCACCAACGCCCACGTCGTCCTCGAGGAGGCGCCGCCCACCGCGCCCGCCCCGCCCCGCGCGCCCGAGGACGGACGGCGCCTGGTGCTGCCGCTGTCCGCGCGCACGGCCGGCGCCCTGCGCGGCCAGGCCGAGCGGCTCGCCCGCCACCTGGAGCGGCGCCCGGAACTGCGCCTGGACGACGTGGCGCACTCCCTGCGCACCGGCCGGCCCGCGCTGCGCCACCGCCTGACGGTGACGGCCGCATCCCGGGACGAGGCACTGTCGGCGCTGCGCGCCGCCGTCCCCGGCACCCCGCCGCTGTCCGACGAGCCCGCCCGGGTGGCGTTCCTCCTGCCCGGCGGCGGCACCCAGTACCCGGGCATGGGCGCGGAACTCTACCGCGAGCAGGACGTCTACCGTGACACCGTCGACGACTGCGCGCGCATCCTGCGCCCGGTCCTCGGCGCCGACCTGCGCACCGCCCTGTTCGAGCAGCGGCGCTCGGACAGCACGAGCACCTTCCTCGCCCTCGTCGTGACCGAATACGCCCTCGCCCGCACCCTCATGGCGGCCGGGGTACGCCCGGACGCGCTCATCGGGCACTCGCTCGGCGAGTACACCGCCGCCTGCCTGGCCGGGGTCATCGACCTCGACGACATGCTGCCCCTGGTCACCGAGCGGATCCGGCTGATCAGCTCCGCGGGCGGCGCGACCGTCGGGGTGGCGGCGCCGGTCGAGGAGGTGCTGCCACTCCTCGACGACGAGCTGTCCCTGGCCGCGGTCAACGGCCCCGCCGCCTGCACCGTGGCCGGGTACGACGCCGCCGTGACGCGCCTGGAGGCCGAACTGGCCCGCCGCGACATGCCGTTCCGCCGGCTGCGGATACCCGCCGCCGCCCACTCCCACGTGCTGGACCCGGTTCTGGAGACGTACGAGCGGCGGCTGCGGGGCGTGACCCTGCGCCCGCCCCGGATCCCGTTCGTCACCAACGTCACCGGTACCTGGATCACCGACGCCCAGGCGACCTCGGTCCGGCACTGGATCGCCCACACCCGCGACACCGTACGGTTCGCCGACGGCATCACGGCGCTGTGGGAGCGGGGCCGCCCCGTCCTGGTGGAGATCGGGCCGGCGGACACCCTCACCAAGCTGGCCGCGGCCCAACTGGCACCCGAGGCACCGGTGACGGTGACCACGATGCGGCACGCCAAGGCCGACGCCTCCGACGGATTCGTCCTCACCGAGGCACTGGGCCGGCTGTGGAGCGCGGGCGTGGACACCGCGCTGCCCGCCGCCCCGGACACGGCCCGGCGGGCACCGCTGCCCCCCTACGCGTTCGAGCGGCACCGCCACTGGCTCGACGCCCCCGGCGCCCGCACCGGACCGGGCGCCCAGGACACCGCCGCCGCCCCGGACGCGGGGCCTTCCCTCGGCCCGCGGCCCCGGCTCACGACCGAGCACGTGTCCCCGCGCACCGACCGCGAACAGGCGGTCACCCGGCTGTGGGAGGAGACCCTCGGCATCGGCGGCATCGGCGTGCACGACAACTTCTTCGACCTGGGCGGCGACTCGATGCGCGCCGTCCTGCTGGCGGGCCGGCTGCGGCAGGCTGGTGTGCTCGACCTCCCGGCCGCGACCCTGCTTGCCGCGCCCACCGTCGCCGGTGTGCTCGCCGCGACCGACGGCACCGGCGCGCAGCCGGAGAGCGGCGGCGCGAACGCCCTCGCACCGCTGCTGCCGCTGCGCGCCGAGGGCGGTGCCGCACCGCTGTTCTGCGTCCACCCCGGTGCGGGCGTGTCCTGGCGGTACACCGGTCTGCTGCCCCACCTGGGCGGCGACCAGCCGGTCTACGGCATCCAGGCCGCGGGGCTCGACGGCTCCCGCCCGCCCGCGCCGGACGCCGCCGCCATGGTCGCCTCCTACGTCGACCTCGTCCGCGAGACGCAGCCGCAGGGGCCCTACCGGCTCCTGGGCTGGTCGTACGGCGGTTTCGTGGCACACGCCATGGCCTGCGCGCTGCAGGAGCGCGGCGAACGGGTGGAGCTGCTGGCCATGCTGGACGCTCCCCAGCCCCACGGCAGCGAGTACGACGCCGCGGAGGCCGAACGGCAGGTCGCGGCCCTGCTGATGCGGGTCGCAGGGCTGCCGGTGGCGCCGGGCGCGGCCGATGTGCCGGACGTGCCGGACGTCCTCGACCGCATCGGCGCCGATGTCGCGGCGGACCCGGCGAGTTCGCCGGTGACCCGCGCCGAGGCGGCTGCCATCGCCGAGGTCATGCGCAACAACCTGCGCCTCGCCCCCCAGTTCGCGCCCGGCCTCTTCCACGGGGACGTGCTGTTCTTCGGCGCGGCCCGGGAGGAGGCCACGGACTTCCCCGGGGACCTCGCGGTGCTGCCCGACAAGGCCGACGGCTGGCGGCCACACGTCGCCGGGACCCTGCACACCCACAGCGTGCCCTGCGGGCACTACGAGATGACCGAACCCGAGCCCATGGCGCTGATCGGCGCCGCGGTCGCCAAGGCGCTGCGCCGGGCCGGCGACCGCACCACCACGCCGACCCCCGTCCTTCCGGCCCCAGGGGGCCTCGACACACCCGTTCACCGGGCCCCCGGGGGCCCCGACCGTGCAGGAGATCCCACGTGACCGTGATCGCGCCCCAGGACCTCTACGAACTCGGTGACGCGCCGGAACTCGGCACCGTGCCCAGGCAGATGTACGCCTCCCTCATCCGCCGGGAACGCTACGGGCGGCCCGTCGACGCGTTCCGCACCGAGATCGTCGACGTCCCCCCGGTGCGGCGCGGGCAGGTGCTCGTCAAGGTGATGGCGGCCGGGGTCAACTACAACAACGTCTGGGCGGCGCTCGGCCAGCCGCTCGACGTGATCGCCGCCCGGCAGAAGGCCGGTGCCGTGGAGGACTTCCACATCGGCGGCTCCGACCTGTCCGGCATCGTGTGGGCCGTCGGCGAGGACGTGCGCGGCGTACGGCTCGGCGACGAGGTCGTCGTGCTCGCCAGCCGCTGGGACGAGTCGGCCGAGGACATCCGGCTCGGCGCCGACCCGGCCTTCTCCAGCACTCAGCGGGTGTGGGGGTACGAGGAGAACTACGGCTCCTTCGCCCAGTTCGCCGTCGTCGACGACTACATGTGCCACCCCAAGCCCACCCGGCTGTCCTGGGCGGAGTCCGCCTGCTACATGGCGACGGCGGCCACCGCCTACCGCCAGCTTTTCGGCTGGGAGCCGCACACGGTCCGGCCCGGCGACCCGGTGCTGATCTGGGGCGGCGCCGGCGGTCTCGGCAGTATCGCCATCCAGCTCGTCCGGCACGTCGGCGGCATCCCGGTCGCGGTCGTCTCCAGCGAGGAGCGCGGCGAGTTCTGCGTGAAGCTCGGCGCACAGGGGTGGATCGACCGGCGCGACTTCGAGCACTGGGGCCGGATGCCGGACACGTCGGACGAGGCGGCGATGGGCCGCTGGCTGACCGGGGCCCGCGCCTTCGGACGGCGCTTCTGGGAGGTGCTCGGTGAGCGCCGCAGCCCGCGCATCGTGCTGGAGCACTCGGGCGCCGACACCATCCCGACCTCCATGTACCTGTGCGACAACGGGGGCATGGTCGTCATCTGCGGCGGCACCACCGGCTACAACGGGGATGTGGACCTGCGGTTCCTGTGGATGCGGCAGAAGCGCCTGCAGGGCTCGCACGTGGCGAGCGCCCGGGAGGCGCGGGAGGTGACCCGGCTGATCGACCAGGGTGTCGTCGACCCGTGCCTGTCACGCACGTTCGGCTTCGAGGAGGTCGGCCTGGCGCACCAGCTCATCCACGACAACCGCCACCCGGCGGGCAACATGGCGGTCCTGGTCAACGCACCGGCCTGACGGACCCCTGCTCGACGGCCCCCTGCCAGCCGACCCCGCACCAGGGCCGGCGCCCGCCGGCCCTGGTGCGGGTCGGCGCCCGAGCCACCAGCCGGACGGCGGTCCGGGCACCGGCCTCTCGGCGCCGGAGACGGGGCTCCGATCGAGCGCGGGTCGCGTGGCACGGACGCCCTGGTCCGGGTGCGCGTGCGCGTGCGGACCTCGGTGTCGGCGCCGGGCGATGGAAGCCGGCGCCGGTCCGGTCGGTACGGGTGCGGCCGTGGGTTCAGTGGGCCGGCCGGCCGAGGACCGTGCTGAAGACGCCCGGGCCCGTCGTGATCACGTGGACGTGCACGGCGGGCGCCGCCGCGTTCCGCGCCTCGACGCGCAGGCCGTCCGCCCAGGGCCGCGCACGCAGGTCGCGCAGGCCGCGCAACTCGCCGCCGGGCAGGGGTTCCCGGCCGGTGTGCAGGGCTTTCCAGGCGGCCTCCTTGGCGGAGAACAGCGCGGTCACCGACCACGGCGCGCCCCCCGGCCGCGCGGCGGACAGCATGTCCTCCTCGTCCTCGCGCAGCACCAGGCGGGCCGCACCCGCGGGGAGCGGACGCAGTTCCAGATCGCAGCCGAGCGGAGTGTCACGGCCCGGCGCGCGCGCCACGGCGACCGCCACCCCGGCGCTGTGCGAGATGGACGCCGCTCGCCCGGGCGGGAACCGCGGCAGCCGCCCGGCACGCGGGATCTCCCCGCAGTCCAGCCCCACCGCGCGCAGCGCACGGCGCGCGGCGAGCCGCCCGGCGAGGAACTCCAGACGGCGTGGCGGCGGCATCGACGACACCGCGGACGCCTCGCCGGGCCCGGCGGGCGAGAGCCGCGGTTCGGTGACGGACGCGACCCCCAGGCCCAGCCCCGACTCCGCCAACTCCTCCCGGAATGCTTGAAGTCGGGCGGCCACGAGACGACCGAGACCGGCCGCCGCCTGCCCGCGGCGGCCGGCCGGGTTCGGGGGAGCCGGGGCGCCCGACGGCTGCCGGGACACGCCGTCAGGCCCGCAACAGCTTCTTGATGATCTTGCCGGCCGGGTTGCGCGGCACCTGCTCGATGAACTCCACCCGCCGCGGCCGCTTGTAGGGCGCCAGCCGCTGGGCGACATGGGCGAGGAGTTCCACGGTACCGGTCCCCGGTTCGGCCACGACGTACGCCAGCGGCACCTCGCCGTAGTCCTCGTCGCCCATGCCGACGACCGCGGCGTCCCGGACCGCGGGATGGGTCATCAGGGCGCGCTCGATCTCCGACGGGTAGACGTTCTGGCCGGCGCGGATGATGAGGTCCTTGGTGCGGTCCACGAGGTGGATACGGCCCGCCTCGTCCACGAAGCCCAGGTCCCCGGTCCGGATCCAGCCGCCGAGGTCGATCTCCCGGGAGGCCTCGGGATCGTTCCAGTACCCCTGCATGACGCCCGGCCCGCGCACGACGATCTCACCGATCTCACCGCGCGGCAGTTCCGTGCCGGCCTCGTCCGTCGCGCGCGCGGACATGCCGGGCACCACGCGTCCGCAGGGGATGCGCGCGGTGACGTCTCCGGGGGCGGGGTGCTCGTCGGGGCCGAGGGTGACGAACGGACCGCCGACCTCCGTCATGCCGTAGACCTGCCGGAAGCCGCAGCCGAGCCGCCGTACGGCCTCCGCGTACACGTCGAGGGGCATGGGGGCCGCGCCGTACAGGACCTCCCGGAGCGTGGACAGATCGGTCCGCTCGGCGCCCTTGGCCTGCAGCATGAACCGCAGCATCTGCGGGACCAGCCACATGTGCGTCGCGCGGCGCTCCGCCACGGCGGCCAGCGCCCGCTGCGGGGTGAAGCCGGGCATCAGCACGATGGTGGCGCCCGCGGCCATGTAGGTCAGGGACACCACCATGCTGCCGTGGTACAGCGGGCAGCAGTTGACCATGACGATGTCGTCCGTGGGCCGGGCCATCACCAGCCAGCCCAGGGCGATGGCGCGGAACGAGGCACTGTCGACCGTGACGCCCTTGGCCTGGCCGGTGGTCGCCGACGTGTGCAGCACGGCGACCGGATCGGTGTCGGCCACGGCCGGCAGGACCCGGTCGGCGGCCATGGTCCCCAGCGCCTCGAACGCGGGCTTGTCGAACGCCACCCTGATCCGCACCGACGCCGGCAGCTCGGGGTGCCGGTCCAGCAGTTCCGACTCGCCGAGCACGGCCACCGCGCCGACACGTTCGACGATCCCGGCGACCTCGGGCACCGTCAGGCTGTGGTTCAGCGGGACGAACAGCGCGCCCAGCCGGGCCAGCGCGAAATAGCTCTCCAGGACCTCGATGCGGTCCTTCGCCAGGACGGCGACCCGGTCACCGCGTTCGATGCCCAGGTCGGCCAGGCCGCGGGCGAGTTCGAGCGTGCGGTCGTGCAACTGCGACCACGTGACCTCGCGCCGCTCGTCGACCAGCGCCGTCCGCTCCGCGAAGCACTGGCGGTTGCGTTCCAGCAGCTGCGTCAGCCACATCAGGCACCGCCGCCGGCACCGGCCGCGGAACGCTCGGCCACGAACCGCTCGTAATCGGCGATCGAGTGCAGCTTCTCCATGTCGTCGGCCGTGATCTCCACACCGGAGCGCTGCTCGACGAGCAGGACGAGACGCACCAGGTCCCCGGAGTCGATGCCACTCGCCGCGAGGTCGACGTCGTCGCCGACCCGGTCGCCGTCGGCGAACTCCTGCGTGCCGGTGAGCTCGACCAGCAACTCCCTGATGGTGCTCATGGTTTCCCCTTCCACCGCGGCGAGCCGGCCGCCGAGCGGGTCGCGTCTGTCGCCTGTCACCCGAACAAGAGGCGGTCGCGCCGAGGCGCAATCCCCCCGGGGTGGGGTGACCTTTGTCACGCGGTCGGGCCGCGGGGCGGGGGATTGCGGACCCGCCGTGGGGCCTCTTTCCGAGACGGAGGCTGTGCCCGACCTGCCGGGCGACGTCAGCGCCACGAATGCCCGAGGAGTGCCGAAGGAGTGATGCCAGTGCCCAGGCGAGGGATCCGGGTCGGGGACGCGTACGCCCCTGTCGCGGCGGAGACCGGCCGGGGAGGCGGAGCATGAGCGGGCCATCGGCGGACACCGCGGCCGACGGTACGCACGCGCCGCTCGGCCGGGACGATCTGCCCGACCGGTTCGAGGCGCTCGTCGCCGCGGGGGAGGCCGTCGAACCGCGGGACTGGATGCCCGACGGCTACCGCCGCATGATGATCCGCCAGATCGCGCAGCACGCGCACTCCGAGATCATCGGCATGCAGCCGGAGGGCGCCTGGCTCACCCGGGCGCCGTCCCTGCACCGCAAGTCGGTGCTCATCGCCAAGGTCCAGGACGAGGCCGGTCACGGTCTGTACCTCTACTCGGCCGCCGAGACACTCGGGGTGGACCGCGACGAACTGCTCGACGCCCTGCACGGGGGACAGCAACGCGCCTCGGCGACGTTCAACCACCCCGCGCTGACCTGGGCGGACACCGGCACCATCGCGTGGCTGACGGACGGCGCCGCCGTCATCAACCAGGCGCCGCTGTGCCGCACTTCGTACGGGCCGTACGCGCGGGCGATGCGCCGGGTCTGCCAGGAGGAGGCCTTCCACGTGCGGCAGGGCTACGACCTGATGCGCGCCCTGTGCGAAGGCACGCCGGAGCAGCGGTCCATGGCCCAGGACGCGGTGAACCGCTGGTGGTTGCCGGCCGTGGCGCTGATGTTCGGGCCGCCCGACACACAGGCGGGCGGTGCCGACGCCAGGACCGCCGCGCTCGGTGCCGCGGTCTCCCGCCGGGCCATGGCCTGGGGCATCAAGCGCCACACCAACGACGAGCTGCGTCAGCGCTTCGTCGACAGCTGCGTCCCGCAGGCCGAACGCCTCGGCCTGACCCTGCCGGACCCGGCGATCCGGTGGAACGAGGAGCGCGGCCACTACGACTTCACGCCCGTCGACTGGGACGTCTACCGGCAGGCCCTCGGGGACGACACGCACTGGTCCCGGCAGCGCATCGCACACCGGCGCGCCGCACACGAGGACGGCGCCTGGGTGCGAACGGCCGCCGCCGCGTACGCCGCCCGCACGGCTGCCGGTGCCGATGTCGGCGTAGGTGCCGGTGCCGGTGCCGGTGTCGGTGCCGGTGTCGGTGTCGGTGTCGGAAAGAGCACGCACGACGGGACGGGGGAGCAGGTATGAACCGGGAGGGAGAGGGGGCCCCCGCCTCCTGGGAGGTCTTTCTGAGGCCCCGGCGCGGTCTCGCCCACCAGCACGTGGGCTCGGTGCGCGCCTCCGACGCGGACACGGCCCTGCTCAGGGCCCGCGACCTGTACACGCGGCGCGGCGACCCGCTGTCGCTGTGGGTGGTCCGCTCCGACGCCGTGCACACCGCCTCCCCGGACGAACGCGACCCGTTCTTCGCCAACGCCCGGCACAAGCCGTACCGGTACCCGCAGCAGTTCGCGCCGCTGACCGAGAAAGGCCCCGACGGTGACCACGACCTCTGACCCGGCACCCGGCACCGCGGGAGGCGTCCGTGCCGACACCGATCTCGCCGTACACCTGCTGCGCCTCGGCGACGACGCGCTCGTCCTCGGCCAGCGGCTGTGCCAGTGGATCACCCGGGCGCCGACCATCGAGGAGGACCTGGCGCTGTCCAACATCGCCCTCGACCTCATCGGCCAGGCCCGGGTGCTGTTCACCCTCAGCGGACGCGCCGACGGAACCGGCCGCGGCGAGGACGACTTCGCCTTCGGCCGCACCGACCGGGAGTTCACCAACGCCCTGCTGACCGAGCTGCCGAACGGCGACTTCGCGGCGACCGTCGCCCGGCAGCTCGTCCACACCCACTACGCCGTCCTCCACTACGAGGCGCTGGGCGGGTGTGCGGACCCCGAACTCGCCGCGTTCGGGCAGCGGGCCGCCAAGGAGGTCGCGTTCCACCGGCTGCACGCCGACACCTGGACCGAGCGGCTCGGCCTCGGCACTCCCGAGAGCGGCCGCCGGATGCAGGAGGGCCTGGACCGGGTGTGGCCCTACACGGCGGAACTGTTCGAGGAGGACGAGGTGCTGCGCCGGCTCGTCGCGGCCGGCACCGTGCCCTCACCGGCTCCGTTGCGCCCGCTGTGGGAGCGGCGCACCAGCGAGGTCGTCGCCCGCGCCGGACTCACCGTGCCCACCCCGCCGTGGCAGGCCCGCGGCGGCCGGGCGGGCCTGCACACCGAGGAGTTCCCGTCACTGATCGCCGAACTGCAGTCGGTGCACCGCCAGTTCCCCGGAGGCACCTGGTGAGCGGCCGTACCGCCCCGGCGGCGACGTCCGGCCCGCGCGGCCCGGCGCGTCCGGCGCCGGAGATGCGGGTGCCGGCGCGTCCGGCGCCGGAGATGCGGGTGCCGGCGCGTCCGGTATCGGAGATCCGGACGCTGGTGGAGGCCCTGCCGGACCCGGAGCTGCCGGTGATCGGACTGGGCGACCTCGGCGTGATCCGCTCGGTCGCCCCCGGTGCCGACGGAGTGCTGGAAGTGGAGGTCACACCCACCTATCTGGGCTGTCCCGCACTGCCCGCCATCGTCTCGGCGATCCAGCAGGTGCTCACCGCCGGTGGCCACCCGGACGGACGGGTCCGTCAGGTGCTGACACCGCCGTGGACGACGGACCGCATCACGGCGGCCGGGCGGGACAAGCTCGCCGCCCACGGCATCGCCCCGCCCGCGCCGGCGCACGGGGACGGCCCGGTCCTCGTCCAGCTCGCCGGGGTGCTCTGCCCGCACTGCGGTTCCCGGGCCACCCGGCCGCACAGCACCTTCGGACCCGCCCGCTGCCAGTCGATCATGCGGTGCACCGCCTGCCACGAGCTGTTCCCGCACCTGACCGCGCTATGAGGTCCACCGTGAACACCCCCGCCACCACCGCCACTTCCACTCCCGCCGCCATCTCCACTCCGGCCGCCGTTTCCACCACCTCGGCTCGAGGCGCCGCCACGTCGGCGTCCGAGCGAGGCACTGCCGCCACTGCCGCCACGTCGGCGTCCGAGCGAGGCACTGCCGCCACTGCCGCCACGTCGGCGTCCGAGCGAGGCACTGCCGCCACTGCCGCCACGTCGGCGTC